>CAIVJW010000017.1 GCA_903906315.1 uncultured delta proteobacterium | reverse complement strand
GACAGGATGCGTGAAGACCTTGTTCCCCGTCGAGGTCCTCGGCGCGCTTTTCCGCGGCAAGCTCCTCGCCGCGCTCGACAAGGCCCTTCGGCGCGGCGAGCTCGCGAGGCCCGAAGGCGAGGCGGCCGACCCGGAGGCGTGGGCTCGCCTGCGCGATCGCCTTCACCGCAAACGCTGGAACGCCGGCCGTCGACGGCGCGCTCGAGCCCGGCTTCGAGGCGCTGCTCGCCGCGCTGACCGGGACCGACCTGCGGCGCTGCCCCGCGTGCCGCGCGCTCACCCTCGTCCGACGACCGCTGCCCGACCTGCGCAGTCGCGCGCCCCCGGTGGCCGCGTGATGCAGTCTCCGTCCCGCGGCAGAGTTCCTCTGGCTCGCGGCATCGCGCGTCGAGGGGCCCTTCTGCGCCTCGCGTGCCGACGTCGAGCCCCCGTCGTCGCGCAGCCGCGGACTGCGGCGAAGCTCACGGGGCCGCCGAGCCGACGACGCCTCGCCGCCAGTCCGCACCGTCACGCGCGGAGGGCCTCGAGGTCCTGCTCGCGTGGGCGCAACCTGCCAGCGTCCCCATAGAGCCGGCCGAGCCCGCCGCGCCGCTGCCGCGCATCGGCTCCGTCCAAAGGGACGATCTCGCGACCGCGCACGGGCGTCGAGCCGGCCCGGCGCGCCTCGCGCGCGGTCACGCAATCGCCTCCTGATTCCTCTTCGACCGACCGGCGCGGGGCGTAAAGAGGGGCGGCCGACGTCGTGGGGGCGGCGCGCGGTCCAGGGTCGCCGCAGGCTCGCCGCGCCCACGCCCGCGGCGTACCCTCGCCTCGTGAACCTGGTCGACGAACTGCACGCGGTCGTGGGGGCGCTCCGCGACGCGCGCATCGAGCACGCGATCTGCGGCGGCATCGCCGTGACGATCCACGGCGCGACCCGGAGCACGAAGGACATCGACCTCTTGGTCCGCCCGGAGGACGTGGCGAGGATCCTGGAGGTCGTACGCCCGCTCGGGTACGTCTTCGCGGCGCTGCCGATGACGTTCGACGCGGGCACGTCGCGCGAGCGCCACGTGCAGCGCGTCGGCAAGCTCGAGGGCGACGAGCACCTGATCCTCGACCTGCTGGCGGCAGACGCGGCATTCGAGGGCCTCCTCGACGACCGGCTCGAGGTCGACCTCCCCGAGGGGCGCCTCGTCGTGGTGACGCGCGACGCGCTCGTGAAGATGAAGCGCCTCGCCGGCCGCGCGCAGGATCTCGCGGACCTCGAGGCGCTGGAGCGCACCGATGACGCCTGACCTGTCGCCGCCCGCGGTCGCCGCGCGGCTCGCGTGGCTCCGCACCTCCTACGCGCCCATGACCGCCGAGGAAGCGCGCGGCCGGCTCGCGCCGCCACCGCGTTCGGAGCCGTTCGCCGCGGGCGTCGCGCGCCGCCTCGCGGAGCTGCGCGCGCTCTCGGAGCTGACGAGGCATCTGCACCTGGCCCGCCGCGTCGACTCGGGCGCCTCGGACCTCGACCCCCGCCGCGTCGCGGGCGGGTCGGGCGGCGTGTAGATGCGCGCGCCGCCCTTCGACGCGCTCGAGATCCCGCTCGGCCGCGTGCGGGCGCCGGGCGCCATCTCCGAGGGCGCGTTCGAGCCCGCCGCCAGGTGAGCGGGGGGCGGGCGCGCCGGGCGCGGGCGGCGCACCGTCCGCGGCCCTTGACCGCGCCGCCCGTCTCGTCCGACGTTGGGGTCGGCGTGCTCGGCACGACGGGCGCCGCGGGCCTCGCGCTCGTGGCCTCGGCGGGCGGCGCGGGCGGCGTCGCGGGGGTGACGGGCGCGGGCTCGGGCGCGCCACCGCAGGCGAGGAGGAGGAGCGGGAGCGCGGCGATCGGGGCGGAGCGGAGAGGGCGCATGCGCGCGGGGCGCAACGGAGGGCGACCCGCGGGAAGTCGGCGGACGGAGTCACGCCGACGGAGGTCGACCGCTACCCGGCGGGCGGCCCGGAGCACGAGCCGAGGGACTCGTAGCACTCCCCGTTCACGCAGTGGTGAGCGCAGTCGGTGCGGCTCGTACACTGCTGCCGCCTGCAGACGCGGTCCGTGCCTCCTTCGGCGACGCACGCGAAGTCCTCGGGGCAGTCCGAGTCCTTCGCGCACGGCTTCGGGCCGCAGCGGTGGCCCGCCTGGCAGGCCATCGACGGCGAGCAGGCCGAGTCGTCCGCGCACCCAGGGACGCAGTGGCGACCGCCGCACACCTCGCCATCGCAGATGCCGTTCGCCATCGACGCGCACTCCGCGTCGGACATGCAGGTGTCGGGGGCGGGAATACCGCAGGCCGGGTCGGATTCGCCCGGCGGCACGCACGACCCGTCGTCCGGGCAGTCCTGGCCCGTGCGACAACCTCCGTTCAGGAACTCGGCCTCGCCTCCACTGCCCGTGCCTGCGCCGCCGGACGCGCCCCCGCCACCACCCAGACCGCCCGCGCCGCCCGCGCTCGTCGCGACGGACGAGGCGCTCGGCGCGGGCGTGCTCGACGAGCACGCGGCGAGGGAGAGGGCGATCGACGAGGACAAGCCGAACGTGCGAAGTGCGGCCCGGAGAGCAGAGGTCGAGTGAGGCGCGGAGATCAGCATGCGTGTCGCGCGATTCTACCACCTTCTACGTTGCGAGTCATCGACGCTCCAGCCTTGCTCTCTGGACCGATTTCCTGCAGGATCGCGCGGTCTTGGGCCTCGCGCCGAGGAGGCTGGACGTGACCTCGCGGAAGAGATCTTGTGTCTGCTGACGGCCCGGCCGGGGAGGTCCGGCGGGCTCGACGGGGTGGCTACCCGACCGGGTCGCGTTTGCACGGCCTACCCGCCCGGCGGGTGGCCCGTTGACACCGGATTCTGCCCCTCATGCAAGGGCCGCCGTATGTGCGCCACGTCCGCGAATCTCATCGACCACGTCCTGCCCGAGGTCGCTCTGCGCCAGTGGCTGCTCACCTTTCCGTTCGCGTGGCAGCTCTCTTCCTCGGTGCGCGTTCACGGCCCTCGGTTCGATCGCCGTCCACTGGCTGGCTCGCAGAGCCGTGGAGCGGACGGACAGGGATCGAGAGGAGCGCCAAGGACGCCAAGAGCGCCAAGAGCGCCAAGAGCGCCAAGAGCGCCAAGGGAAGATTGGGGGTGTCGTGCCGCAAGCTTGGGCGCCCACGCAGGGCGCATCCGCCGGCCGGCCTCCGGCCCCGCAGGGCCCCGTTCTTCTGGCGTCCTCGGCGCCCTCCTCGGTCCGCACCGCGCGGCGCCCGTGGGCGCGTACCGGGATCGACGACCCCGCCGTGCGGCGCGCGGGCGCGCGTCGCAGCTTCAGCGCCCGCCGCGGAAGGCTACCCCGGGGTCGCTCGCGGCCGCGCGGATCGCCTCGCGCTCGCGCCCGAGGAACTCGCGCACCGCGGCGTCGAGTCGGCGGTCGGTGACGAGGTGCGCGCTGTGCGTGACCGTCGGCGAGAAGCCGCGCGCGAGCTTGTGCTCGCCGCCCGCGCCCGGCTCGAACGCGCCCACGCCCCGCGCGATGCACTCCTCGATCGGGTGGTAGTAGCAGACGTTGAAGTGCAGGAACGGCAGGTCCTCGCGCGCGCCCCAGTAGCGCCCGTAGATCACGCCGTCCCCCGCGAGGTTGAGCGCGCCCGCGATCGGCGCGCCGCCCGCGGACCGACGCGCGACGACGATCTCGACGTCGTCGCGCAGCCGGCCGCCGAGCTCCTCGAAGAGCTCGCGCCGGAGGTAGCGGCGCCCCCAGGCGAACTTGTCGACGGTGCTCGTGTAGAAGCCGTACATCGCCTCGAGGACGTCGGGCCCGATCGCGTCGCCGCGGAGCGTCTCGATGCGCACGCCCTGATCCTCGATCGCGCGCCGCTCGCGCCGCAGCTGATGGCGGCGCTTCGATCCGAAGCGGCCGAGGAAGTCGTCGTAGGTCGCGTACCCGTCGTTGCGCCACTGGAACTGGAGCCCGAGGCGGTGGGCCATCCCGGCCTCCGCGAGCGCCACGGCCTCGGCCTCGGGCGGGAAGAGGACGTGCGCGGAGGAGAGCTGCTCGGCGGCGACGATCTTCGCGATCGCCTCGGCGAGCACGGGCAGGAGGCGCGGCCGGTCCGCGGCGCGGGCGACGAGCAGCTTGTGCGCGGTCGCGGGCGTGAAGGGCGAGGCGAGGACGAGCTTCGGGTAGTAGGCCTTGCCCATCCGCTCGGCCGCCGCGGCCCAGGCGTGGTCGAAGACGAACTCGCCCTCGCTGTTCTCCTTGAGGTACGCCGGCGCGGCCGCGACCAGCCGGCCGCCCTCGTGGAAGGTCAGGTGGTGCGGGTGCCAGCCGGTGGCGCCGCCGACGCAGCCCGTCCGCTCGAGCGCGTCGAGCCAGCGCCAGCGCAGGAAGGGCGCCGACGCGCCGTCGAGAGCGTCCCATTCGGCCTCGGCGATCGCCGAGAGGCTCGCGTGCGCACGGACCTCGATCACGATCGCGGGAGCGTAGCCGATGCGCGCCGGCGCGCCCGCGGTCGGGCCCGGTCGAGGCCCGATCGGGCTATAGTCGCGGGCGATGGCCACCGACGACGCCCTCCCGACGACCGACCTCCGCGAGCCTGCCGCCGACCGCGCGGCGAGCCTCGCCGCCGCCCGCGACCTGTGCGCCTTCATCGACCGATCGCCGACGCCGTACCACGCGGTCGCCGAGGTCGCGGCGCGCCTCGCCGCCGCGGGCTTCACCGAGCAGGACGAGCGCGACGCCTTCCGGATCGAGCCGGGGGACCGCCGCTTCGTGCGGCGCGGAGGCGGCACGATCGTCGCGTTCGTCGTCGGCGCGGAGTCCCCCGCGACGGGCGGCTTCCGCGTGATCGGCGCGCACACCGACTCGCCCAACCTGCGCGTGAAGCCCAACGCGGACGTCTCGAAGAGCGGCTGGCAGCAGCTCGGCGTCGAGGTCTACGGCGGTGTCCTGCTCTCCACCTGGCTCGACCGCGACCTCTCCCTCGCCGGCCGCGTGTTCCTGCGCGCAGGCGGCGGCGTGAAGGCCCGCCTCGTCGACCTCGGCCGCGCCGTCGCGCGCGTGCCGAACGTCGCCATCCACCTGAACCGCGGCGTCAACAAGGACGGCCTCGTCCTGAACGAGCAGCGTCACCTGGCGCCCGTCGTCGGCCTCGGCAAGGAGCCCGTCCTGCGCGGCGTCCTCGCGCGCGCGATCGACGTCGAGGAGGACGCGATCCTGGGCTTCGATCTCTGCCTCTACGACGTGCAGAAGGCCACGATCGGCGGGCTCGAAGACGAGCTCGTGTTCGCGTCCCGGCTCGACAACCTCGCGAGCTGCCACGCCGCGACCACCGCCCTGCTGGCGCGCACCTCGCCCGGCCCCGAGACGCGCGTGGTCGTCCTCTACGATCACGAGGAGGTCGGCAGCCGCAGCGCCGCCGGGGCGGCCGGGTCGGTGCTGCGCGACGTCCTCGGCCGCATCGTCGACGGCCACGCGGACCGGCAGGCGCAGGCGCTGCCGCGGGCGATGGCGCGATCGCTCCTCGTCTCGGCCGACATGGCGCACGCCATCCACCCCAACTACGCCGACCGGCACGAGCCGCAGCACGCGCCGCAGCTGAACGGCGGCCTCGTCATCAAGTCGAACGCGAACCAGTCTTACGCGACCGATGGCGAGACGGCGGCGCGCTTCGAGGCCATCTGCCAGGACGCCGGCTTCCGCCCGCAGCGCTTCGTCGTGCGCACGGACCTCCCGTGCGGCAGCACCATCGGCCCCATCACCGCGGCGCAGCTCGGCATCCCCACCGTCGACGTCGGCGCGCCCATGCTCAGCATGCACTCGTGCCGCGAGCTGGCCGGGGTGACCGACGTGGCGCGGTCGATCGAGGCGTTCTCCCGGGCGCTCGGGTGATTCCACCGACCGCCGGGCGGGCTCCGCGGGGCGCCCGGCCTCGCGGATCGCTCGCCCCGCCGCCGTTCCGCGGTACCATCGGGGCATGACGCAAGGCGGAGAACCCTGTGCGCGCTGCGGAGCCCCCCGCGTTCCCGGCTTCGCGGCCTGCAAGTACTGCAAGGCGATCTTCGAGACCGACCCGGACCGGCCCGCCGTGCCGTGCCCGCGGTGCGCGACGCTGAGCGAATGGGGCACGCAGAAGTGCGTCGCCTGCCAGGCGTGGATCGTCGTCGCGTGCGTCTTCTGTCGCGCGCTCTCGCCGCACAACGCGCCCGCGTGCCTGAAGTGCAGCGAGGTCTTCGCCGGCGCGCCCGATCGGCTGCGCCAGCGGCAGGAGCAGGCCTCGAGGCAGCAGACCATGCAGGTCGTCGGTCAGGTCGGATCGGTCGCGGCCACGTTCCTCGGCGCGGCCGCGGGCGCGGCCGTGGGCGGATCGTGGGGCAGCAGCGGCGGCTTCCAGCGCAACGGCGACGGGTACGCGCACGGCCACGATCACCAGCGATCCGACGACGGCTACCGGGGCCGCGGCGGCGAGAGCTACGGCCAGAACCAGGGCGGCGGCATCATGGATCAGCTCTTCGACTCGTCGTCGAGCGGCGGAGGCGCCAGCTCGGACTACGGCTCGACCGACTCCGGGCAGGCGAACGATCAGCCCGGCGGCAGCGGCGGCGGCATCCTGAGCGAGCTCTTCGGCGGCTCGTCGGACTCGTCCTCCTCGTCGAGCAACGACTCGGGCGGCGGGGGCATCCTCGACGAGCTCATGGGCGACTCGGGCTCTTCGTCCGACGACAGCTGATCGAGATCGTTGCGACCGCGACGCTCCGGCCTCGCCGCGAGATCGCGATCGCGGGAGGCGGCGCAGACCGCCCACGCCGGCGTCGCCGCCGAGCGGCCGACGGGCTCACGAGAGCCCGCGGACCGACCGGTTCGTCTGCGCCGCGATCGAGCGTCCGCGGCGCTCCCGCCGCGGCGGGGACCGCCTCAGGCGCGCCGGGCGAAGTCGTTCATGAAGTCGACGAGCGCGCGCACGGCCTCGATCGACACCGCGTTGTACGTCGAGGCCCGGACCCCGCCCGTGGATCGGTGGCCCGCGAGGCCGACCATGTGAAGCTTCGCCGCCTCGGCCACGAAGCGCTTCTCGAGCTCCTCGGTCGGCAGCCGGAAGACGACGTTCATGTACGAGCGGCTGTCCTTGTCGACGGGCGCGCGGAAGAAGTCCGGGTTCGCGTCGATGGCGCCGTAGAGCAGCGCCCCCTTCTCGCGGTTGCGCCGCTCGACCTCGTCGAGGCCGCCGATCTCCTTCGTGTACGCGAGCACGTTGCGCACCAGGTAGATCCCGAACGTCGGGGGCGTGTGATAGAGCGAGTTCTGCGACGCGTGCGTCGAGTAGCGGAAGATCATCGGGATGTCCTTCCGCCCGCCGTCGACCAGGTCCTTTCGCGCGACCACGACCGTCACGCCGCTCGGCCCGATGTTCTTCTGCGCGCCGGCGTAGATGAGCGCGTACTTGCTGACGTCGTGCTTCCTCCACAGGAAGTCCGACGACATGTCCGCGACGAGCGGCACGGATCCCGCTTCCGGTAGCCAGTGCCACTGGGTGCCGAAGAGGGTGTTGTTCGACGTCATGTGCACGTACGCCGCGGCGGGGTCGAGCGAGATCTCGGCCTGCTTCGGGATGCGCGTGTAGGCCTTGCCCTTGGCCGTCGTCGCCGCGACGCGCACGGTGCCCACGCGGCCGGCCTCCTCGTAGGCCTTCTCGGACCAGCCGCCCGTGAGGAGGTAGTCGGCGCTCTTGCCCGCCGGCAGCAGGTTCATCGGCACCTGGGCAAACTGCTGGCTCGCGCCGCCCTGGAGGAACAGGACGTAGTAGTCGTCGGGGATCGCGAGCAGCTCGCGCAGCAGCGAGATGGCCTCGTCGTGCACACCCTCGTAGGCCTTCCCGCGGTGGCTGTGCTCGAGGATGCTCATTCCGGTGCCCTCGAAGTCGAGCATCTCGCGCTGCGCGCGCTCGAGCGCGGGGAGGGGGAGGCCGGCGGGGCCGGCATTGAAGTTGTAGGCACGGGGCATGGCGTCTCTCCTGGGTCGCGAGGGGAACGCGCCCGGCGGGGCCGGTCCGCGGCGGGCTCGCGCGAGCGCCGCGGGAACGCCCCGGCGGCGCGGATCGCTATACCACGGCGAGCGCGGAGCGGTCCGCGCGAGGCGCCGCGGAGGGCGTCAGGATCCACCGATCTCGGCGAGGAAGGCCGTGACCTCTGCGAGCTCCGGGTCCTCGCTCTGGGCCTTCTTGGCCATCAGGATCGCCCGCCTCACGTCGCCCTGCCGGTGGGCGATCTGGCCTTGCCGCAGGAGGGCCACGGCGCGCTCGGTGGTGCTGACCGACCGCATCGAGGTGATCGCGCGTAGCGCCTTCAGCGCGACCTCGAGGTTGTCGGTCGCGATGGCGGCCTCGGCCAGCTCGGAGGCGACCTCGCCGTTCTGCTTGTCGCTGTCGAGCGCCGCGTTGAGCCACGCGATCTCGATGGTCCGGTCGCCCGTGGCGTAGGCCACGCGCGCCATGCGCTGCTGGAGCACGGCGACCTCGCGCGAGCGGCGGCCGCGGTGCGCGGCGACCGCGTCGCCGAGCATGGTCGTCGCTTCCTGGAGCAGGCCGCCCTGCAGATAGGCGTCGGCGAGCAGGACGACGGCGTCGTGGTCGTCCGGGTGCAGCTCGCGCGCGGCCGTGAGCGCCTCGACGGCGCGGAGCGGCTCGCGGACGCCGTGGAGCCAGAGCTGGCCGGCACGTCGGAGCTCGCCGAAGCGCGCGTCCCGGTCCTCGAGCAGCGCCGCGCGGGCGAGGCAGAGCTCGGCGAGCTCGCGGTGCGCGCCGGTGCGCTCGTAGATGGCCTCGAGGGGCGCGTGGAGGCGCGCGTCGGCGGGCTCCTCGCGCAGCACGAGCTCGAGCGCGGTGCGGGCCGAGTCGGGCTGCCCGACGCGCTCCGCGGCGTCGACGAGGCGGAGCGCCGCGATGACGCGCGCTTCGCCCTGCTCGAGCCGCACGAGGCGGTCCGCGAGCGATGAGGCTTCCTCCCAGCGCTCGCCGGCGATGGCGAGGTCTTGGAGCGTGCGGAGCGCGGTCACGTCGTCGGGCGCGCGCAGGGCCCATTCCGAGAGCAAGCGGTGCGCGCGACCCGGGTCGCCGAGCTGGTTCGTGACGTCGCAGAGCCGCATCGTCGCGTCGCGCTCCGTGGCGGCGTCGCCGGCCTCGGCCGCGCCCGCGCGCTTGCGTTCGAGCGCCGCCGCGAGGTCCGCGCCGACCTGCGAGGGCGCCTCGCCGAAGCCGAGCTCCAGGTCCGCGAGCGCCTGCGCCTCGTCGCCGGCGAGCGACCGCAGCTCGGCGCGGAGCCGCAGGAGATCGACGCGTTCGATCGAACCCGGGGTGCGGCCCTCGAGCGCCGCGCCGATCGCCGTGACGGCGTCGGCGTGATCGCCGGCCGCGGCGAGGCAGCGGGCGTGATCGACGATGATCGCGAGGTCGCCCGGGGTGCGATCGAGCGCGGCGCGCAGCTCGCGGGCGGCGGCGCGCGGGTCCCCGAGCCGGTCGCGGTGGATGGCGGCGGCTTCGCGCAGCTTCGCGGCGGCGGCGGCGGGGTCGCGGAGGCCGGCGGCCTCGAGCGAGACGAGCCCGGCGAGCTGCGCGTGCTTGCCGTGGTCGTCGTACCAGCGGCGCAGGCGCTCGCGGGTCGAGTCGTCGTCCGGCTGTGCGCGGAACGCGGTCTCGAGCGCGCGCTCGACGCCGCCCTCGTCGCCGATCGTCGCGCGCGCGTCGGCGAGCGCGATCGCGCGCTCCCGTGCGGCCGGACCGCTCTCGAACCCGAGCAGGCGCTCGAGCAGGTCCGCCCGCTCCTGCGCGTCGTCGTCGCCCTCGAGCAGGGCGAGCAGGGCCTCGATGACCGCTCGGCTGTCGCCGGCCTCGGACAGCGCGCCGCGCAGCACCTCGCGGGCGTCGTCGCGTCGCGTCGCCGCATACAGCGCGGCGAGCCGCAGCGACAGCGCCTCGACGGCCGATCCTGCCTTGCGGTCGCGGGCGGCGTCCAGGCGCCGCGAGAGGAGCTCGGCGAGGGCCTCGTCGAGGCCGAGCCGCTCGCAGGCCCCGATCAGCAGATCGCCCGCCTCCTCGTGGCTCGGGTCCTCGTCGAGCACCTCGCGCAGCACGGCCATGGCGTCTTCGTCGCGGTCGCCCCGCGCGAGCAGGAGCTTCGCGCGCTCGAGGCGCAGGCGCACGCGGTCCTCGGCCTCGAACACGCCGTCGATGACGGTCGCGAGCCGCGCCTCGAGGGCCTCTGCGTCGCCGCGGCGGCGGTGGGCCGCGAGGAGCGGCTCCCAGAACGCCTTGTCGCCCGGCTCGCGATCGTGGAGCCGCTCGTAGGTCTCGATCGCGAGCGCGAGGTCGCCGAGGGGACCGGCCGCGAGCTCGGCGACGCGGACGCGGAGGCGCGTCGCGTCGTCCGGGTCGGCGTGGTCGGCGGCGCGGCGGAGGAACTCGACCGCGCGCGAGAGCTCGCCCGCGCGCTCGTGCGCGTCCGCGAGCGCGCCGAGCGCCCAGGCCGCGCCGGCCTCGTTGCCCTCCTTTTCGGCCACCTCGACGGCGCGCAGCAGGGCCGCCTCGGCCCGCGCCGGGTCGCCGAGCTCGGTCGCGAGGTCGCTCGCCTCGCGGAGCGCGTCGACGGTGGCGCCCTCGAGGCGCGAGCCGAGCTCGATCGCGTCGAGCAGGCGCGGCCGATCGTCGGCCGCGCGCGCGACGCGCTCGTAAAGCGCGATCACCGCAGGCTCGGGCCGCAGGCGGGCGGCGCCCTCGAGCAGGGTCGCGGCGTCCTCGTTGCGCGCCTCGTGATCGAGCGCCCACACGAGCGTGTCGATGCCCTGGTCGAACGTGCCTTGCGACGCGAGCTCCATCCGGGCGAGCCGGTAGAGGTCGTCCGTCTGGCGCGCCGGATCCCCCTCGTCGCCGCCGGCGAGCACGATCTGGCGGAGCGCGTGGATCTGGCCGTCTCGATCGCCGAGGTCGGCCGCGAGGCGGTCGAGGGCGCGGAAGACCGGCAACGTGGCCGATCCCGACTCCTCGGCGCTCCGGTAGGCGTCGCGCGCCCTGGGCTTGTCACCGAGGTCGGCCTCGATCGCCTCGCCGAGCCTCACGTAGAGCTGGCAGGCGAGGTCGCCCTCGGCCTCGCTCCTGGCGCGTTCGGCGATCGCGGTGAGCGCGCCCGCGTAGCGCTCGCTCGCCCCGGCGCGCGACGCGGCCGCTCGGGCGGCGTCGTGGAGCTCCGCGGCCGTGGGGGCGTGCCCGAGCGCGCGCAGGCGGGCGTCGAGCGCCTCGGCCGCGTGACCGAGGGCTTCGTGGACGTCCCCGACCTCGGACAGCACCCGCGCCGCGGCGGCGCCGCCTTCGGTGCGCGCGAGGCGCGCCTCGAGGGCCCGCAAGGTGAGCTCACGCTCGCCGGCGGCGACGAGCGCCCTCTCGAAGATGCGCGACTCGGCGTCGCTCTCGCCGGCCGCTTCGAAGGCCGAGGCCAGGACCTCGGCGGCGCGATCGGCCCGGTCCAGGCGCTTGGCGAGCCGGTACAGCTCGAGGAGGACCTCGCTCGCGCCCGAGGCCTCGCCGGGCTCGCGGGCGCGGCGAAGGACGATCAGCAGCAGCGCGCGGTACGCCCGCTCGGCGCGCTCGAGCTCGGCCTCGTCACGGTAGAGGTCGCCGAGGGCGCGATAGGCCCCGGCGTGCCCGACGTCCATGCTCGTCGCCGACTCGAGCTGCGTGCGCGCCTCGCCGAGGTCGTGGCGCGCTCGTGCCACCTGCGCGAGCCGGAAGTGCAGCTCCGCGCGCTCGGGTGGGCGCCGCCGTCCGAACTCCTCGACGAGCTTGCCGAGCAGCTCGTGCGCCGCGTCGAGGCGGCCCGTCTCGCGGAGCGCGTCGGCGAGCTGGGTCCTCGTCGCGCGGTCGCTCGGCGCGAGCGCGGTGGCCTCCTCGAGCAGCGGGATCGCCGCCGAAGGGCTCTTTCGCTTCGAGAGCTCGACGTCCGCCGCGTTGCGCAGGAACGCGAGCTTCGCCTCGACGTCGCCGGTGTTCGCCGCGCCGCCGGCGAGCGTGCGGACCAGGTCCTCCCACGCCTCCGACGTGCGGTAGAGCGCCGCGAGCTCGGCGCGCAGCGCGCGGGCTCCCGGCTCGACTGCGAGGGCGTCCTCGAGGCACGCGCGCGCTCGCTCCGCTCGCCCCGACGCGACGTGCGCGCGGGCGAGCTGCGACGCGATGCCGGCGCGCTCCGCGGGCTCGGCTTTCGCCGCGCGCCGCTCGAGCCAGCCGACGGCGGCGGCGTGCTGCCCTCGCCCGACGTGCAGGCGGGCCAGCGCGTCGAGCGAGGCCGGCGTCTCGCCGATCGCCACCGCGCGCTTGCGGGCTTCGATCGCGCGCGGCGGATCGACGAGCTGCTCCTCGGCCAGGGCGCCGACGCGCTCCCAGAGGACGCGGGCCTCGTCGCGATCACCGCGCTCCTCGACCGTCGCGGCCTGCTCTGTGAGCCGATCGCAGAGCTCGCCGTGGCGGCCGGCGGCGCCGAGGACCGCGTCGAGCTCCTCCACCGACGCGAGGTGGCCAGGGCGCTCGGCGAGGTTCTCGAGGAGCGCCTCGACGCGGCCGACGATCTCGCCCGTCCGGCCGAGCAGGGCGGCGATGTCGAGCCGCAGCGCGAGGCGGCGCTCGACGGCGTCGTCGGCGGGCGCAGGCGGCGTCCGATCGCGATCGTCCGGGGCGCCGAATTCGGACGCGTCCTCCTCGATCGGAGGCGCGTCGATCGTCGGCAGCGTGAGCGCGATCTGGTGGCGCCGCAGCGCGACCAGGTCGTCCATCCGGCTCTCGGCGAGGAAGAGCTCTCCGAGGCGAAGGATCGCCGGCGCGTCGTCCGGCGCGCGCGAGAGGATGCCGCGGTAGAGGGCGATCGCGCGATCCGCGTCGCGGAGATCGTCGGCGGCGATGGCGGCCGCGCGGTGGACCATGGCGCGGGCGGTCGCGACCGAGAAGGGGAGGCGCGCGCCCTCGACGAGCAGGAGCAGCGCGCGGTTGTGATCGTGGTCCGCGATCGACAGCTCGACGAGCCGATCGAGCGCGAACGTCGCGTGATCCTCGAGGCGCCCGGCGTCGTGCGCCTCGTCGACCCAGCGCTGCGACGCTTGCGCGAAGAGCCGCTCCAGGATCGTCGCAGCCAGCGTCCGGTCGACCGCGCGCAGCGCGACCTCGGCGGCCTCGCGCATCGACTCGAGCGGCTCGTGCCCTGCGGCCGCGAGCGCCAGCAGCGTGTCGATGAGCGACCGGCCCGGCGCGCGTCGCTGCAGGTCGGCGAGGGCCGAGAGCGCGCGCACGCTCTGGCCGGCCCGCGCGAGCGTCGCGACGAGCGTTTGCTCCGCGGCCGCCGCGTCGCCGCGCCGGTCGCGGTGCCACGCTGCGACCAGCATGCCGATCTCGCGGGCGACCTCCGGCTCCAGCGCGCGATCCTCGTTCGCCGCGTCGATCGCGGCCCACAGCGAGGCCGCGGCCGCGTCCCACTCGCTCGCCGCCTCCGCGGCGGCCTCGAGCTCGTCGACGAGCGCCGGCTCGACGCGCCCGCGCACGCGCGCCGAGTCGAGGGTCGCCTCCGCCGCGACGTCCCAGCGCCCCGTGCTCGCCGCGACGCGCACCGACGCCTGCGCGGCGGCGAGGCTGCCCGGCGCGAGCGCGGCCATCGCGAGGTAGGCCTCGAGCGCCGCGGGGAGATCGCCGATCCGGGTCTCGAGCAGCATCCCGTGATGGTGCCGGAGCGTCGCGAGCCGGGCAGGATCCGTCGCGCGCGGGATCGCGGCGCGGTACGCGTCCGACGCGATCGCCCACGCGCCGGTCGCGTGCGCGAGGCGCTGGAGCTCCTCTTCGATGCTCGGATCCTCCGGGGAGATCGGCATCGCGCGCGCCACGTCGTCGAGCGCCCCCGCGAGGTCCTCGGCGCGCAGCTCGTGCAGCCGCGCCGCCTCGAGGAGCCGCTCGGTGCGCTCGGCGTCGTCCGCGGCGGTCGCCAGCCGGTGCGGCAGCAAGCGCAGCGTCCCCGCCCAATCGTCGGTCGCGGCGTACGCTGCCGCGAGGACGCGAGCCGCTCCGGCTCGGCAGCCCTCGTCGTCGAGGAGCGTGGCGAGCCCCGCTCGCGCGCCGTCGTGGGCCGGGTCGATCGCGAGCGCGGCCTCGTAGCAGCCGGCGGCGCGCGCGAGCGCGTCCAGCCGGTCGACGCACACGTCGCCGAGGCGGTGCAGCGCGTGGGCGCGGCGGGCCGGATCGACCTCGCGTGCCGTCGCGGCGTCGAGCAGCTCGGCGAGCTCTTGCCACCGCCCGACCCGCCCCAGCAGCGCGTCGAGGGCGTCGGTCGTCTCGCCGTCGGGGCCGAACGCGCGCTCCACCTCGCGCCAGGCCTCGATGGCCTCCGGCGCCGCGTCGAGCCGATCGGCGTAGATCGTGGCGATCGCGGTGAGGTCCTCGCGTCGCTCGCGATCGTCGATGGCCGCGGCCGCGCGGCTCTGCAGCGCGTTGATGAGGGGCTCGTACCTGCGAGCGCGCTCGAGCAGGCCGACGACGGCGTCGAGCGCCTCGCGGTCGGCGGGGTCGGCGTCCAGGCGGCGGCGCCACAGACCGAGCGCGCGGTTCGGATCGCCGGTCGCGTCGGCGAGCTCGGCGCCGAGCCCGAGGGCTCCCCGCCGCGCGTCGTCGTCGGGCTCGAGCGCCGCGAGCCGCTCGAAGACGTCGAGCAGGTCGGGGCCATCGGTCGCTGGGTCGAGCAGCGCGCGGAGCCGTCGCGACACGGTGAGCGCGATCGCGTCGTCGGCGCCGGTGGAGCGGAAGACCCGCGTATAGAGCGCGATCGCGCGAGGCGCGGCGCCGAGATCCTCCTCGTAGACGCGCGCAGCCTCGACGCGCAGCGCGCCGGCGCGCGCCTCGTCGTCGCAGGCGTCCGCCGCGGCCGCGACGGCGCTCGCGAAGGCGTCGAGCTTGCCGGTGCTGGTCGCCAGATCGCGCAGCTCGTCGCGGGCGGCGTCGTTCGCGGGCTCGATCGTCACCAGCGCGGCGAGGTGCGGCGTCGCTTCCTCGCGGCGGCCGAGCTTCTTGAACAGGTCCGCGATGCGCCGGTGGAGCGCGGGGCGCGCCTCGGGCGGCGCGACAGGGAGCGACGCCTCGAGCGCGCGCGCGACCTCGTGCGGTCGCCCGTGCGAGGCGTGGTGCTCGCACAGCGCGTCGAGCGCCTCGCGCCGCGTCGGCTCGGGCGCCGCGGCCGACGAAGAGATCGTGCCGAGGATCGCGGCCGCCGGGGCGTCGTGCGCCGGATCCACGAGGAGCGGCAGCGCCGCGGCGAGGGCGCCCGCCGCGTCGCCGAGGTGCTCGAGCTGGCACGTGGCGATGCGCACGCGCAGCGCCTGGGACGCGTCCGGCGTCGTGTGGTCGAGCCGCCCCGTCCAGAACCGGATCAGGTCCGCGTGGCGCTGCTCGCGCTCGAGCAGGCGCTCGAGCGACGAGGCGACCTGCGCGTCGCCCGGCTTGCGGGCCGACAGCGCCTCCAGGTAGCGGATGGCCCGATCCGCGTCGCCCGCGAAGTCCTTCGCCGCGTGCGCCGCCTCGTTCAGCAGCACGATCAGGCGCGCGGGGTCGGTCGTGAACGGCAGCACGCGGTCGTAGAGCGCGAGCAGCTCGGCCCACCGCTCCCCGACCGTGAGCAGCATCGAGAGCCGGTCGAACGCCCAGGTCTGCGTCGGGTCGATCGCGAGCACGCGCCCGAGGACCTCGGCCAGCGGCGCCGGCTCCTCGAACCACTCGCCGTGGAAGCGCACCGCGCGCTCGCCGAGGTGAACGCCGAGCGTGGGCTCGAGGTCGCGCGCCATCACGGTGCGGTAGAGCGCTGCGATCTCGTCGGGCCGGCCGAGGTCGGCCGCGACCCTCTCGGCCTCGTCCCACAGCGCGTCGTCGTCGGGCGCGTGCCCCGCCGCGAGGAGGGCGGGGGACATGGGATCCGAGGGCGCGAGCCCCTCGCTGGCCTGGTCGGTGGCGTCGATGCTCATGCTTCCTCGTCGGCGACCGCGACGGCCGCGGGAGCCCGAGAGCATAGCGAATCCGCGGAGCCTACGGTGCGGCTCGCGCGGACGGTCAACGCTTCACCTCGGCCGGATGCTACCGATGAGCTTGTCGAAGTCCGCGCGCGCCGCCTTCACCGTCCGCTCCGGTCCGGTGACCTTGAAGAAATACGGTGCCGCTCCGACCTCGACGATGGCGCCGAGGAGCGCCCAGCCGGCGCGCGGGGGCGCGTCGGCGGTGCCGGGCATGGCGTTCATCGCGGTGAACGTCCCTCGGTGCTCGACGATCGTGACCTTGAGGTCGCCGACCTTCACCTCCTCGCGCTTCGGGAAACCGGCCGGCCCGTCGCTCAGCTGCGATTTCCACCGCTCGAGGTTCGCCTCGATCGAACCGCCCGCCCGCGACACGGCCATCTCGGCGTCGTCCGGATCGCCGGGCGCCGGCGGCAGGTGGTAGGTTTCGCGGCGCATCGGGCTCCTGTTCGGGACCGATCGCCAGGCCGCCGGCACGTCCCACACGAGGTCGCCCGCCTTGGCCTGCGGTCCGCCCGCACCGGACCCCGCCGGGCTCGCCGCGGCGGGCGACGTGCCGGCCGGGCGCGCGATCGGCGTGGGCTCGGGCGTCTTGTTGCACGCCCCGCACACCGCCGTGACGGCAGCGAGAGCGGCGATCCGTCGCATTCCGAGCACGTTCATCATCCCTCCGTCCTACTGGTGGTACTTCCGTGGACCTCGCCGCAGCCGACGCCGAGGAGGTCGGCATTTGCGGGCTTGCGGGTCGAGCCGACGCGGCAACCTGATTGCCTCGTCCCAGGCGCGAGCGTGGCGCGGAACCTCGGCCTCGGCGAGCGCGCGCACGCCATCGCGCACGCTGGCGTCGCCGCCGCTCTCGAGGCGCGGAGGTCCGCGCAGAAGCGCCTTCTACACCGTCGCAGCCCGGGGCGCCGTCGCCTCCCGAGCCGGGGTCTCTCGCTCAGGCTCCAACCTGGAGCCTCGGCCTAGTGGCCTCAGCCACCTTGGGCTGGGGCCGGAGCGCCACCCGACGGCGGAGCCACGGGCGCCTGCGCCACGGCGGCCGGCGGCGGCGCGTTCATCGGCGGAATCGGCTCGGCCGTGATGGTCAGCTCGCTCGCGTGGGTGAGCGCGGAGCAGCCCCCGAGGAGCACGGCGAGGCCGGCCCCGAGGAGGAACGTGGCGATGCGTCGGGTGAGCACGGCGGGAGCCTAGCACGCCGTGCCCCGCGGAGAAGGAGGCTCCCGCGCGCGGTCGTGCTACGACGGACCGACCATGGATCCGGTGCTTCGTGCCGCGTACAACGCCGCCTATTCCGACGCCGTCTATGCCCGCTTCCGCGGCCTGCTCGAGCGCCGCCTCGGCTGCACGGTCCCGTTCGCCCTCGCCGAGACGCCGCTCTTCCTGCCGGCCGCCCTCCGCGATCGGCTCGCCAAGTCCGCCAGCGAGATCGTCAAGCAAATCTCCTCGCCTGCGCTGACCGAGCGCCTGCGCCCCGCGATCCCGAAGCACCTCGACGTGCCCGGTCTGGCGGGCTGGCCGGCCTGCACCCAGGTCGACTTCGCCATCGTGCGCGGCCCGGACGGCGAGCTCGACGGCCGCGTGGTCGAGCTGCAGGCGTTCCCGTCGCTCTACGCCCTGATGGTCGTGCAGGCCGACACGTTCGCGGAGGTGATGCGCGACCTCCCCGGGCTCGACAAGAGCTGGTCGATCTACTTCTCGGGCCACGACCGCGAGAGCTTCATCTCCGCGTTCCGCCGCACGCTGCTCGCGGGCGAGGATCCGGAGTCGGTGGTGCTGCTCGATCTCGCGCCCGAGGCGCAGAAGACCTACCCCGACTTCGTCGCGACGAAGCAGCTGGTGGGCATCGACTCGATGTGCCCCACCGAGCTCGTGCGCGAGGGCCGCCGGCTCTTCCGCCGCAAGGAAGGCAAGCTCGTCGAGCTGCGACGCATCTACAACCGCGTCGTCTTCGACGAGCTCGAGTCCAAGCGCGTCGCGCTGCCGTTCTCGTACACCGACGAGCTGGACGTGACCTGGGTCCCGCACCCGAACTGGTACTGGCTCTGGTCGAAATACACCCTGCCGCACGTCGATCACCCGGCGGTCCCGCGGGCGCGCTACCTGTCCGACGTGACGGAGCTCCCGGCGGACCTCGCGGATCGCTACGTGCTCAAGCCGCTCTTCTCCTTCGCGGGGTCGGGCGTGAAGGTCGACCCGACGCCCGAGGACATCGCCGCGATCCCGCCCGCGGAGCGGCACGGCTGGCTCCTGCAGGAGAAGGTGACCTACGAGCCCGCGCTGAAGATGCCCGACGGCAACGGGGTCAAGGCCGAGGTCCGCATGATGTTCCTGCGCCCGCCCGAGGACGCCGAGCCCCATCTGGTGCTGAACCTCGTGCGCCTCTCGCGAGGCAAGATGCTCGGCGTCGACCAGAACCGCGGGCTCACCTGGGTCGGCGGATCCGTCGGCATGTGGCCCGTCTGAGGGCGCCGCGGGCCGGCGTCCGGTCGCGGCCCCCTCGCGGCTAACGCGCTGCCAGCTGCCACGCCCCGACGACCAGCCCGACCGCGATCGCGGCCGCGCTCGCTTGCGTCCACCAGCGCGGGCCGCGCGCGACCGGGCCCCCGCGGCGCCAGCGCACGCCAAGCGCGATCGGCAGGCCAATCACGATCCCCGCGAGGAAGCCGAAGAGGTGCGCGCCGAGGTCCGACTGCGGGCTCGCGCCGAGCGATCCGAGCAGCGCGGCTCCGCCGACCACGGGGGCGACCACCTCGATCCAACGTCTACCGCGGGGCGCCTGCGATCGATCGAGCACGAGCTGCGTCGCCGCGAGCAAGCCGACCGCGCCGAAGACGGCCGTCGACGCGCCGATGGAGGCGTGCCCGCCTTCGCCGATCGCGTGGTGCCACAGGGCGTTCGCCGCGTTGCCCGCCGCGCCCGACGCGAGCACCGCGAGCGCCGAGAGGCCGGGCCCGAGCCGCCGGTCGACGGCCGACGCGAACACGCCGCCCGAGATGACGTTGCCGAGGATGTGCACCGAGTCCGCGTGCAAGGTGAGGGCGGTGACGGCGCGCCACGGCTCGCGGCCGATCACGAGATCGGAGACGGCGGTGCCGTGCTGGAACCAGCGCGATCCGGACGCCACCGGGCCCGTCGCGAGGACGAAGAACGCGGCCACGGCCAGGAACAGCAGCGGCGCGAGCGGCGCGCCAGCGAAACCCGGGCGCTCGCGCCTCGGGCGCGGCGGCCAGTCGCGGTTCTCCTCCTCGTAGCGATCGATCGACGCCCGCGCGCGCGGCTCGTCCGCTTCGGGCACCAGGAGGAAGTAGCCCGCCTGCGTCGGACGCACCGCGTGGCCGACGCCCATCGACTGCAGCACGAGCGCGTGCTCGCGCATCTTGCGATCCCCGCGCACCGGGCCGAGCGCCACGAGGCCGATCTCGAACGGCTCGTCTTGCCGCGGCGCGTGCCGCGCGCCGTCGCCGCGGAAGCCGTCGCTGGTGGGCGTCGCCGTCGACGCGGCGCGGTACGGCTCCGCCGCATCTCCCGGTCCGGACGACGTCGCGGCCCTCGGTTCGATCGGATGGTTCGGGGACTCGTGCCTCTCGACGTCGTCGATCACGCGCCGAACCTGCGGACGGCGCGACGATCTGTCAACCGCGCCGCCCCGCTCGCCGCGAGGCGAGGGGCTTGTGCGCGGGCTTCACGCGTGGCACGTCGTACGTCGTGTCGACGTCCACCGCCATCACGCAAGGCATCCGGGTGACCGTCTCGACGGTGTACGTCCCGTCGCAGTCGTCGCCTGCCGGTCACAAGTACGTCTTCGCGTACACGATCCGCATCGCGAACGAGGGCACCGAGACCGCCAAGCTCGAGAGCCGCCACTGGGTCATCACGCACGGCTCGGGCAAGGTCGAGGAGGTGCGCGGCCCGGGCGTCGTCGGCCACCAACCGACGATCAAGGTGGGCGACCACTTCGAGTACACCAGCGGCTGCGTGCTCGACACGCCCCGCGGCTCGATGGTCGGCACCTATCACATGGTCCGGCTCGATGGCCGCACGTTCGAGGCCGACATCGCGAGGTTCGAACTCGCGATGCCGCACTCGCTGAACTGACGGCGTCGCGGGCGTCAGGCGTCTGCGTTCGGGACGAACGTGAGGCGCAGCTCGCCGGCCTCGACGTCGACGCGGACCTCGCCGCCGTGCTCGAGGGCGCCGAACAGGATCTCGTCGCCGAGCTTCTGCTTGAGCTCGGTCTCGATGACGCGCGCGAGCGGGCGCGCGCCGTTCGCGGGGTCGAAGCCCTTGTCGGCGAGGTGAGATCGCGCGGCGTCGGTGAGCGAGAGCGTGACGGCGCGGTCGGCGAGCATCGCCTCGAGCTCGCGCACGAACTTGTCGACGATGCGTCCCATGACGCTCTTGTCGAGCGCCTTGAACATGATGCGCGCGTCGAGCCGGTTGCGAAACTCGGGGCTGAACGTGTTCTTGAAGGCCTTGTCGTCGTCGCCCGCGTTGCCGCGCTCGCCGAAGCCGACGCGCGCCTGCGCGAGGTCCCGCGCGCCGACGTTGCTCGTCATGATCAGCGCGACGTGCCTGAAATCGGCCTTCTTGCCGTTGTTGTCGGTGAGGGTGCCGTGGTCCATCACCTGAAGGAGCACCTGGAAGACGTCCGGGTGGGCCTTCTCGATCTCGTCGAGCAGCAGCACCGCGTGCGGCGACTTCGCGATCGCCTCCGTCAGGAGCCCGCCGCGGTCGAAGCCGACGTAGCCGGGCGGGGCGCCGATGAGCCGCGAGACCGTGTGGCGCTCCTGGTACTCGCTCATGTCGAAGCGCAGGAACGCGATGCCGAGCACCTTGGCGAGCTGCTTGGCGAGCTCCGTCTTGCCGACGCCGGTCGGGCCCGTGAAGAGAAACGATCCGATCGGCTTCTCGGGCGCGCGCAGCCCGGCTCGCGCCAGCTTGATCGCGCTCGCGAGCTTCTGGACGGCCTCTTTCTGCCCGAAGATCGCGCCCTCGAGCCTGGCGTCGAGATCGCGCAGTTGCTCCTTGTCGTTCGTCGACACCTGGCGCGGCGGGATCTGAGCCATCTTGGCCACCACCGCCTCGACGTCCTCGACCGTCACCGTGTAGCCGTCGCCATGCGCCAGCTTCGCGGCTGCGCCGGCCTCGTCGACGAGGTCGATCGCCTTGTCGGGCAGCTTGCGGTCGGGCAGGTAGCGCGCCGACAGCTTCGCCGCGGCCTCGAGCGACTCGGGGGAGTAGGCGACCGCGTGGAACTCCTCGTAGCGCTTCTGCAGGCCCTTCAGGATCGCGATCGTGTCGACGACCGAGGGCTCGCCGATCTCGATCCGCGCGAAGCGGCGCGCGAGAGCGCTGTCGCGCTCCATGTGCCCGCGGTACTCCTGGAAGGTCGTCGCGCCGATGCAGCGCAGGCGACCGCTCGCGAGCGCAGGCTTGAGCAGGTTGGATGCGTCCATCGTGCCGCCGCTCGCCGCGCCGGCGCCGATGATGGTGTGGATCTCGTCGATGAAGAGCACCGATCCGGGCCGCTCCTCGAGCGCCTTGAGGACGGCCTTGAGGCGGTTCTCGAAGTCGCCGCGGTAGCGCGTGCCCGCGAGCAAGGCGCCCATGTCGAGTGAGTAGACCTTGGCGTCGCGGAGGGCCTTCGGCACCTCCCCGAGGTGGATCTTCTGCGCGAGCCCCTCGACGATCGCCGTCTTGCCGACGCCCGCGTCGCCGATGAGCAGCGGGTTGTTCTTGCGCCGCCGCGCGAGCACCTGGATCGTCCGCGCGACCTCGGTCTCGCGGCCGACGAGCGGATCGATGCGGCCCGCGGCGGCCTCGGCGTTGAGGTCCGTCGTGTAGGCTTCGAGCGGGTCCTTGGCCGGCTGGGCGCCCGCGCCCGGATCGCCGTCCTCGCCGTCCTCGCCCTCGCGCGGGGCGGGGTCCTGGCCGATCTTCGACGTGCCGTGCGCGATGTACGCGACCACGTCGAGACGGCCGACTCCCTCGTCGTCGAGCAGGCTGACGGCGGGGCAGTCCTTCTCCGAGAACATCGCGACCACGACGTTGGCGCCTTTCAGCTCCTGCTTGCCCGACGACTGCACGTGCATCGCCGCGCGCCCGACGACGCGCTGGAAGCCGAGCGAGAGCGTTGGCGACGACTCGTCCTCCTCCTCGGGCAAGGCCTCGATCTCGGTGTCGAGGAACTGCTCGAGCCGCTTCTTGAGGTTCTTCGTGTTCGCCCCCGAGTGGCGCAGGACCTCGAGCGTCTCCTGGTCGAAGAGCAGGGCGTAGAGCAGGTGCTCGATCGTGACGTACTCGTGGCGCCGTCGGGCGGCCTCGCGGGTCGCGAGGGAGAAGGCGATCTCGACTTCGGGGCTGATGCGCATCGTCACTCCGGCTCCGCGGTGAGCTTCAGGGGCATGCCGTTCTCCGTGGCGTAGTCCGAGGCCTCGGCGACCTTCGTCTCCGCCACGTCCTTCGTGTAGAGGCCGGCGACGCCGTGCCCCTTGTGGTGCACGCTCAGCATGATGTGCGTCGCTTCGGTCTCGCTCCGGTGGAAGAACCTCATCAGCACGAGGATGACGAACTCCATCGTCGTGTAGTCGTCGTTGTGGAGGACGACCTTGAACCGGCGGGGCTTGGCGACCTTGCCCTTGCGCTCGGTGACGAGCTCGCCCTCGCGGTCTTCTCGCTCTTTGGGATCCTGGGCCATGGCAGCCCCGCAACCATAGCAAGGCGAGGCCCGACGCGCCGCTCGCCGCCCTCGGTCGGCGCTTCGCGGCCGATCGGCGCCGATCGACGGGCTCCGATCCGTTGGCGATCGTGGCGCCTTTGGCGCGGTCGCCTCGTCCCGCGATCCGTCCGTCAGACGGGGTCGGTGCTCTTGTACGCCTCGAGGCTGACCGGGCAGGGCTCGATTCCCCAGACCTCGGAGGCGTACTCGCGCACGGTCCGGTCCGAGGAGAACCCGCCGACGCGCGCGATGTTGAGGGCCGCCTTGCGCGACCAATCGTCGGCGTCCTGGTACGCCTCGCCGACGGCCGCCTGGCACGTGGCGTACGACGCGAAATCGTCGAGGTGGAGGTACTCGTCGCGGCCGAGCAGGCCGTCGAGGAGCGGCCGGAACAGCTCGCGCTCCTCGGGGCAGAAGTAGCCGGACGCGATGAGGTCGATCGCCTGCCGGAGCTCTTCGTTCGCGTCGTAGGCGTCGCGGCCCGGGCGGCCCTGGCCGCGCCGCGCGAGCACCTCGCCGGCCGTCATGCCGAACAGGAAGAAGTTCTCGTGACCGACCGCGTCGCGGATCTCGATGTTCGCGCCGTCGAGCGTGCCGATCGTGAGCGCGCCGTTCATCGACAGCTTCATGTTGCCGGTGCCCGACGCTTCCATGCCCGCCGTCGAGATCTGCTCGGAGACGTCCGCCGCGGGGATGATCTTCTCGGCCAGCGATACGCGGTAGTTCGGCATGAACACGACGCGGAGCCCGCCGGAGTGGCGGTCGCCGTTCACCACGTACGCGATCGCGTGGATGAGCTTGATGATGAGCTTGGCCTTCTTGTAGCCGGGCGCGGCCTTGGCGCCGAAGAGGAAGGTCCGGGGCGCGACCGCCTCGCCGCGCTTCGCGCGCAGGTAGAGCGCCACGATGTGGATCGCGTTGAGCAGCTGGCGCTTGTACTCGTGCAGCCTCTTGATCTGCACGTCGTAGATCGACGTCGGATCGACCGTGATCGAGAGATCGCGCTGGATCAGGGCCGCCAGCGCGTCCTTGTTGCGGCGCTTCACGTCGCGCAGCCGCGCGCGGAACTCCGGGTCCTCGGCGTGCGGCTCGAGGTCGCGCAGCCGCTCGAGGGAGGTCTCCCACCCCGGCCCGATGCGCTCGGTGATCAGCGTCGCGAGGCGCGGGTTGCAGGCGAGGATCCAGCGGCGCGGGGTGACGCCGTTCGTCTTGTTGTTGAAGCGCTCGGGGTAGAGCTCGTGAAAATCGCGCAGGAGCTCGTGCTTCAGGAGCTCCGTGTGCAGCTTCGCGACGCCGTTCACGGAGTGGGATCCCACGGTCGCGAGGTGCGCCATGCGCACGTGCTTCTCGGGGCCTTCCTCGATGATCGACATCCGCCGCACGCGGTCGAGGTCGTACGGGTGCTGGTCCATCACGTCGCGGAGAAACTGGCGGTTGACCTCGTAGATGATCTCGAGGTGCCTCGGCAGCAGGCGCTGGAACACCGACACCGGCCAGCGCTCGAGCGCCTCGGGCAGCAGCGTGTGGTTCGTGTAGCCGAAGGTCGCGACGGTCAGCTCCCAGGCCTTTTCCCAGGCGATCCCCTCGATGTCGAGGAAGACGCGCAGCAGCTCCGCGATGGCGATCGCCGGGTGCGTGTCGTTCAGCTGGATGCTGACCTTCGAGGCGAAGGCGTCGAACGAGGTGTGCGTCTTCTTGTAGCGCCAGACGATGTCCTGAATGCTGCAGGTGACGAAGAAGTACTCCTGTCGCAGGCGCAGCTCGCGCCCGGCCTCGAAGTTGTCGTTCGGGTAGAGCACCTTCGAGATCACCTCGGTGGTGGTCTTCTCCTGCACCGCTCGCACGTAGTCGCCGGCGTTGAAGAGCTGGAAGTCGAACTCCTGGCCCGCGCGCGCCGCCCAGAGGCGCAGCGAGTTGACGGTGTTGGTGCGGTACCCCGCGACCGGCGTGTCGTACGGCACGCCGTAGAGGTGCTCGCTCGGCTTCCAGAGCACGCGGAAGCCGCCCTTGTCGTCGGGGATGCGCTGGGTCGAGCCGCCGAAGCTCACCGTCACCGTGTACTCGGGCCGCTCGATCTCCCACGGGTTGCCGAACCGCAGCCACTCGTCGGCGCGCTCGACCTGCCAGCCGTTGCGAATGGCCTGCTCGAAGATGCCGAACTCGTAGCGGATGCCGTAGCCGTAGCCGGGCAGCGAGAGCGTGGCCATCGACTCGAGCAGGCACGCGGCGAGGCGCCCGAGGCCGCCGTTGCCGAGGCCCGCGTCCGGCTCGGTCTCGACGAGCTCGTCGAGGTCGATGCCGAGGTCGCGCAGCACGCGGCGGTAGTCGTCGTAGACGTCGAGCGCCTGCAGGTTCGCGACGAGCGTGCGGCCGAGCAGGAACTCGGCCGAGAGGTAGTACGCGCGCTTGACGTCCTTGTCGTAGTAGCTCTGCTGCGTCCGCGCCCACCGCTGCACCAGCCGGTCGCGGACCGCGAGCGCGAGCGCGACGTACCTGTCGAAGGAGGTCGCCGACGCCAGGTCGCGCGAGCGCGAGAACTGGACGTGGTCGCTGAAGGCCCTCGACAGCACGACCGGGTGCATGCCGGTCCGGTCGTCCTCCACGCGGATGCGCGACGACGGAGCCGAGACGGGCATGAGCGTCATCGGCTGGCTGAACGGCGGGTGGGAGGGGTTTTTCGGCGGGGGGAGGGTCATCGCGGTGCCCGCGAGCTTAGCCGGAACGGCGACCGACTTCGCCCTTCTCGGCGGCCGCCGACCGGCCGGCGGGGCGGGCCGAAGTGCCCGCGCCCCGGCGCGCGGACCCCCTGTCGCGATCGCGGCTGTGATACACGGGCAAGAGTCCTCAACAGGGGAGAGACCATGAGAGACGCAGGTCGTGTTCGGCGAGTGGGTGGTGCGGTGCTGGCGCTCCTTTTTGCGGCCGGCCTCGTGGCGACGGTCGAGGGCTGCAAGCCGAAGCCGAAGAAGGCCTTCGGCGAGACCTGCGCCGAGGACCTGGACTGCGAGTCGATGACGTGCTCGGACCAGGGCAACATCTGCTCGAAGTCGTGCACCTACGACCGCGATTGCGGCGGCGAGTACGTCTGTCACGCGACGGCGCCGGCGTCGGGCGTCTGCAGCAAGAACCTGGGCGCGCCGCCGAACGGCGGCTGCCAGCAGGGCGACGACTGCGCCAACGGCAACTGCCTGCACAAGGTCGGCGAGGACACGGCTCCCGGCATCTGCTCGAAGTGGTGCGCGACCGCGGACGACTGCCCTGCTGGGATGAAGCTGTGCGAGCGCATCTCCGACAGTGGGGCGCTCAAGTACTGCCTGCCGGGCGGCGCCGATCCGGCCGCGCGGCCGAAGTTCGGTCCGCCCAAGACGGGCACCAAGGGGGGCAGCAAGGCCGCCGCCACGTCGAAGGTCCCGCCGCCGCCGCCGCAGCCGACGACGAAGCCCGCGACCGGCGCGCCGCCGGGTGCGCCGACGGCCGCCCCGTCCGCGAAGCCGACCGCGCCGCCGGCGCCGACCGGCGCGAAGCCGCCCGGCAAGAAGTAGGGGCGCGAACGCGCCGACGAATGGCGCGCCCATCCTTCCGCTTTGCGGTATGAGGGCGCGCCATGTGGCGCATTCCGGTCCCCGATCTGCTGCGCCCCGATTCCGCGCTCTGGCGCAAGGCGATGCTCGCGGGGGTCCAGTTCGGCCCCGAAGCCTGGGTCCGGTACAGCCCGCCGCTCTTCGGCCTCGCGTTCGGCGCGGTCCTCCCCGAGAAGCGCGAGCTCGTCCGAGCGAACCTGCGCCGCGTCCTCGGCCCGCGCCACCCGCTGCTCGAGCTCGCGGACGTCGCCGCGGTCTTCCGCAACTACGCCTCGTGCCTCACCGAGGCGCTCCTGCTCGGCACCGGCCGCTATCCCCTCGCGTCGCGATCGCGCGGCGTGGACAACTACTTTCGCTGCGCGGCCGAGGGGAAGGGCGTCGTCATCGCGACGGCCCACACCGGCGGCTGGGAGGTCGCCGGCCCCGTGCTGCGGGGCGTGCACGCCGGCGAGGTGGTCGTCGTGATGGCGCCCGAGCGCGACGCGCGAGCCCGGGCGCTGCAGGACGAGATGCGGCTGCGCACCGGGGTGAAGGTCGTCCACGTCGGCGACGACCCGCTCGGCGCCATCGGGCTCCTGCACCACCTCAAGCGCGGCGCCGTCGTGGCGATGCAGATGGACCGCGTCCCGCCCGGCGTGCGCGCGCGCACCGTGCAGCTCTTCGGCGCGCCCTGGGACGTGCCGGAGGGCCCGCTCCAGATCGCCGCGCTGAGCGGGGCACCCGTCCTGCCCGTGTTCACCCGCCGGATCGGCTTCATGGAATACGAGGCCATCGCGAGCGCGCCCATCCGACTACCGAGGCGGCCCTCGCCGTCGCAGCTCGACGCCGCCGCCCAGCAGCTCGTGACCGCGTTCGAGAGCTTTCTGCGCGACCACCCGACGCAGTGGTTCCACTTCGTGTAGCCCGGCGTGACCCGCCGCGGCGCTACAGCGGGCCTTCGGTCAGCCCGTGGACGAACTGCTTCACGCGCGGATCGTCGCTCGACTTCGCCTCGGCGGTCGTCCCGTCGAAGATGAGGCGACCGCGGTAGAGCATGCCGACCCGGTCGGTCACGGTCAGCAGCCGGTCGAGGTCGCTCGACACCATGATGACGGTGGAGCCCGCCGCGCGTTGCTCGGCGCGGAGCAGCTCGAAGATGCGCTGGGAGGTGACCGGGTCGAGCCCCGCCGCGGGCTCGTCGTAGAGGACGATCTCGCCCTGGGTCACCGTCGCGCGCGCGACGCCGACGCGCTTCTTCTGGCCGCCCGAGAGGCCCGACGGCATGCGGTCCTCGTAGCCGGGCAGCGACACGACCTTCAGGCGGTCGGCCACGCGCGCGGCGATCTCGTCCTCGCTGAGATCGAAGAGGCGCCGCAGCGGGAACGCGATGTTCTCGCCGACGGTCATGTAGTCGAAGAGCGCGTTGTTCTGGAACAGCATCCCGAACTTGAGCCGGAACGTCGCCAGATCGAGCTCCGTCATCGCGTGCACGTCGCGCCCCTCGACGAGGACGCGACCATGCTCCGGCCGCATCAGGCCGCTGATCATCTTGAGCAGCACGCTCTTGCCGGAGGCGCCCGGGCCGATGAGGCCGTAGAGGCAGCCCTCGGGGACGTCCAGGTCCACGCCGCGCAGCACCGGCATCGCGTTGAACTGCTTGTGGAGTTGCTCGATGCGGATCTTGATCGGGCCCGCCGGCAGGCTGCTCCGGCCCTGGCGCGAATAGGACGTCGGCGGGTCCTGCACGCTAGTTTGCGGCGAAGGTCGTGCGGGCGACGTCGAGGCGCGGGTGCGAAGGGAAGGGGAGGCCGCGGACCTGCGCCGCGATGCACGACGAGACGCCCGGGTTCGGCGGGCTCGTCGTGACGGTCACCCCGACCGCGCGCCCGTTCTGCACGGCCGCGCAGATGTTGACCTCCGTGCTCTGCGGCACGCCGCACGCGTTGAGGTACCCGCCCTTGTTCAGCACCGCGCCGTACGCGCCGGCCGTGAGGTCGGGCGGTGTCTCGTTGCCCATCTTGTACTCCTCGACGTAGCGGGCCTGCGCGCCTTCGCAGCTCATCGAGCCGGACAGGATCGGGTAGTTTCCGCCTCCGGCCGCGCGCGGACCGCCACCCATCGGCCGCCCGGCGTGGCTCCTGGCGCTGACCGAAGGAGCGAGCGACCCGTCGCTGACGATCTGGTCGGCGCGCTGCCCCTGGGCTTCGAGCTCCGCCTGGTGCCGCTGGTAGCCGCGATAGGCGAACGATCCACCGATCGCGACGACGAGCGCGCCGACCACCGTCGAGGCTACGACGGCCTTCGTCCGCGTCGTCTTCGTCTCCGCGGCGACGACGGCCTCGAAGGTCTTCTTCTCGTGGGCGATGTCGCGGTTCAGCTGCGTCTGGTCCGCGAACGGGGCGAACTCGTCCCAGTCCTTGATCTGGCGCTCCTCGCCGCCGAGCACGTCTCGCAGCGCGTGGTGCACCTTGAAAACGCCCGAGGCGATCTGCTGGAGCAGCTCGACCGCCGAGAACGGCCCGTGGTCCATGCCGTCCTTGATGACGACGTAGCGGGGGCGCGGGTCGGACTCGAGCGCCGCCTTCAGGTCGGCGAGCCGCCTCGTCGGGTCCTGTTGCGACGGCGGCGGCTGCGCGCCGCGGATCGGGACGGAATAGGGCGCGTCGGTGCTCGCCGCCGCGAGGCGCGCCTGGCCGGGGGCGCCGGCCGTCGTCGGCGGGGGCGGCAGCATCGAGAGCGACACGTCGACCTCGAAGTCGGTGTCGTGGTCGAGGTGCGACTCGTCGGCTTGCGGCGGTGCGGCCGAGGCGCCCGGGGCGAGGTTGTGGAGCGCCTGCGCGAGCGCGTGCAGGTCGTGTGGCCGATGCGACGGGTCGGCGACGAGCGCCTTGCCGAGGATCACCTCGACGGATGGGGGTAGGCCGGGCACGAGCTCCGTCGGCCTGCGCATGGCGGGGCCGACGCTCTGGCCGGTCAGCAGCTCGTAGAGGATCGCGCCGATCGTGTAGACGCTCGAACGCTGGTCGCCGTCGCTCCCGCTGCGCTCCTCGCGCGCGAGGCACGCGCGATCGCGCGGGTGCTCCGGCTGGCGCTGCGCGTTCCCGGCCACGAGCTGCGCGCCGGTCGTCGCAGAATAGCGGACCACGGAGGGGTGCACGACGAGCCGCTGCCCCGCCTCGTGCAGGCCCGCGAGCTGCGTGCAGAGCGGCACGAGGATGGACGTGGCCTCGCGCACGGAGAACGCGCGCCCCGCCGAGCGCCGCGCCTCCAGCTCGGCGCGCAGGGAGCCGGGCGGGAAGGGGCCGGTCAGGAGAGAGCTGGCCTGGGCCTGGGTCGACATCGGCCGAGCACGTTACGACGAAGCGTTGCGTGGCTCAACGCTCTGTATCCCGGCCGACCTCGGGATCGATCCGCGCCGCCCGCGGGCGCCTCGGTTCGCCCGTCGGCGGGCCTCGAAAAGGGGCCGCATTCGTGGTGGAGGCGGTGCCGAGGCGCGCGATCGCGGGCGCCGCCCGGACCGGGCGCGTTCAGCTCTTGAGCTGCGTGGTCGGGCGCCGCTCGGAGCGCTCGTCGTCCTGAAGGACCGAGAAGACGAGCCCCGCGCCGATGACCGGCACGAGCCAGATGAGCTGCACCTGCCACACCTTCTGCTTGCGCTCGTAGAGGCGACTCTTCCACACGCGCGCCGTGAGCCAGCCCTGGAAGGCGAGCAGCCCGAGCAACGCCGCGCCGATGATCAGCTCGAATGCCATGTCGTAGGCCCGAGCGTAGCCATCGATCCGGGGGCCGCAAGGTGAGCCCGATCGGAGCGTCCGCTCGTCCAGCGGTGGGTTCAAACCGCCCTGGAGGCTCGACGCACGGCGCGCTCGTGGCGATCGCGCGGAGCGGTCGCCCGCTCACCGCTCCGCGTCGCGTCGAGCACCACCGGCCGCGCCGCACCCGGCCGCGCCCACGCGGAGCCGCGCGGCCCGATCGGCCACCACGCCCAGGCGATCGCGCTCGAGCGCGACCTGCGGGGCGTCGTCCCGTCGGCTCGCCGTGACGACCGCGTCGACGAGCGATCGCGCCGTGCGGCTGGCCGCGTGGAGCTGCGAGAGCGCGTCGTCGAGGCACGCGGCGCGCGCGGCGTCGCGCCCCGCACGCGCCGCGCGCAGCTCCGCCTGCGTGGTCATCGCGGCGCTCTCGATCGCGATCGCCGCCTCCTGGCAGGCGATCACGAGGCGTCGCCGGGGCGCCTCGTCGACGGCCTTCGCGGGCAGGGGCAGCGGCGGCGGCGGCGGCGCCGGTGGATCCGCCTGCGCGGCGGGCGCCAATGGCGGCGCGATCGGCGCTGGCGCGAGGGGCGCCGCGGACTTGCTCGCCGTCGCCGTTGCGACCGGTCGAGGGCGCCGAAGGGCGGCGGACGTCGCGTCGTCGGCGCGCGCGGTGGGGCCGACCGCGCCGGACGCGAGAAGGACGGTCGCCGTGACGAGCCAAGGGCCCGCCCACGAGGCTCGATGGCTCGGGCGCATGACGCAGTTCTCCGGTTGCGCCGTCGCGGGTGCGCACGGCGGGGAAAGCGCCGGGCACTCGACCCGGCAGGACGGCGCCTGCGCGGTCTTCCTACGACCCTCGCGCGCCACCTCCTTCGTGGCGTGGAATGCGGCCCGCGTTCACGCGGCGCCGGCGAAGTGGTGCTAGCGTGCCGGCGTGCGACCGACGAGCACCCCCGGGGGGACGCGCGCCACGGTCGGCGGTGCTGGTCGCTGCGCCGATCGCGCCGCGCCCGTCCTGCGATCGTCGGCCCCTCGCCGCGGTGCCTCGGGGCGACCGGCGCGACCGGGCGGTCGCCGGATCGCGATCGCGCTGGGGCTCGCCGCCTCCCTCGCGGGGGGCGCGAGCGGCGCCGCCTGTCACACGCCGTCGTCCGACGTCGACGGCGGGGATCTCCTCGGGGTCTTCGAGCGCGACGCGGGCGTCGACGCGTCGCGCGACGGCGGGGCTCCTCGCGACGCCGGCGGCAAGAAGCGGCGCAAAGGCGCGGACGCCGGGGTCGAAGCCGCGCCCGCGGTCGCCGCGCCGACCACGCGGCCCCCGTCCGAAGGCGTGTGCGCGGCCGAGGAGGGCCAGCCCAATCGCGAGCTGCGGCGGTTCCTCGGCCGCCCTGCGTGCCGCGACGCGCGCGTGCTCGAGTGGCGCGACGCGGACGGATCTCCCCGCTACGCCTGCGTGATCGCGCCGAGGGGCCTCGAGGCGCGCGCGCCGCTGCCGCTCGTCCTGTTCTTCCACGCGCCCGACGACGACCCGACGAGCGTCGACAAGAAGACCAGCCTCCGCAAGCTCACCGCCCGGTTCGACCTGACCGGCGACCCCGCGCACGTCGGCTTCATCATCCTGTCGACGCAGGGCCGCGCGCTGAAGGGCGGGCGCTACGGATCCGTCTTCGACACCGACTTCACCGGCGAAGCGAACGTCGACGTCGCGGCCGTGGATCACTTCGTCGAGGAGCTGGCCTCCAAGGGCCTCGTCGACCGTCGCCGGGTCTTCGCTCTCGGCAACGCCGAGGGCGGCGCGATGGCTGCGACGTACTCGATGATCCGCGCCGACAAGGTCGCGGCGTTCGCGACGTTCGCGACGGTGGCGCCGCGCGCCGCCTGGTCGTGCGGCGGTCCGCCGCCCCCCGCGCTGATGCTCTACCGCGCGTGCGACGATGCAGCGCCGTGCGATGAGGTCGAGCGATGGCTCCGCGCGCGCGACGCCCTGTCCGCCGAGACCTCGTGGGCCAGGCTCGGCGCGGCGAACGAGGACGAGCCGAGCTGCACCGTGCGCAACCGCTGCACCAAAGCGAAGGGCTCGATGCATCACGCTCGCTGGCCCAAGCCGCGTGAGGACCAGCTCCTCCGCTTCTTCGCCGCGCACGCGCTCGCGGTCTCGGCGCCCCCTGCGCCCGGCGCCGCGGTGCCGCCGGCCACGAATCCCGACGACGAGCCGTGAAGCCGCTTCGCGGCGCGCCCCCCAGGCGCTATAGATAGCGCTGCTTCATGGCGGAAGACGTCTTCGGCATCGTCGGCACCACGGTCGCCGGCAACTTCCACGTCGAACGCGTCGTCGCCGAGGGCGGGTTCGGGGTCGTCTACCGCGCGCTGCACGGGGGCTTCCGCGCGCCGGTGGCCATCAAGGTCCTCAAGGTGCCCACGGCGATGACGCCGGACCAGCGGCGCACCTTCCTCGAGAAGTTCAGCGAGGAGGCGGAGATGCTCTTCCGCCTCTCGGCCATGATCCCCGAGGTCGTGCGGCCGCTGCACGTGGACGTCCTTCACCAGGCGGACGGCAACGTGGCGCCGTTCCTCGCGCTCGAGTGGCTCGAGGGCGAGCCGTTCGACCAGATCCTCGCGCGGCGCCGCGGCTCCGGGCAGCCGATGTCCATGCACAAGCTGGTCAAGACGCTCCGCCCGATCGCCCACGCGCTCGCCCGCGCGCACCACTTTCAGGGGCCCGAGGGCGCGGTGTCCATCATCCACCGCGATCTGAAGCCGGAGAACATCTTCATCTCGATCGTCAACGGCGTCGAGAAGGTGAAGATCCTCGATTTCGGCATCGCCCGCACGAAGAGCGTCGCCACGCAGATGGCGGGCCGCGTGACGGCAGGCGAGGGGCTCAACGCGTTCACCCCGGCGTACGGCGCGCCGGAGCAGTGGGTGCCCAAGCGCTACGGGCAGACCGGGCCGTGGACCGACGTCTGGGGCCTGGCGATCACGATGGTCGAAGCGCTCTGCGGTCACACGCCGATCGACGGCGAGATCCCGGCCATGATGGGCACGGCGCTCGACGAGCACCGGCGGCCGACGCCTCGCAACGAGGGCGTCTCGGTGTCGGATGACATCGAGCGCGTCTTCGAGCGTGCGCTCGCGGTCGACCCTCGCAACCGCACGAAGGACCTCGAGACCTTCTGGGGGGAGCTCGAGGCGGCCCTCGGCATGTCGTCCTCGTTCGTGTCTCGCGATGGCCGCCGCGATCCCACGAGCCCGATGCCCTCGGACCCCCCGGGCCCGATGACGCAGCCCGGGGGCTTGATCGCTGCCCCCGCCGCGGCGGCGCGCCCGGCTCCCCCAGCGCCCGCGCCCGCGCCGCCCGTCGGCCGCGAGATCCCGACGCTCGAGCCTCGGCGCGCGCAGGGTCCCGGCCCGTCGCGGCCGGGCCTTGAAGGCCTCGCGGGGGCGATCACGGTCGATGCGGCGACGCAGCGATCCGGCGAGGCGGAGACGCAGGCTCCAGGCCCCCGAATCCCCACCCTCGTTGCCGAGAAGCAGAGGCCGCCACCCGATCCACCGCCTCCGTCCAGAGGGGCCGCGCCGCGCTCCGGTCGGCAGCTCGCGGTCCCCGCCACGCTCGACCCGTTCGACGACGTCGAGCCCTTCGGCGCCGAGATCGATCTGGCCCGCAACAACCCTGCCTTCGTGGTTGCGCGCCCGCCCGGGCGGCACGTCGCTCCGGTTCCTTTCGATACGTCGCCCTCGACCCGCCGTCGCCCGCCGCCGGGCCGCTACCCGGAGCCGTCGGTGGACACCAGCCAGGACATGGCCGAGATCCGCGACCGCCTCCGCGGGCCGCTCCTCATCGTCGGCATCGCCGTCGCGATCGCGATGGTCGACCTGTTCGTCGCCAACACGCAGGGCCAGCTGCTGCGCATCGAGGGCGTGCGGCCCCTCTGGGTCGCGGCGCCGCTGGCGGTCGTCGGCGTCGCGATGGCGTTCTGGCGCCTCCTGGGGGACCGCGATGCCTGACGCCCCCGCGCTCGTCGGCGTGGGCCGCGACCGCGCCGCGCAGGCGATCGCCGCCCGCTTCTCGCGGCTGATGAACGCAAGCACGTCGCCGTTCGGCGTCCTCGGCGACCCCGCGTCGGCGGGCGTGCCGACGGCGATCTTCTTCGTCGCCTACCTGGTCGCCCGTAGCCGCGACGCTGCCCCCGACGTCGTTCGTTCGCTGGGGTTGCTCTCCTTCGCTCCGCTCCTTGTCGTGGTCGTCTCCAGCCTCGCGCTGATCGGCGCCCGCGCGCGCGTGATCGCCTGGCTGGCGGGACTGCCTTTCCCACTCGAAAACGTCAACGCCCTGCTCAACGGCATCGGCTCCGAGCTCGAGGTGCGCTTCGCCGATCCGGCCGATCCCGCCCCGGCGTCGGACTGGCCGCCTTCACGCGAGGCGACCAACGCCCTGCTCGACGCGGTGAGCCCGGACGTCTTCGTGATGAGCATCGGCGAGGAGGAGCGCGTGCTCGAGGTCCGCATCGGCGTGATCGACTCGAAGCTGAACCCGGCCCGCAGCAATCACCAGCGGTTCGCCCGGGTCCGCGCGATCTGCGAGCGCGTCCTCGTGCCGCTCTCGACGACGCGGCCGATACTGTCCGTGCGCGTGAAGTGACCGGCGCGCGGCCGGTGCTCGCCGGGAGGCCGCACCGCCTGCGTTTCCGGCCGCGCGACCTGCGGCCCCTGGTACGACCGGGGCACTTGCGCTAAGCGAGGGCCCATGTCCGCGACGCGCCCAGCCACGTGCCAGATGTTCGAGACGCCGATCATCGAGCGGTTCTCGCGAATCCACCCCGCGACTCCGCTCTTCTTCTGGCTGCCGGTGCTCGCGTACCTGGGCTACCGCGCGGCCGCGAACGGCGTCGGCATCGGGACGGGCCTCGGCCTCGCGTTCGCCGGCCTCATCGTCTGGACGCTGACCGAGTACTTCCTGCATCGTTACCTGTTCCACTACGTCGGGCCGCGCCCGTGGCAGCGGCGCATGTACTTCGTGCTCCACGGCGTCCACCACGACTTCCCTCAGGACGCGGATCGCCTTGTCATGCCCCTCGGCGCGAGCGTGCCTCTCGGCTCGCTCTTCTACGCGCTGTTCCTGGTCGCTTTCGGGCGCCCCTACGTCGATCCGCTCTTCATCGGCTTCGGCCTCGGGTACTTGACGTACGACGGCATGCACTATGCTCTCCACCACTTCCGGATGAGCTCCCGGTGGGGCAAGTGGCTCAAGCGCAACCACATGATCCACCACCACACCGGGGAGAACGCGCGGTGGGGGGTGTCCTCGCCGCTCTGGGACTGGGTCTTCCGGACGATGGGCGAATAGGCCGTTCGCGACGCTCGTCGTCTCCCCTGGACGCCGCCTCTGGGCGCCGACGGGCCAGCGAAACGTTGGCCCGCCTCCCGCGTTTCCCGCACGCAGGAGGCCGGTTCTGGGAAGGGGGCCACGATGAGCCGCAGGCGACGACCGCTGGCACGCAGCCACGACGCGCGCTCGATGCGCCTGGCGGTCCTGTCGGCCCCCGACCCCGTCGAGGCCCTGGTCGTCCGATCGCGGCGACTGCGCCGCCGGGGCGAGCTCCGTCGCGCGGTCGTCGTCCTTCGGCAGGCGTGCGCGCTCGACGACCGACGGGCCAGGTCGTTCACGCTGCTCGGCGCGCTGCTGCTCCGCACGGGGCACCGGGCCGAGGCCGAGGGCGCGCTCCGCCATGCCCGGTGGCTGCGCGCCCGGGCCGGCGAGTCGGGTCGAGCGGCCGCGACGCAGCGGGTGATCGATCGCGCGAAGGCGGCAGCGGCGTGACGCTCGCCGCCACGGGCGCGTCGGTCGCGGCGCGGAAAGCGGATCGAGCCCCGGAATAGGCGGCGCGGGGCTCCGGTTGTGCGGGCGGGCCGGCATCGCGGCAGGCCCGCCCCGCAGCCGGCACGTTGTCGGCTATGGGGTCCGGACGTCGTCCGCGCCCTCGGGCGCGGCCACGAGCGAGCCCGCGTCGAACGAACGGACCGTGTTCCGGCCGCAGAACGGGCACAGCCAGCCGACCTCGAAGCGCTCGGACGCCGCGCCGATGCTGTGCGCCGGTGCCCGTTCGGTCACGCCGTGGCGGGTGGCGGCCCCGCCCATCACGAGGCGCTTCTCGTCGAGGAACGCCCCGAGCCGCGCCTGGCACTCGCAGCGGGAGCTGATGGTGAAGCGTCGCATGTGGTCCGTGTCCCTTCCTGGTGGGCGCCATCTGTGCGCCTGCGTGCGGTGGGCCCTTTCGGGCCCGCGGATGGATGCGTATAGTTGCCCCCCGAAACGGGCTCAAGGGGTGCTCGCCATGCGGCCGAGCTTCACCCGACAGGAGTCGTGAGGATGCCCATTCATAGTCGCTCGGACGCACGCGGGACCGCCAATCGCTCGGGAACCCGGGTCGCGCGGGTGGGGGTGCTACTTGCGCACGACCCGTCGACGCGCACGTGCGATGCCCTATGCATCGCCCTGCGCGCGGCCTTCGCCGACGTCGAGATCTTCGACGCCCCCTCGGCGGAGTACGCCCGCACGGCGGGGCACGCGCTGCCTGTCGACGTCAGTCTGGTCTGCCTCGACCTGCCGCCCGCCCCGATCGGGGGCGTCCGGCTCGCCCAGGAGATCGCGCGCGAGCGCCGCCCGGTCGTGCTCGTCACGCGCAGCCTCCGCTGGCTGCCGCCGAGCGCGGTCGAGCTTCGCGCGCTGCCCTGGGTCTCACCGGAGGCGAGCTCGGCCGAGATCGCCCGCGCCATCGCGTCCGCGTGCGAGGCGTGCGCCGCGCTCGCGGCTCCGGCGGGCAGGGCCTCGAGGCTTCCGGGCGAGCCGCTCGTCGTCGGCGACGACGGCGCCTGACGGTCCCCCGGGGCGGCGCGAACGCGATCGTTCGGTCGCGTGCGCGGAGCTGTTGCCCTGCGCGCCAGGATTGGCTAGAAGGTCATCACCCGCGCGGGACTAGCTCAGTTGGTAGAGCATCAGCTTCCCAAGCTGAGGGTCGCGAGTTCGAACCTCGTGTCCCGCTCCGGTGAAGGCCCTGAATCCAAGTGGTTCGGGGCCTTTGTTTTTTCGGGGCTCGGTTGCCCTATTCGGGGCGGTTCCTGATCGGCTAAGCCAGCCGGTCATGCGCAGACGGCCGAAGCGAGCGGTGGAGGGGGCGCGCCAGCCGCGCGAGACGACGACCCCGGCGCTGCCCCCGCGCCTCGTGCTCGCGCTCCAGCTCGCCGCGCTCGCGGCGGCCGTCGTCGGCTACGTGGTCCACGCGCGGCACCTCGACGCGCGGTTCCAGGACGACGCATTCATCTCCTTCCGGTACGCGCGCAACCTCGCCGAGGGGCGCGGGCTCGTGTGGAACCCGGGCGAGCGCGTCGAGGGCTACACGAACTTCCTCTGGACCGTGCTGCTCGCGGTGCCGTTCGCGATCTCGAAGGCCGCCGACCCGGTCGCCGTCGCCCGCGCGCTGTCCGTGGGGGCAGGCTGCGCCGCGATCGGCGCGAGCTTCCTCCTGGTCCGCCACTTCGAGCCGCGCGCCCGCATCTTGCCGCTCGTCCCGCCGGTCCTGCTCGCGGGCAACTGGGCGTTCGTCGTCAACTCGGTCACCGGGCTCGAGACGATCTTCTTCTCGGCGCTGCTCACGATCGGCGTCGCGCTGCTCGTGCTCGAGCTCGGTGATCGGCGCCTGCGCGGGGCGTCCGTCGTGCTGGCGGCCGCGGCGCTCACGCGACCCGAGGCCATCGGCGCCTTCGTCGTCCTCGCCGCGCTGGTCGCGCTCGCAGCTCGCGGGGCGGGGCCCGCCGGGCGTCGGCACCTCGTCGGCTTCGTCGCGCCGTTCGTCGCGATCGTCGGCGCCCACGCGCTCTTCCGCCTCGCCTACTACGGCGCGATCGTCCCCAACACCTTCGTCGCGAAGGTCGGCGCGGCCCTCCCGCCGGGCATGGACACGCGCGCGAGCTACGCCTGGGGCTTCTTCACGAAGGGGCTCGACCTGCTCGGCGTCCTCACGGCGCTCGCGGCGCTCTTCGCGGTCGAGCGCGCCCGCCGGCACGCCCCCTCGCGGGTGGTCGTTGCCGCGGCGCTGTTCGCGGCGGTCACGCTGGGCGTGAGCGGCGCCGACTTCATGATCGGCTACCGCTACCTCGTGCCGTATTTGCCGCTCTTCTACGTGTGCGCAGCGCTCGGAGCGGGCGTGCTGGCCTCGCGCATGCGGCGTCGCGATCCGAGCTCCTCGGGCCTCGAGGTCGAGGCCGCGCTGCTCATCGTCGCGGGGTTTGCGTGCGCGAAGTGGATCGACCACTCGCGCGACCGCGTGCGCCCGTTCGAGGAGCTGCGGAGGCGCGTGATCGCCGACTCCAGCCAGGCGCTCGGCGAGTGGCTCGGCGCGCACCTGCCGCCGAGCGCGCTCGTCGTGACGCTCGACATCGGCGAGCTCGGGTACCGCTCCGGCCTGCCGGTGCTCGACATGTCCGGCTTGACCGACCCGGTCCTCGCGCGCCGCCCGGGCAACCTGCTCGATCGCGTGCTCGACCTCGACTACGTATTCGGCCGCGATCCGGGCGCGATCGTGCTCATTTCCCGCCGCCCGGGGCCGAACAAGGGGCCCGGCCCGGCGTTCGCGTACTGGCCGATCGGGGCCTCGCGCGCGCTGCTCGCCGACCCGCGCATGCGCGACCGTTACGGCTTCGTGGCGCGCTGGCCCGACTACGATCGGCTCGCGCCCGACGGCTCGGGGGCGTACGCGCCGCTCGGGGACGGGCAGCACGCGGCGGGCGAGACGCTGACGTCGTACTACCTCGAGCTCTACCTGCGAAAGGACCTGTCCGCCGACGGGCCTCGCTGACGCGGCCGGCAGGGCGGCTGCGGGGGTGGCTGCGGTCGGCCGGCGCGCCGTATCCCCCGGCGGACCCCGGGCGGCCGGGCCATCCGGCGCCCGTCGCCGGGGCTTCTCCGGCCGGCGCCCCGGGGTCGTGCTCGACAGCCCCCTCGTTTCCGTTCAAACCGGGGATCGTCGTGATAACGTCCCGCCCCCGTATGGCGCTCTACGAGCTGTCGATCGACCCCGTCCTGGTGCGCCAGGCCGAAGAGGTCGTGTCGCTCCAGGGTCGGGGCTACCCGACCGTCGTGATGAACTGGGAATCGCGCCTGTTCGAGCAGCCGTGGAGCACCACGATCGTGCTCGACTACTGCATCGCGCTGCCGCCTCTGATCGCCGGCCAGGGCAGCTTCAACGAGGTTCGGCTCGGCGCGTTCGTCGGCGGCGCCGCGACCAAGTTCCTCTACTTCGGCACCGAGATGAGCGAGAGCGTCCCGCGCATCGGCCCGGAGATGGAGAACCTCGTCAGCCCGTCGAAGGCGTACCAGGAGTTCCGCCTCGACGAGGTGAGCTGCCCGGTGCCCTACCTGAAGCTCATCCAGTCCACGCCGAAGATCTACGGAAACGGCCCGCAGGACTACTACAGCCCTCCGATCAAGGTGGAGCGCTACGACGGCGTGACCGCGCCCGACCTGCTCGCGGATTTCTTCCCGTTCGTGGTCGCCAACCTCGACCCGGTTGCCGGCTCCACGCTCACGGACCCGAGCCGCGGGTTCTGGACGGGCGCGCGCTTCCTCGGCCCGACCAAGATCGCGATCCTCCGCGAGAAGAAGGTGGTCGGCCTCCACCGCCGCGCTGGCCGCCCGGAGAAGGACCCGCCGCCGCCCGACCTCAAGCCGCGCAACCCGCGCCTCGACGTGAAGCCCTGCTGGGTCGCGATCGACCTCGGCGCCTCCTCGACGGTCGTCGCGGTGCGCGGCCTCTCGTCGCCGCAGACGGAGTTCGTGCGCGTCGGATCCACCGCGCCGGCGACCGTGCCGGCCGACTACGAGAACCCGACCGAGCTGTCGTTCGACTCGCTCTCGCGCACCGCCAAGTCGTGGCGCGATCGCGTGATCCTGCCGACGACGCGCTGGGAGGACGTCGTGGCCGGGCACGAGGCTCGCGCGCGTCGGACGAAGCCGGGCGCCGATCTGCCCGCCCGCGCGGCCGCGACGCTGACGGAGCTGCCGTGGCTGCGCGAGCGCATCGAGCGCAAGGAGTCGGTGCGCCTCCGCGGGCTCAAGGACCCGGACACGAGCGAGGTCCTCAAGAAGCCCGCGCCGCCCATCATCGACGAGGAGGGCATCGGCGCGCACGACCCGCTCGATCCCCTCGAAATCTACGCGTATTACGTCGGACTTCACGTCAACCACAGGCAGCGTGGCATCGCGCTCCGCTACACCGTGACGATGCCGACGGGCTGGCCGTCCGACCGGAGGCAGAGCGTGCTCGTCGCGTTCCGGCGCGGCCTCTTCCGCAGCCTGCCCGCGGGGCTCGTCGAGTACCACGACCTCGACGCGCTCCAGGTTCACGATGGCGGTCCTGCCGCGGTCGCCTTCGTCGTGCACGCGTTCCGCGCGTTCGCCGTGCAGCCCAAGGACGGCCCCGTCCCGTTCTGCACCGTCGACGCCGGCGCGAGCGAGACGGCGATCGTCTGCGGCGTCTACCGCCAGGCGCGCGCCGACGAGCGCGAGGACGGCTTCGAGCGGACGGTCGAGTACCTCGAGCCGACGATCCTGCCCGCGATCGGCGGCGAGCGCCTCCTGCACCGGCTCGCGTATCGCGTCTACCAGGCGAACGGCGAGGCCTTGCGCGCGGCGCGCATCCCGTTCGAGCGTCCCATCGACGAGCCGCTCCCCGACGTCGGCGCCGATCTCCTCGCGATCTCGCCCGAGGCGCGCGCGAACGCCATGCTCCTCAAGGAGGCGATCCGACCGGTGCTCGTCGGCGACCTCGCGGCCCGTCTCCCGGCCAAGGTCGCGCTCTGCGACGAGGGCGGAGTGCCTCGCGATCTCGCGCTCGAGCTCGATCGCCCGGGGCTGACCTCGGCGCTCGCGGGCTGGCTCACCGAGGGCGTCGAGGGCATCACGCGCGCGCTCTCGACGTCGCTCGTGAAGATCGGCCGCGGGCCGGACCCGTACGACGGGCTGCACGTGTTCCTCGGCGGTCGGCTCGGGCTCCACGCGACGCTCGGCGATCGCCTCACCAAGGCCTTGCCCGCGCAGGTCAAGCTCCACCGCTTCCAGGAGCCGGGCAAGGGCAACATGGCCGCGCCCACGGTCAAGACGTCGACCGCGCTCGGCGCCCTCGCGATGCGGCTCGACCGCGTCGGGGCCCGCCGCCGCGTCGAGGCCCGCGACTCGTTCCGCTACCGCGTGGGTCGCGGGCGCCACGGCCAGCTGGTCGACGCGCTCGACCCGACGGTCGACTACGACGTGTGGCGCGAGCTCGGCCCGTGCACCAAGCCGGACGTCGAGGTGCTCTACATGGTGGCCGCCGACGACCCCGAGGTCGCCGCCGACGACCCGCGCGTGATGCGCGCCTCGTGTCGCGTCGGCGCGGACGCCATCGGGCACCGCGTCTACGTGCGCGCCGTCGGGCCCGCGCGTGTCGAGGTCTCCTACGGCCCGCCGGGAGGCGATCCGGGCGAGGACGCGACGCGCTGGTCGGTCGATCTGCTTGCGGCGATCGCCGAGCTCGCGACGTAGGAGGCATCGGTGGCGGCATCGCTCTCGGAGGCGGTTCGCGAGGCGCTCGACGCAGGGCGAGGGGAGGTCCTCGGCGGGCGCGCGGTGCTGCCTCTCGTCACGCTCGAGTCGGGCGGGCGCGTCGCGATCGACGCGGAGCTCGGGTGGTCGCTGCTCATGCCGGACGGCAGCGTTCGGCCCGCCACCGCAGGCGAGGAGCACGTCCTGTACGAGGCCGTCGAGCAGAAGCGCGCCGAGTTCGAGGGCGCGATCGAGGACGCCGCTCGGGCGGTCGGGCTCGATCCGGACGCCGTCGTGCTCGCCTTCCCGTCGACCGGCGTCGTGCGCGCCGTCCTCGCCCGGCGCGTGCCGTTCCTCGTCAGCCTCGCGCTGCGCTGGCTGCTTCCGAGCGAGCTCCGCGAGCTTCGCCCCGACATCCTGCGCGTCGCGCAGGGCTCGGACCTGCCGCGGCCGGTGCGCGAGCTCGCCGAGCACCTCGTCGTGCCCGAGTGACCGGCGCGCGCGTCGCTACGACGCGCTTCGATGCCGGATCAGGTAGAAGAAATCGCGCGGCGAGGCGTCGCCGACGTACTCCCAGCTCACGTACTTCAGCCCCGGGATGAGCGCCGATTGCGCGCGCGGCCCGTCGACGCCGGGCGTCTTGCCGTACAGCAGGAACCGCGGGTACGAGTAGTTCACGTCCAGCTGGGCGGCGCCGTCCGCGCCCGCGACGTGCATCGCCCGCGCGAGCGCCTGCGCGGTGACCGACTCGCCGAGGCCGTAGAACAGCGTGCGGCCGGCCTTGTCGATGCCGATCGCCGATCGCCGGATGACCGTCTCGCCGCCCACGGCCGCGCCCCAGTTGCGGTTGTACTCGACGCTGAGCGCGTCGTTCTCCTTGCCCTGCTCGACGAGGCACGGCGGCGTTTGCCGGTACGCGGTCATGTCGGGCTCGCTGGCCTTCAGCGCGGGCCACGTACGGATGCGGATCGCGCCGTCCCTGAAGAGGCCCACCGTGCAGGCGATGTCGCGCGGCGGAAGGAACGTGTCGCCGCCGATCATCATCCCGTAGTGGCCGTGCGTGGCCTTGAAGCCGCCGTTGAAGACCGCGACGAGGTCGCCGAAGTGTTCGGCCGGGACCATGCCCTTGCGCCGGTCCTTGGGCACGCCGCTCGACTCGGGCTCGACGGTGCCGGCGACGAGGCGGAGGTCGAGGCGCTTGAGGTCGATCGCGACGATCGCGACCGCGGCGAAGGTGCGCTTCGGATCGGGGTGGACCAGGCTCTTGTGCATCGCGGGCGGATCGCCGGGCGCGCCCGGCTCGCCCATCGCGATCCAGGTGCCGTCGCCGTTGCCCGCGACGCCAGGGAATGGCGGCGAGTACGCGGGCGGCGGGTAGTCGGGCGCCGCCGTCACCGCGGGCTTGGCGGCCTCGGCGCCGGGCGCGGTGGGGGCGCCCGAGGCCGCGGTGACGGCCGTCGGCGACGCGGTCGCAGGGCTCGGCGGTGTGGCGGTCGGGGCGCCGGGGGGCGGAGCGTCCCAGAACTCCTTCGGCTTTGCGTCGCGGAAGCGCAGCCGGTTCACGCGGTCCGCGACGCCGTAGGCGACGTCCTCGGCCCAGGCCACCGGCGCGGGGCCGACGACTGCGCGCACCCCGTCGGCCAGTGCGGGGCCGAAGCCCGGCACGTGGTGGATGGCCGTCCAGAGGCCCGCGGTCCCGACCGCGACCACCGCCGTGCCCACGAGGAGCCGGCGCGGCCAGCGCCTCCCCCCGTCCTTGCTGCGTCGCTTCGACTTCGCCACGTCCCTCGGACGATAGCTTATGGAAGCGCGGCCCCCAAATTCCGGCCCGCCGGGGCCGGCGTCGCCGTCGTCGCCTCCCGCGCCCGCCCGCTCCGGGCCCCTCGCCTCGTCGCCATCGTCCTGCACGGGCGCGACAACGCCGTGGAGGCGCGCCTCCATTCCCGCCCGTGGTCGCGCGCGCCCGATGCGCGCGCGGCCGCCTTCGATCTCAGCCCTTGCCGCCCTGGAGCGAGAGCTCGCTCACGCCGTCCTGGAACCGGATGCGCGAGACCATCAGCCGCTCCTCGAGCCCGACGAGGTCGAGCGTCGAGCGCGAGACCCTGTCGTTCATCTCGCCGAGCTTCTTCTCGAGCGTGCTCATCAGGGCGGGGCCCGCCTTGGCCAGCCGGAGCGTCACGACCTGCGCGTGCAGCTCGTCGATGCGCGCCCGGTACTCGCCCATCTGCTCGCGCGTCGACCGGATCAGCTGCTCGAGGTCGGCCATCTCGCGGTGCACCTTGAGCAGGTCCTCGACGGCGGACTTGAGCGGCCCGTCGGCGGCGGCCGACGACACGTACGCCTTCACCAGCTCGAGATCGCCGGGCGCGCGGATGTCGACGCTCTTCCACACCGGCGTCGCCTCCTCGATCGCGACCTCGGCCTTGCCGCCCGGCTCGACCTCGACGCGAAAGAGGTACGCCGCGCCCATGCGCTCGAGCTGCTTCGGCGCCTTGGTCAGCTTGTAGCCCGCGGGCACCGAGTGTCGCACGTAGACGATCGCTCGCTCGCGCAGCCGGCTCGTCAGCGTGAGCTTGGTCGATCGCGTGTGCTGGACCTCGGTCGAGAACACCCCGCGCTGCACGGTGATGATGCGGCCGATCGCGTCGCGCTCGCCGCCCTCGTGCTCGACGACGACCTGCCGATCGAGCGCGAAGGGGACGAAGCCCGCGGCGCGCGCCGGGATCGGCTCGCAGAGGCCCTCGCCGATGAACTTGCCGTTGCCGAAGACCGTCACCGGCCCGCTCTCCAGCGTGGAGTCCGTCGGGTTCTCGATGCGGACCGAGCGGAACGGGAAGGCCGCGTTTCCGCGCGCGGTCTCCGCGTCGTAGAGGTAGACGATCTCGCCCTTCGTCCCCGTGCTGAGGATGCTCACCATCGCCGAGGTCCCGCGCGGCACGTCCATCGGCCGCGTCGACTCGAAGTGGGACGTGCCGATCGGCTCCGCGTCGGGCGCCGCCGCAGGCTTCTCCGCCTTGACGGCGGGCGGCTGCGCGGCCTGCGCTTGCGCCTCGACCACGCGCACCCCCGCGCCTCGGCCGCTCTGCGCGCCGTTGCCGACCGCGAGCACCTGCTCGGGCGCGACGCCGCGCCGCACGAGCTCGCCCCGGAGGCGGTTGGCGCGCGCGAGCGACGCCGCCGTCTTGTCGCCGTCGGACGACCCCGCGTAGCCCTCGATCACGACCGCCTTCTTCGACGCCGTCAGCGATCGCGCGAGGCGATCGACCTCCGAATCGGGCATCGCCTGCGCCGCGCCGTACTGCTGCCGCGCGTGCTTGTCCTCCTTGACCGGGGCCATCCGCCCGGCCTTGCCGCCGCCCGACGGCGCCTGCACCGTCGGCGATGGCATCGACGAGGCCCCACGCGCCGTCGCCATGGACGGCGCCTCGTCGCGGTCGCCCGGGTCGAGCGCCGCGAGCTTGTCGTCCGAGAGCTCGGCGAACACTGGCTGTCCGCCCCGATCGCCCCCGTGGGTCGCGCTGCCGATCGGCGGCGCGAGCGCGAAGAGATCGTCGGTCCGCAGCGTCTCGCGCTGCACCAGCCGCACCGTGCGCAGGTCGTACCGGAACGACAGCGCCGAGCTCGACCCGACCCCGAGCTTGACCTTCTGCCAGTCCTCGCCCGAGGCGTTGTCGACGACCGCCCACGCCTGCAGCGCCACCTTGCCGTCGTCGCCCACCACCACGCGGTAGCTCGGCTTCCAGCTCGGTGAGTCGGTCACGTAGCTGAGCTTGAGGTCGTGGGGGCCCGGCTCCATCAGGCGGATCTGCATGTCGATGAACCCCGAGTCGCCCTTGTCCCCGGCCGGCAACGCGGTGGGGTACGACACGGGCGGCTGCTCGCCGGTCTTGGCGTCGACGACCGTCAGCGATTTGAGGAAGTCGTCGACCTTGTCCGCCGGCACCGACAGCCGGAGCGTGTCGGTCACGTGCGCGGTCCGCTCGAAGTACGCGATGCCGTTGCGGTAGACGACGACTCGCCCGAGCGCGGAGTCGGACTTCACGTACGTGGTCGTGCTGCTGCAGCCGAGGAGCCCGAGCCCCGCCAGGAGAAGCCAGGAACGCATGACGGTAACCCTTCCGCGCGGGCGCGGTTGCGAGAGCGGGCCCGCGGGCGCGCTCGATTTTGACCTTGGGGATGGCGCGTCCTTGGACGCCCGGGCCGCGAGGAAGTTCTCCGGGCTGCGCCCCACGCGACGCTGGAACGTGCGAGCCCGGATGGGCTTACACTCATCGCGTGCGTCCGTCCGCGTTCTTCGACCCGCGCGTCGCCGGGCAGGCCACCTCGCGCCGCCTCGTCGCGGGCGTGGGAGTGCGCGCGATCGCGGCGCTGCACGCGACGACCCGGGCCCTCGCGACGCTCGGCGGGGCGTTCGGCTCGGTGGCGGCCCCCGGCTCGGCCGCGCGCTCGGTCGCCCGCCGCGTCCTCCTGATGCAGATCCTCTTCACCGGCGTGCAGGCGCTCGGCCTCGTCAGCGTGATCGCGCTCTTCCTCGGCGCGACGATCATCATCCAGATCGGCATGATGGCCCCCGCCACCACCGGCGACATCCTCGGCAGGATCCTGGTCGCCGTCGTGCTGCGCGAGCTTGCGCCCCTCGGCACCGCCATCATCGTCGGCGGCCGATCGGGCACCGCGATCGCCGCCGAGCTCGGCGGCATGAAGGTCAACTCCGAGATCCTCGCGCTCTCGTCGCTCGGCATCGATCCTTCGCGGTACGTCGTCCTGCCGCGGCTGCTCGGCGTGGTCGTCTCCGTCCTCGCGCTGATGGTCTACTTCGGCGTCGTGGCCATCGTCGGCGGCTACATCGTCAGCCTGCCGATCATTCCGTCGAGCTTCGGCGCCCTGCGCGCGGGGTTCTCCGAGGCGCTCGGCCCGGCCGACCTGCTGCTCTTCTTCGGCAAGGGTGTCGGCCTCGGGACCATCGTCGGGTGGGCTTCGTGCCACTTCGGCCTGCAGGTGTCGGTCTCGCCGACCGAGGTCCCCCAGATGGCGAGCCGCGCGGTGGTGACCTCGCTCCTCGGCTGCGTCGTGTTCAACACCGCCGTGACCGCCGCCTTCTACTGGGCGGTGGGCTCGCCGATGCGATACTAGCGATCGCGCCGCGGCCGCGCGCTCCCATGACTGCGTCCATGATCCCCCCGCGCCCCGGCCTCGTCGTCCTCGACGCGTCCTTTCGCTACGGCGACATCGTGGTCCTCGACGACGAGAGCCTCTCCGTCGAGCCGGGCGAGACGCTCGTCGTCACCGGCGAGAACGGTGTCGGCAAGTCGACGCTCCTCTACCTGTGCGCCGGCCTGATCCCCGTCTCGTCCGGCGCCGTGCTGCTCGACGGCCGGAGCCCGGACCGCGTGCACCCGAGCGCGCTCTTTCGCGCAGGCGTGCGCCGCGGCTTCGTCTTCCAGCAGGGGGGGCTGCTCTCGAACCTGAGCGCGTTCGCGAATGTCGTCCTCGCGCTGCGCTACCACGCCGACGTCCTCGGCCTCGACGAGGCGACCGTCGACCGGCGCGCCCGCGACGCGCTCGCCCGGATGGATGTGGCCCGCGCCGACATGCACGCGCTCCCCGCGCACCTCTCGTTCGGCGTGCGCAAGCGCGTCGCCGTCGCGCGCGCGCTCGCCCTCGAGCCGAATTTCATGTTCTTCGACGACCCGGACGCGGGCCTCGACCCCGAGAGCGCGCGATTGGTGCAGGACCTGCTCGTGAGCTGTCGCGACGATCCGCGCATCACCTCCGTCGTCGCGAGCAACCACCGAGGGCTCCTCGACCGCCTCGAGGTCCAGCCCCACGAGCTCTGCGGCGGCAAGCTCCTGCAGCGGGTCTCGCGCTTCGTCGTCTGACGCCGCGCCGCGTGGCCGAGGTCACGCTTTTGGTTGGCCGGCGCCCCGGCGTCGTGGATGATCCCGCGCCATGAGCGACTACGACTTCGATGTGGGCATCATCGGCGGCGGCCCCGCGGGCGCTGCGATGGGCGCGTACCTGGCCAAGGCCGGCGTCTCGTGCTGCATCCTCGAGCGTGAGCTCTTCCCGCGCGAGCACGTCGGCGAGTCGCTCGTGCCGTCCTCGACGCGCATCTTCAAGGACCTCGATTTCCTGCCCGAGATGGAGGCGCACCGCTTCCCGCGGAAATACGGGGCGACCTGGACCTCGAGCCCCGCCGTGCGCCCGTACGCGATGAACTGGGACGGCCTCGACCCGGACTGTCGCGCCGACATCCGCTTCGACGAGCGCGAGCAGCCTGGCGTCGAGCAGAACTACACGTACCACGTCGATCGCGGCGAGTTCGACCTGGCCTTCCTGCAGCACGCGAACAAGCTCGGCGCCGAGGTCTACGAGGGGGTCGACGTGACCGGCGTGGTCCTCGGCGACGCGCCGGAGATCCGCTATCGCTTCGGGCGAGGCGAACGAAGCGCGCGCGTGCGCATGATCGTCGACGCGAGCGGGCGGCGCACGGTCCTCGGCAGCCAGCTCAAGCTGAAGGTCAAGGACCCGCTTTTCGACCAGTACGCCGTACACACCTGGTTCGAGGGCTTCGACCGCGGCGACGGCCCCGCGGCCGAGAACATCCACATCCACTTCCTGCCGCTGGTCAACTCGTGGGTCTGGCAGATCCCGATCCGCGACGGCGTGACCAGCGTCGGCGTCGTCACGCAGCGCAAGAACTTCCTCGGGTCGAAGGAGTCACGCGAGGCCTTCTTCTGGAGCTGCGTGCGCAGCCGCGAGGACCTCGCCGCGCGCCTCGAGCGCGCCCGGCAGGTGCGCCCGTTCAAGGAGGAGGCCGACTACAGCTACGCCATCACCGAGTTCACCGGCGACGGGTTCATGATGATCGGCGACGCGGCCCGCTTCGTCGACCCGATCTTCTCGACCGGCGTGAGCATCGCGCTGAACTCCGCCCGGTTCGCGTCGCGCGACGTCGCCGCGGCCCTCGAGCAGGGGGACCTGTCGAAGGCGAGCTTCGGCACCTACGACCGCACGATGCGACTCGGTATCAAGAACTGGTACGACTTCATCAGCGTCTACTACCGGCTCAACGTGCTCTTCACGCACTTCGTCCAGAACCCCAAGTACCGGCTCGATGTGCTCAAGCTCCTTCAGGGCGACGTGTACGACGTCGCCCAGCCGCCGGTGCTCGATCTCATGCGCGCGAAGGTCCGCGAGGTCGAGCAGACGCCCGGCCACATGTGGCACCGCGTCCTCGGCGACCTCACCGCCAACGCCTTCACCGACGCGGTCTGACGTCGACGTGGGCCGCCGACCGCCCCGACGCGCGAGCGGCCGGGCCGGGGCGATGGCGAGCCTCAGGGCGCGCGCGCTGCCGGATGATCGCCGTCGCCATTCCTTCGTCGACCCGACGGGTCGCGGGGCCTGGGGCCGCTCGCGGCCCCATCGCGACCCCTGCCAGCACAGGACCTCGCGTCCGGATGCGCTCGTCGACCCGACGGGTCGCGGGGTTTGGGGCCGCTCGCGGCCCCATCGCGACCCACCGCGCAGGACTTTCAGTCCTGCGCTTGAGCCATCGTGCGAGGACCGTCCTTGAACAGGATCTCGATCTTCTGCCGATCGAGGACGCGAGAAACGACGCCGTCGCCGAACTTCGCGTGCCGCACGAGCTCGCCCGCGGAGAAGCTCAGCGTGGTCCGGTAGGCACTGAACGCGCTCGAGGGCTGGCCGGCGATCGCGCGCTCCCAGCTCTGCGTGTGCTCGCGCTCGAGCTTCTGCGCGGCCGTGAGGCGCTCGCCCTTGCTCGATCCCCCCGTCGTTCCGGCGCGCTCGGCGCGAGGCCGCGTCGCCCGCACGCCCGGTGGCGGCTGCTCGCTCTTCGGTCGTCGATAGAGGTGGTGGGAACCGCAGGTCTTGCACTCGACCTTCTTCACCACCTCACCGACCATCGCAATGATTCGGTGGGTGAGGTCGAGCTTGCACTTGGTGCAGAAGGAGTCGATCTCGCCGCCGGTCTTCGGCTTCTTCGTCGTGCTCGTCGTCGTCACGGGCCCTCGCGGCGTCGGCGCTCGCGCCGCGCCTCCTTGCTGCGATCCTTCACCGTGACCTGCGCCGAGACTTCGGGCTTGGGCAGGCCGGCCTTGCCCTTGGGCTCGGCGTCGTCTTCGTCCTCGTTCGCGTCGTCCTCGTCCTCCGAGTCGTCGCGCCGGTCCCCGGCCTTGGCGGCGTCGTTGGGGATGAAGCGGATCTCCGTCTTGATTTCGAAGGACAGCTTCGTCAGGACCTTCGTCATCTCCTCGGCGAACTGCGTGTGCTCGAGCACGTCGCGGATCTCCTTGGCGACGGCGCGGTACAGGCCGTTCTTCGTGTCGTCGATCTGCGTGTAGAGGTAGTGGAGCACCTCCTTCGGCAGCTTGAGATCGCCGACGAGGTGGCGCAGGTTCTCCGGGCCCTCGGCGATGCGGCCCACGCCGCGCTCGAGCGCGCGCTCGATGAGGCCCTTGAGGACCTCCGGCACGACGCGCTCGAACAGGCGCTTGCCCTCGCCCTCCGACTTGTCGTCGGGCGAGTAGTCGCCTTCGCGAGGCGGAACGTCGTGGTCGTCGCCCATCCGTTGCGCGTCACTAGCGGGCCGGACCGCCTACGTCAACCTCGGTGGGTCGCGTTCGGCCGCGCCGCGGGCTCGCGCCGCTACGGCTTGCCTGCCTCGCGCCGGCGCGCCGCCTCCTCGGGCGCGAGCGCAGGCGCCGACCGGAGCTGCCAGATTTCGGCGGCGAAACGGCCCTCGCCGCGCCGCGCCGACACCTCGATCGTGACGTTGTCGTCCTCGAGCGCGCAAAACGGCCGGTCGGGTTGCACGATCGGCCACGCGTCCTCACCGTGATCGGCGGCGATCGCCGCGCCGCGGCTGCTGCGCACGACCACGTCGAGGTCCTTCACCGAAGGCGTGGCGGTGGCGAAGACGCGGTAGCAGACCCCACGCTGCACGCGGAACGCCTCCGTCACCACGGCGCCGCCCTCGCTCACCGTCCCTTCGAGGGGCTTCGGCGAGAGGCGCGTCATGCCGTTCTCGGGGCCGCAGAGCATCGCCAGCCGCGTCACGTCCTTCAGCGGCTCGCCGCCCACCCGGAAGTTGCCGTAGCAGCGCACCCATGGCCCGCCGACCCGCACCGCCGACGGCGTAGCGCCGGCCGAGTCGCCTCCATCGGCCTCCTCCGCGTCGCGGGCGCTCGCGCCGCTGGCTGCCGCGGTGGCCTCGCTCGCGGGTGCGATCGGCGCCGCTCCGAGCGCGTGGCCGCCGGCGTCGGCCGAGCCCTCCCACGGGTGCGGCGAGCGATGGCAGGCCGCCCCGACGGAAGCCGTGACGAGGACGACCAGCTTGATGCAGCGTGCGGTGCGCACGGGCCCTTCATACAGGCGAACGCGCGCCGTGGCGAAGTCGCCGCGAGCCGCGCCCGCCACGTCACGTGGATCGGCGGAGTGGGTCACGCCTGATCCACCCATGGCAGGAGCGGGACACGAGCGCTTCGATCCGACCGCTGGACACGCGCGTGTTCCGTGTAATCTGAAGGGTGCCGCGCTCTCCCGAGCGTCGGCTCGGACCTTGCGCAAGGTCGATCGTCGGACCGCCCACCGCCTGTCGAGGAGTCGCCCCCATGAACGCTCGTGTGACGTTTCTCCTGGTCCTTGGCGCTCTGCCCCTCGCTCTGCTGGGAGCCTCCTGCGGATCGTCGACGGACGGCGGCACCGAGGACGAAGGCGCGTCGAAGGGGGACTGGGGGTCGGGCGGCTCCGCGCAGACGACGACCGGCGGCGGCACCGGCGGCACCGGCAACCCGGTGACCACGACCGACGCACCTGCCGCGTGCGGCGCCGGCTGCGAGCGCTCGAAGGCCGGTGCGGGCTCGGCGGACCCGTTCGACACGTCCAAGCACGAGAGCTCGAACGTCAGCGTCGACAAGGACGGCGCGCTCGTCCTCGATCGCGCGGCGAGCGGCGGCGGCAGCCTCATCTGGATCGCGAACTCGCAGGGCAACGTCGTCTCCAAGGTCGACACGACGACCTTCACCGAGCTCGGCCGCTACGCCACGGGGGCCGGCGATCCGTCCCGCACCTCGGTCGACGCGCTCGGCAACGTGTACGTCGGCAATCGAGGCGGATCGAGCGTCACGAAGATCCTCTCCGCGGGCGACAAGTGCCCGGACTCGAACGGCGACGGCGCCATCACGACGTCGACGGGACCGAACGACGTGCTGCCGTACGGTCAGGACGACTGCCGTGTGTGGGAGACGCCGCTCGGCCATGCGATTCGCGGCGTCGCGGCGCAGGACGTCTACACGCAGATCCCCTCCGGCGACCCCGACCTGCCGCCGACGATCGAGGAGGAGCACTACGTGTGGGCGGGCACGCTCGACGGCATCGTGTGGAAGCTCGACGGCAAGACGGGCGCCGTGCTGGCGACGACGCAGGCGCCGTGCCCGGTTTACGGCTTCGCGCTCGATGGCAAGGGGCAGCTCTGGATGACGTCCGGCAACTGCGTCGGCCGCATCGACACGACCAAGTGCAAGGACGACGCGAGCTGCAACGCGCTCGACGTCTGCCAGTCGAGCTGCGGCGCGGGCGGCGACTGCACGGCCGCGTGCGACGCCGCGGGCAAGGAGGCCGTCTCGCTGCCCGACGGGACGTACGGCATCACGGTCGACTTCAAGCAGCGCGTCTGGCTCGGCGGCGGCGAGGGCCTGAAGCGCTACGACCCGCACGCCGCGCCCGGGCAGCGCTACGCGGCCAGCCAGAACGGGTTTTCCCACGGCGTCGCGGCCGACGCCAACGGCTTCATCTGGGGCGCCCGGCACCCCGAGGTCGTGCGGCTCAACGGCGACACGATGGAGGCCACGGTCATCCCGACGGCGAGCTCGAAGGGCATGGCCGTCGACAAGCAGGGGAAGATCTGGGCCATCAGCTACATGGAGGGGTTCGCGACGGTCATCACGCCCGGGCCCGGCCTGAACGACAACACGGTGACGCAGAACGCCGTCACCGGGCTCGTCGGGCCGTACACGTACTCGGACATGACGGGCCTGCAGGCTGCGCTCGCGAAGAACGACCCGGGCCACTACCTGGAGACGTTCACCGGCTGCCTCGACGGCGAGACGAACTGGGTGGAGCTCGCCTGGGACGCGACGGTCCCGAAGGACACGGCCGTGATGTTCCGCGTGCGGACCGCGGGCAGCCCGGCGGACCTCGCGAACGCGAAGTGGATCTCCGCGGCGACGATCCCCTCGGCGGTCTCGCCCGTCGATCTCGCGGCTCGGTTCAAGTCCGCGGGCATCACGCCGGCGAGGTACCTGGACCTCGACGTGTGGCTCAGCATCTCGGTCGACGACATGAAGGTGGAGTCGCCCAAGGTCAAGAGCTTCTCGGTCGGCCACACCTGCCCGAAGAAGGTGAACTAGCGCCGAGGGCCGCCGCGCCGGCGCTCCTCGCGCGTGCCGGCTGCGCTAGCCTTCCTCGATGGAGCCCTTCTCGTCCCGTCGCCGGGCGCTGCTCGCCCGGCTCGACGGCGCGGCGCTGATCCCTGCGGCGCTCGTCGCGCTGCGCAACAACGACGTCGAGCACGAGTATCGGCAGGACTCGGACCTCTTCTACCTGACGGGCATGGTCGAGCCCGAGGCGGTGCTCCTGCTCGTGCCGCACCACCCGGTGCACCGTGCGGTGATGTTCGTCCGGCCGCGGGAACCAGGGCGCGAGGCGTGGGACGGACCGCGCGTGGGCGTCGAGGACGCGGTGCAGCGGTTCGGCGTCGACGCGGCGTACCCGGTCGCCGAGCTGGCGGACCGGCTGCCCGGCTACCTCGCCAGGCACGACCGTCTCCACTACCGCCTCGGCCGCGACCGCGCGACCGACGAGCGCGTCCTCGGCGCCATCGAGAAGGCGCGCGCGCGCGGACGATCCCCGCTCGCTTGGCCCGCGCAGATCGTCGATCCGGCCGTCCTGGTCCACGAGGCGCGGCTCGTGAAATCGCCGGGCGAGATCGCGAACATGCGGCGCGCTGCCGAGATCACCCGCGACGCGCACCTCGGCGCGATGCGCCTCGCGGCGGACGGGCGGCACGAGTTCGAGCTCGACGCGGTGATCCGTGAGGTGTTCCGCCGGAACGGCTGCGAGCGCCCGGCGTACGGGCCGATCGTCGGGTCGGGTCCGAACGCGACCATCTTGCACTATCGCAAGAACGCGCGGCGCATGGCGGACGGCGATCTCGTCCTCGTCGATGCGGGCTGCGAGCACGAGTACTACGCATCCGACGTCACGCGGACGTTCCCGGTGAGCGGCACGTTTTCCCCAGCGCAGCGGCGGATCTACGAGATCGTGCTCGAGGCCGAGCTCGCCGCGATCGAGGCCGTGCGTCCCGGCGCGACCGTCGACGGCGTCCACGAGGTCGCCGTGCGCACGATCGTCCTCGGGCTCGTGCGGATCGGGGTGCTCCGCGGCGATCCGTCGCGCCTCGTCGCGGAGTGCGCCCACAAGCCGTACTTCATGCACCGGACCAGCCACTGGCTCGGCATGGACGTACACGACGTGGGCGCGTACCACGTGGGCGGCGCGCCTCGCCCGCTCGCGCCCGGCATGGTGATCACGGTCGAGCCCGGCCTGTACTTCCGACCCGACGACGCCTCGGTGCCGCCCGAGTACCGTGGCCTCGGCGTGCGCATCGAGGACGACGTCGTCGTGATCGAAGGTGGCCGACGGGAGCTCACCGCAGACCTCCCGAAGACGGTCGACGCGGTCGAGCGCGCGTGCCGGGCGTGACGCGGGCGAAGCTCGCGGCGGCGGCGGGGCGAGGGGAGGGGACCGGCGACGCCGCGCGTGACGAGGCCGCGCGCGCGGCGCTCGAGGCCTGGTTCGCGCGGGTCGCGCGCGACCTGCCCTGGCGGCGCACGCGCGATCCGTACGCGATCCTGCTGAGCGAGGTGATGCTCCAGCAGACGCGCGTCGAGACGGTCGTGCCGTACTTCGAGCGCTTCCTCGCGCGGTTCCCCGACGTCCGCGCGCTCGCGGACGCGCCCGTCGACGACGTCCTCTCGCTGTGGTCGGGCCTCGGCTACTACCGGCGCGCGCGCGGGCTGCACCTCGCCGCCCGCGAGATCGTCGCCAGGTACGGCGGTCGCGTGCCCGCCGAGGCCAGCGATCTCCGATCGCTCCCCGGCGTCGGCGCGTACACGGCCGGCGCCGTCTCGAGCATCGCGTTCGGCCGTCGCGAGCCGCTCGTGGACGGCAACGTCGCGCGCGTCCTCTCGCGCCTCGACGGCCTCGAGGAGGATCCGAAGAGCGCGGCCGGCGCGCGGCGCCTGTGGGAGACGGCGGCGAGGCTCGTGCCGGATCGCGAGCCGGGCAAGTGGAACGAGGCGCTGATGGAGCTCGGCGCGACGATCTGCGCGCCCCGCGATCCGCGCTGCGGCGACTGCCCGCTGCGCGCGGTGTGCCGCGCCCACCGGGACGGGCGCGAGGCGGAGCTGCCCGTCGTGCGCGCGAAGAAGGCGTCGCCTCGCGTCCGCGTGGTCGCGGCGGTGGTCCTGCACGAGGGGGAGGTGCTGTTCGCGCGTCGCGCCGAGGGCGGCCTCTTCGGCGGGCTGTGGGAGCCGCCCATGGTCGAGGCGCCCGGGCTCTCGGCGGCGCGCGCGGCGCTCGCGGTTGCCGGGCTCCCGATCGAGGGCGTGCGGCTGCGCAGCGCCGGGCGCGTCCGGCACGTGCTGTCGCACCGCGATCTCGACGTGCTCGTCGTGCACGGCGTGGCGCGCGATCGGCCCGTGGTGCCCTCGGTGCTCGCCGGGGCGTACGAGCGGGCCGCGTGGCGCGCGCCCGACGCCGAGGGGTTCGGAACGTCGACGCTGGCCCGCAAGGTGCTCGCGCTGGCGCTGGGGGGCGGCTGACCGGGCCCGCCGTGGGGCGCGTCGCTCCTGGCGAGCCGGCGCACCTTTCTTCGCCGTCGACTTCCTGCGAGCATGCCGACCTCGCATGGCCGAGCCGCACGAGCCCCCGGGTCCGCAGAACCAGCCCTCGCCGTCCGCGGCGCCGCCCCTGGGGGGCGGGCTCCGCACGGCGTCCGCCGCAGGGCAGGACGTCGCCGCAGCGCTGCAGAGCTTGTCACGCGCGTCGCGGAGCTTCTCGCTCTACGACCCGCAAAACGAGGCGGTGAAGCGGCTGATCGCGGACTACCGCGACAAGACTGCGGCCCTCCTGCGCCGCGCGCCGATCGCGCTCGAGGTCTACCCGTTCGACATCAACCTCGGTGACGAGTCGGTCTACAAGGAAGCGGATCGCGAGCGATCGCTCTCGTTTCGGCTCTTCCGCGACGGCGTCCGCAAGGTCAAGCTCGAGGGCGGCGTCGACTGGACCGAGATGGTCTCGCTGCTCGAGGTGCTCAGCGTCCGCTGCTCGGGCGTGCGGCAGCAGGAGGAGGACCTCATCACCCTCCTGCGCAAGGCCGATTTCAAGCACATCGAGATCGAGGCCGTCGAGGGCTACATGCCCGACGAGGAGCACCCCGAGGCGAGCTCGAAGGGCGCCAAGCAGGCCGCTGCGGCGCAGGCGGCCGAGCGCGACCGCACCGCCGCGCCGCCCGACGATTGGGACCAGCCGCTCCCGCGCCCGGGCGCCGGCACGAAGCCGGAGTACCGCCCCGTTCCGGCCGACGCGCTGGCGGCGCTGCAGGCCGAGGAGGGGCCTGACGCGCTCGCCGACCTGGCGCTGCGCGCGGTGAGCGAGATGCTCGGGCTCGCACGCGAGCTCCGCGACACGAAGCTCCGCGACGACCTCGTCCCGTTCGTCGAGGAGGTGCAGGAGTACCTCTTCGTCGAGCGCAAGCTCGACCAGATCGCCAAGCTCGCCACGCTGTACGCGGCCGCGTTCGAGGGGCAGGGGGGCGATGGGCGGACGCTGCCCATGCTCGGCGACGACAAGGCCTTCGAGCGCCTGCTGCGGGCGCTGCCCGAGCGCGTCGCGGAGGTCCCGCACTCGTTCTTCACGATGCTCGACGGGCTGCCGGGCGACCACCTCGGCCGCGCCCTCGAGCTCCTGACGACGGGCGCGGAGGGCAGCCGGCGCGCGGCGCTCGTGGCGATCGTCGAGCGCGCCGCGAAGGCCCGGCCCGAGCTCCTCGTGGAGCGCCTGCCCACCGCCGCGCCGCCGCTCGCGCGCGAGCTGTTCACGATCCTCGGCCGCCTCGCGCCCGAGCGCTGCCTCGACGCGGCGTTCGAGCTCGTCGGGCACCCCGATCCGGCGTTCCAGCTCGAGCTCGTCGAGACCGTCGGGCGCGCGCCAGCGAACGTGCGGCTCGCGCGCGGGCTGCAGAAGCTGATGGCGTCACCGCACGAGGAGGTCCGAGTTCGGGCAGCGGAGCGCCTCGCGCAACGCGGCGGGCCGCGCGCGGTCACCCCCATCGCCGAGCAGGTGACGCGCACCGCGGCGACGCTGACGGCCACCGAGGCGTCGGCGCTCGGTCGGGCGCTCGCCCACGCCTCGGGCGAGGACGCGATGCCCCACTTCGCGGAGTGGGCCGGCCGCGCGCGCGGCTTCCGCGCGCTCGTATCGCGCTTCGCCAAGGAGACGCCGGCGCAGCGAATGTTGACCTGGACGGCGGTCGCGGGCCTCGAGATGGTGCCGGGTGTCGAGGCCGATCAGCTCCTGGCCGACGTGCTCGGGCGCGCGCACGACGAGCTCTTGAACCACACCCGCGAGGTGATCGCACGCCGAGCCGGAGGGACGCCGCGTGGCTGACGAACGACCGAACGACGCGCCCTCGGCTTCGGCCCCAGTGCAGGGCCCGGCCGACGCCGAGCGCGTGGTCCAGGATCGGCTCGCGCACGCGATCGAGCGCGCGCAGGTCGGAGAGGATCGCGAGCTGGCGCAGGAGGTCCGCGAGCGCGGCGAGCAGCTGGCGAACCTGATCTACGGCCTCCTGCGCACGAGCCGCCTCTACGCCGCCGAGAACAAGGCCTTCGACTCGCCCGTCACCGATCTCGCCACGTGCGTCGCGCGTCTGACGAGCCGCCTCGGCCCGGTGACGCTCGTGTGCGTGCAAGACCAGGTGTACGTCAACGACGTCCGCGTTCGTTTCGGCGAAAAATCTGGCAAACCTGGCGAGCTCGGCGTCGAGCTCGGCAAGCATAACGTGGGTGGCATCACCTTCCAGGCGCCGCCGACGGACGAGCACATCCGCGCGCTCGTCGGCGGCTTCTCGCAGGCGCCGGACCCGGCCTCGCCGCGCGCCGCGCTCGCGCGCTTCCTCGAAAAGCACGGCGTGCGCGGGATCGAGCTCGGCGGCATCAACCGCTTTCCGAAGGTCGGCGAGCGCAGCGCGGGCGAGTCCGTGGCGCACGACGTCCGCGAGGTCATCGACCGCGCGGACGAGACGGTCGCCGCCGTCTGGAGGAACGCGGCCGCCGGCCACATGATCAACGCGCTCGCGCTTCGCCGCATGGTGGCCGAGCTGCTCGCGCTGGGCACCGACGACGACGCGGTGTGGAAGGCCGACGCGCAAGCGCCTCCGCACGTCGCGCACGCCATGAGGGTGAACCTCCTCGCGCTCACGATCGGCAAGGCCGCGGGCTTGCCCGAGTCCGTGCTCCAGGACCTCGGCGTCGCGGCGGTGCTCCACGACGTCGGCTACACCGCCGGCGACGAGCTCGGCGAGGGCGCGTCGCACGTCGCGAGCCACCCGGTCCGTGGAGCTCGCATGCTCGCCGTCCGGCGTGGCTTCCACGAGGCCAAGGTCCGCCGCATCCTCGCGGCGCTCCACCACCACCGCGACCACGACGATCGGCGGGGGAAGCCCTCGCTCTTCGGCCGGATCCTGCGGATCGCCGAGGATTTCGACAACTACTGCCGGCCCACCGGCGGCGGCCTCTCGCCCGCCGAGGCGCTCGTCGGCATGATGGCCGGCTCCGGCACCCGCTACGACCCGGTGCTGCTCCAGGTCTTCGTCAACCGCATGGGGCGCTTCCCGCCCGGGACGCTCATCGAGCTCGAGGACGGGCGGGTCGTCGAGACCACGTCGCTCGTCGACTCGCCGGCGCAGTTCGCCACGCCGCGCGCCCGCGTCCGTGTGATGCCCGATGGTCAGCCGCCGCGCAACGAGCTCCTCGTCGACCTCGCCGCCGAGGGCCGCCCGCGGCGCCTCCTGCGCAGCCTCGACTGACCTTCTCGTCGGGGCGCTTCGTGGTTGCCGCCCTCGCTCGCCGCCGATGCTAAGGTCGAAGGCGATGCGGGTGACGTCGTTCGTCCTGGCCGGGCTCTTCGCCGGCGCTCCAGGGGCGCTCGCGACCGGCGTGGCGCACGCCGACGAGGCCACCCCCGCTGCGGCCGCCCCCGGCGCCCCCGCGGACGACCAGGCAGTCGCCGCGCTCCGCCCGTCGAGCGAGCGTGGCGGACGCTACGCGCGCCTGCTCGGATCGATCGGCTTCGGCACGGGGTTTCGCTTCAACAACCCGTATCGGCTGCGCACCGAGCTCGGGTCGGGGGGCGAATCGGTCTCGATGACCCCCGGCTACCTCGACCTCGGGGCCGCCGCCTCCTTCGGCGCGCCCAGCGGCCTCCAGACCGGCGTCGCGCTCCACCTCTCCGCCGCGCTCGCGGGCGTCCCGCAGAGCGTGCTCACGCCGAGCGTGCTGGCGATCTACCGCGGGTCGCCCCACACGATCGCCTTCGCGCGCGTCGGCGCGCCGAACCTCCTCGGCCCCGACTGGAACCTCGGCGGCGAGCTCGCCGTCGGCGGGGGCTACTACCTCACCTCCGGCCTCGCGCTCACGGGCGAGGTCGTCGGCGACCTCTTCGTCGGCGCCGGCACGCGCGAGGTGCGAGCTGCGGTCTACCCGATCCTGTCGGGGCAGATCGGGCTGCTCGTCGACTGGGAGATCCTGCCATGAGCCGAAGCGCTTCTCCTCGGCCTCCGCGCCGCCTCCCGATCGGCTGGCTCGCGCTCGCCCTGTTCGCGTCGGCCGCGCCGACGGCCGGGGACGTCGGCAGCTGCGGCCAGCCCGCCGAGGATCTGGATGCGCCCAAGTTCTTCGGCTCCAAGCAGGCGCTCGACTGCCGGCGCTGCGACGAGTGCGGAATCTCCTCGCCGGCCTGCGACCGCGCGTGCGCACCGGCTCTCCAGCAGAGCGAGTTCGCGGCCGGCTGCTACCCGCTCGTGCACGACGGCGAGGTCTGCCTCGACGCGCTCCAGGCCGCGAGCTGCACGGACTACGCGAGCTACCTCTCCACCGACGCGCCCTCGGTGCCGACCGAGTGCGACTTCTGCCCCGCGGGGAAGCGGTGACCGCGCGCGCCGTCCTCCTCGCCGCGATCCTCGCCGGCGTCGGCTGCGGTCCGCTCCGGCCGCTCGTCTCGGCGCCGGACGACTACGCGGCATACCGCGGCACGCGCGCAGGCGAGACCCTCGACGATCGCGTCGCGGCCGCCGAAGCGTACCTCGAGCGCTTCCCAGAGGGCGCGTTCGCCCCGGAGGTGCGCGCCTGGTTCGGCCGCGCCGAGCCCGCCTTTTTCGAGGCGCGGCGCGGCAGTGCGCACGCGCTCGGGGCCTACCTGAAGGCGCTGCCGCACGGGCCGCACGCGCGGGAGGCGTACGCGCTCCTGCGCGTCGAGCGCGACGCCAAGGATTCGCCGGACGAGGCGGGGCGACAGGCGTCCGCCACCGAGGCGCGGCTCGCGCGCGCGTCGGCCCGGCGCGCGGCGGCCCGTGACGCCGTCGCGGCCTGGGTCGGCCGGTTCCTCGACCCGGCCGCTTGGAGTGGTCGCGTCGCCGACGCCCCCGTCGGTCTCGTGGTTCCGTGGAGCCTCGGCCTCCCGGCGCCCGTCTGCCGACCGGCGGGCGAGGGGGGGCGCGCCGAGCCCAGGGCGCGCGCGTCGGGCGCCCCGTTCGCCCCGGCCGGCCGGCGCTGCACGAAGATGGTCGAGCTCGAGTATCCCGTGCTGGTCGGCGCCGTCGTCGAGCCGCGCCAGATCACGCTCCAGATCGACGTCGACGAGGACGCGGACGGCCGCCTCCAGGCCGTCACGCTGGCCGGGCCGGAGCTCTTCCTGCGCCTCGAGGAGACCCACACGGTGCGCGCCATCGCTACCGGCGACGGGCCGCGGCGCATCGACGCGATCGTGCGCCAGGTCGCCGCGCTGCGCGGCGAGTTCGATCGGCTGGTGGGCCGCGGCCCCGAGTGCAAGCGCAAGCCCGTCGCGCCGACCGTGCTCGCGCTCGCCTGTTCGGGCCTCTCGATGGCCGTCGTCGCCGGCGAGGGGCCCGAGGACGACGCGATCACGGTTGCCCGCCTCCCGCCGTAAGCCTGCCCTCTCGCTAGGCGCCTTCACCTCGGGTCGCGCACCTCGCTTCCGCCCGCCCTGTCGTCCGTCCGCGGCGCCGCCGCACCGCCGCTCGCGTCTCCGTCGGCGCTCCGGCCCGCCACCGCGCCGGACCGCGCGAAAGACCTCAAGATTCGCCCGATTCTGCCGATGATCTGAGGGTGACCGCCCTCTTTCCGCGCAACGTCGTAGCCCTCACCGCGCTCGCGCTCGCGATCCTCGGTCCAAGGGGCGCGGGCGCGCTCGGCTCCGCGCCCGCGTCGGCGCCCGCGGCGGAGGCGTCGGCGGCGGTCGTCGTGTCGGGTCAGGTCGAGGTGCGCACCGATGCCGGGACGTTCGCGCCGCTCCCCGCGGGGGAGCGCCCGCCGTCGTACAAGGATATTCGCGCGGTCTCCGGGATGACCGCGTTGCGCTTCGGCGATGCGCGGGTCGAGCTCGCCCCCGGCGCGGTGGCGGTGCTCCAGGGGCGGCTCGAGGTCCAGGGCGCGGCCGGCCGCAAGCCCGCGGCCAAGCTCTTGTTGCGATCGGGCCAGCTCGTCGCGACGGTGCCCGCTGGCTCGCTCGACCAGCTCCTCGTCCTCTCGGGTGACAACCTCGTCCTCGTGCGTGCCGGGGGCGCGCTCGCCGCTGCCGCCGGAGCGCGCAGCGCGTCGCGGGCGCTTCACGTCGTGCTCTACGGTGGGGACGCGGCGTACTCGGCGCACGGGACGTGGAAGCCGCTCACCCAGGGCGAGGTGCGCCGGCTCGCGGCCCCCGAGCCGAGCACGACCCGCCCGACCGTCGCCGCGCCGCCGTGGGAGCGCGACGCGGCCGAGGCGAGCGGAGGCGCGCTCGCCCTGGTCACCTCCGACGACGCGCGGGCGCCTCTCCGCCTGCGCGTGGGCGCGGTGCCGGCCGCCTCGGGCTACGTGGTCGAGGTCGCCCGATCCGAGGCCTTCACCGAGACCGTCGCGCGCTGCGAGCTCGCCGCCGCCGGTCCGGTCGACACCCCTCCGCTCCCGGCCGGCCGCTACGTGGCCCGGGCGCGCGCGCTCGACGCCGTCGGCCTGCCCGGAGCGGCAGGTCCGACCCGACCCCTGCGCGTGTTGCGCGTCAAGTTGCCGCCGGGCTCTGCGGTCGTCGGTGAGGCGTTCACGGTGCCGGTCGGCGTCCCGGTCGTGCTCGACGATCCGGGCGGGGTCGAGCTTCGACGAGGCAAGTCGCCGTTCGAGCCCGCTCCGGCGGAGCTCGTGCTGGACGATGACGCCCCGCTGCGCCTGGTGCTTCGCCTGGTCGGCGACACCGCCACGCGTTCGGTCCTGCTCACGCAGCGCGCGCTGCGGGCCGACGTCGAGCTCGGGCCGAAGACCGCGGTCTGGCCGTTCGACCCTGTGACCGTCTCGGTGCTCGTCCACGGCCCGAAGCCCCCCGGTTTCGAGCCCCGCCTCACCGTCCGCGTGAACCTCGCCGAGGTCGACGCGACGTGGCGGCGCGACGGCGACACCTGGCGCACCGAGCTCGAGCCTCGCTCGCCGCCCGGCCCCTGGGTCGTGCGCGTCGAGGCCGTCGACCCGCAAGGCGGGCCGCTCGGCCGCGGGTTCCTCGAGGTCGTCGCGGCCAGCGTACCGCCACGCCGCCGCTAGCACGCAGCTGCGCGGCGTCCCGCGGGCCTGCACGGCGCGCCCCCCGCGCATCTGCCTTCCCATCGTCCCCATCGATCCGTCGCCAGGCTCCGCGCGGCGTGCTACGCGCCGGTCGCGATGAGCTCGAACGACGACGCGAGCGAGGTGGGCGAGGCGAGCGACGCTGCGGATGCGTCTCGCCTGCTGCGTGCGCCGCGCGAGCCGCTCGCCCTCGCAGACGTCGCGGCCTGCCTGCGCGTGCTCGAGGCCGCCGCCGAGGACCGCGGCGTCCTCGCCGGCCTCCCGATGGCCGAGCGCCGCCGGTTGCTCACCGCCGCCGGTCGCGTGTCGAAGCCCTCGCGCGCCGAGCAGCGCGACCTCTCGAAGACCTTCCGGCGCAAGGAGCGCGGCGACCGCCGCTCGTCCGACGCCTCCGTCCTCGACGCGACCGGCATCCGCACGCTCCGCCGCGAGCCCGTGTTCCGCACGCCCGACGCGAGCGGCACGCGGACGCTCCCGCCGGCGCCATCCACTGCCACCGCGTCCGATCCCGACGCCGGCCCGGAGCTCCACGCGCCTCGCAAGTGCTACGTCTGCAAGGGCGAGTTTCGCCGCGTCCACTCCTTCTACGACGCGATGTGCTCGCCCTGCGGCGACCTCAACTTCGAGAAGCGCACGCAGACCGCCGACCTGCGCGGCCAGGTCGCGCTCGTCACCGGCGCGCGCGTGAAGATCGGCTACCAGATCGCGATCAAGCTCCTGCGCGCCGGCGCGCGCGTCCTGGTCACGACGCGCTTCCCGCACGACGCCGCCGCGCGCTACGCCGCCGAGGCCGACTACGACGGCTTCCGCGATCGCCTCTCGATCTACGGCCTCGATCTGCGCCACACGCCGAGCGTCGAGCTGCTCGTCCGGCACCTCGATCGCACGCTCGATCGGCTGGATCACATCGTCAACAACGCCTGCCAGACCGTGCGCCGCCCGCCGGGCTTCTACGCGCACCTCGTGGCCGCCGAGTCCGCGCCTCTCGACGCGCAGCCCGAGCCCGTGCGACGCCTCTGCGCCGACTACGACGAGCTCCGCCGGCAGGGCGGCGCCCCGCGCCTTCCGGGCGCCTCCATGGCCGGCGGCGACGCGGGCCTGCGGGCGCCCGCGCTGCTGTCGCAGCTCGCCGGCGTGAGCGACGACCTCGCGCCCGCGTTCGAGCTGTTCCCCGAGGGCCGCCTCGACGCCGACCTTCAGCAGGTCGACCTGCGCGTGAGCAACAGCTGGCGCCTCGGCCTCGCCGACGTGCCGACCATCGAGCTGCTCGAGGTGCAGCTCGTCAACGCGGTCGCGCCCTACGTCCTCAACGGGCGCCTCAAGCCGCTCATGCTCCGCCAGCGGACGGACGCGAAGCACGTCGTCAACGTGTCGGCGATGGAGGGCCAGTTCTACCGCGCGTGGAAGACCGACCGTCACCCGCACACGAACATGGCCAAGGCCGCGCTCAACATGATGACGCGCACGTCGGCCGCGGATTACGCGAAGGACGGCATCTTCATGAACAGCGTCGACACCGGCTGGGTCACCGACGAGGACCCGGCCGTGCTCGCCGAGCGCAAGGTCGCAGAGCACGGCTTCCACCCGCCGCTCGACATCGTCGACGGCGCAGCGCGCGTGTGCGACCCGATCTTTGCCGGCACGATCACGGGCAAGCACGTGCACGGGCTGTTCTTGAAGGACTATTTCCCCACCGAGTGGTGAGGTCCGCGCCGCGGCCGGCCACGCCCCGGTGCCGACCGTCGTGTCGTTCGGCCGCGCGAAATCAGGCGAAATTGCCTTGAATCGCGCGGCGGCTCGGTCGGTGCGCGCAGCGATCGGCGTTCGGAGCGGAGGCGTTCGCACGGGCCCGATTGGCCGACCCTTCGAGCACCGTTTGCCAAACGGTCGCGGGCGGGCTACGTTGCCGCTCGTACACGACCTCGTCCCTAGCCGCTTGGCCCGTCGCTCTTCTTCGATGAATGCGGCTCGCTCGGAAGACTGGAAGACGCGACGTGCGCCGCGGCAAGCAACGCTCCCATGACGGGTGCTGAGCATGTCCGGCGCGCCCCCGTTCGCCTTCATTGGCTTCCACGAACGGTCGGCGCAGGGCTTCCTCCCGGTCGCCCGACGGAAGTCATCGAGCAAGCACCATGGGAAATCGTCTCTACGTCGGCAACCTCTCCTACTCCACCACCCAGGCCACTCTCGAGGCCGCCTTCGCCGCTGCCGGCGAGGTTCGTGAGGTCGCCATGCCGACCGACCGCGAGACGGGCCAGCCGCGCGGCTTCGCGTTCGTGACGATGGGCAACGCCCAGGCGGCGAGCGCGGCGATTGCCCAGCTCAACGGCATGATGATCGACGGCCGTTCGCTCAAGGTGAACGAGGCCCAGGAGCGCCCGGCGCGCACCGGCGGCGGCGGCGGCGGCGGCTACGGCGGCGGCGGCGGCGGGAACCGCTGGTAAGAGTCGTCTGCGACTGACACGTCTACGATAGACGAGTCTACGACTGACACTTCGGAAACGCCGGCCCTCGTGGCCGGCGTTTCTGTTTCCATATG
>CAIVJW010000016.1 GCA_903906315.1 uncultured delta proteobacterium | reverse complement strand
GCGACGGGACCAACCTCCTGAGCTTCCTCGAGCGCGCCGGCGGCAAGCGCCCTGGATGCTGGGCTCACGGACGCCGACGCCTCGTCGAAGCCGCGCGCAGCGGCGACCAGCTCGGCCTCGAGGGCGTGGAGCTCATCGCACCCCTGTTCGCGATCGAGAAGGCCTCGATGCTTGCGGGCGACACGGCCGAGCAGCGCGCGGCGCGGCGACGTCGCGACAGCGCGCCCGTCCTCGACGCGCTCCGTCTGTGGGTCGACGAGCAGCGCGGCAAGATCCCGCCGAATACCCCGCTCGGGAAGGCGCTCGGCTACCTGCACCGTCAGTGGAGGCGCCTCACGCTGTTCCTCGACGACGGCCATATCGAGCTGACCAACAATCGTCGAGAGCGAGAGCTGCGCAAGCTGGTGCTCGGTCGTCGCAACTGGCTCTTCACGTGGATGGACCTCGGCGGCGAGCGCACGGCGCGCATCCTGTCCATCATCGCGACCGCCATCGCGCACGGGCTCAATCCGCGCGCCTATCTGCACGCGGTCGTGAAGCTCCTCGTCGAGGGCTGGCCCGCCGAGCGGCTCCGCGAGCTGCTGCCCGATCGCATCGCGGCCCTTCATCCCGAGCTCTCCGTCGAGGTCGTCCTCGACACCGAGCCGCCGCTCCTGCAGGCGAGCTCGAGCTGACTCGCACCGCGCGTTGACGCGCGCGTCGGGTGCGCGCATCCGAGTCGCGTGATCTTCGACGCGCCTCGCATCCTCGACGCCGGCCAACCGTTCTCGCTGTGGGCGCCGCCCGCGCACGCCGACTCGACGCCGTGCGGTCACGGCGTCGTCGTCGAGCCCCTGCTCGACACGAGCGCCGACGAGCTCGCGCACGAGGTCGCGCTGCGGCTTCGCTCCGCCGACCGTCTGGGGGAGACGAAGGTCCGCGCCTACGACGATCGCTGTGTCGTCGTCGTCTCGCTCGCGACGGGACGGTGCGAGGCGCGCGACGACGGGGCGGCGCGCTTGCTCGCCGAAGCCTCGTGGTTCGCCGACGCGATCGCAGGCTCGCTCGACGTCCTTCGCGAGCGCGCCGCGCGAGCGGTCGCACAGCGCGACCGCTCGACGTGCAAGCGCGCGCTCGCCGCGTGCGCGGACGACTCGATGACGCCCTATCACCACCTGTTCCCCGCGGACTGGAACCCCGTCGTGATGGTCGACGGAACCGCGTACCACGTCGTCGATCATCACTGCTCCAACCCGGCCTGCCCGTGCACGGAGATCGTCCTCGGGCTCTACCGCATCCACGGCGACACCGCGCGCCACGTCGGTGACGTCCGCCTCGACCGTCGCGACGCACGCCCGCGCCCCAAGGCCACCACGCCTGCCGCGAGCGCGTTGTTCGACCGCGTCTGGGAGCACTACGGCGACGAGCTCGTCCGTCGCCACGACGAGGTGCGCGCCGTCGTCCGTGCCATGGCAAACGAGCTCGCCGCGCGCGCCGCCACGGTCGCCGTCGGCGCCACCACGAACCACGCGGCCCCGGGCCCGCGCAAGCCTGTCAGCGGACGGCCGTCGCGCAACGCGCCGTGCCCCTGCGGCTCCGGCAAGAAGTACAAGCGCTGCTGCGCGCTCGCGCCGCGCGCCGCCGACCGCTCACGCTGACGCCCTGCACGGTGGGGGGCGCCGCGGCAAGCCCCCAGCTACGCCGATGGTGGAGGGGTTACTGGCAATCCCGTTCTGCGTCGTCTGTCGCCTCCCGATCTTCGGGCGCTACCTCGTGGACCCGTGGGGCACGGCGGTCTGCGCTCGTCACGAACGCGACTCGGGCCAGTGCGACGCCTGCGGCCGGTTCTTCGCGCGCGCCGCGCACGCGCCCGGCGCGGTGCACTGCGCGGGCTGCGCGCGCACGGTCGTCGAGCGCCTGCCCGACGCGGTCCGCCTGTTCGGCGAGGTCTCGCGGTGGCTCGGCGAGCGCGGCCTGTCGATCACCGGCGGGCGCCTGCGCCTCGAGCTGGCCGATGGTGCCGCGCTCGATGGAAGCCACGGTGGCACGCACGCAGGACGAGTGCTCGGCACGACGCGCGCGAGGCTCACCACGATGGGCGCGATCACACGCGTGGAGGTCGATGGCATCGTGATCGCGCGCGGCTTGCCGGCGTCGCTCTTCCGCGGCGTCGCGGCGCACGAGCTCGGGC
>CAIVJW010000015.1 GCA_903906315.1 uncultured delta proteobacterium | reverse complement strand
GCCGCTCCGAGATCGCGGGCGCCGGCAGGTGGTGGTGGTGCCGCTCCGCGATCGCGCGCGCCGGCAGGTGGTGGTGCCGCTCCGCGAACGCGCGCGCCGGCAGGTGGTGGTGCCGCTCCGCGATCGCGCGCGCCGGCAGGTGGTGGTGCCGCTCCGCGATCGCGCGTGCCGGCAGGCGGTGCCGCGGCTCCGCGATCGCGCGTGCCGGCAGGCGGTGACGCGGCTCCGCGCACGCGGGCGCCGGCGGGCGAACCGACGTCGCGCCGCGCGCCTCTCACCGGGCCGAAGCGCGGCGGCGTCCGCAAGGGCGCGGGGACCCCGGAGCCGGGCCTCGAGGCGTCGGCGAGCGCGCGCGAGACGGCGCTCGCGATCGCCAGCATCGGCATGGAGAAGAAGGCCGTCGGCATCGAGATCCTCGATGTGGCGAGCAAGGTCGACTACGCGGAGCTGCTCGTCATCATGACGGGCCGGTCGGACCGCCACGTCTACGCCATCGCGACGGGGCTCGAGCAGGCCATGAGCGAGCGCCACTCGCCGCCGACCAGCGTCGAGGGCCTCACGGCGGCCACGTGGGTGCTGCTCGATTTCGGCGACGTCGTCGTGCACGTCTTCCAGGAGGACACGCGCCGGCTCTACGACATCGAGGGGCTCTGGATCGACGTGAGCCGCATCCCGGTGCCCGACGAGGAGGCCGCGCGCGCGGCAGCCGAGACCTCGACCGAGGACTGAGAGCGGCGCGTGCGGCTCGTCGTCGTGGGGGTGGGGCGCGTGAAGGATCGCGCCCTTCGCGCGGCCACCGACGAGTACCTGGGCCGCGTGCGCCGGTACGTGGCCTGCGACGAGATCGAGCTCGCCGACGGACCGCCGGCGAAGCTCGAGCCCGCGATCGCCAAGGCCGTCGCGGGCGCGAGCCTCGTGGCGATGGAGGTCGAGGGGCGCGCGCTCGAGAGCGACGCCTTCGCGCGGCGGCTCGAGCGCCTCGGGTCGACGGGCAAGGGGGTCGTCGCGTTCCTCATCGGCGGCGCCGACGGCATCCCGAAGGACGTGTCGCGCGCGGCGGCCGACCGCTGGAGCCTGTCGACGCTGACCTTCCCGCACCGGCTCGCGCGGCTCGTGCTCGTCGAGCAGCTCTATCGCGCGATGACGATCCTGCGCGGGGAGCCCTACGCTCACTGACCCGGGCCTGAACGCGATCGTTAAATAGCGAAAAGCGAGGCGAATCGCGGCTCGTGGCGGGGCGGCGCCCTGGGGCTTCACCGGGTCGCGCCGGCGGCGTAGCCTGCGCGGCCATGAGGAACACGACGCTGGGTTCGACGGCCGTCATCGTTTGGGCGCTCCTGGGGGCGGGGTGTGGGGCGGGGGCCGCCGCCGAGGCGATCCGGCCGGCCGACCCGACGGCTGGTGCGGCGCTGGGCGAGGGGACGTGCCACGAGGTCGAGGCCACGGCGGCGGCCGAGCCGCTCGTCGTCGACTGGAAGCCCGAGCAGCGCGGGGATCTCGAGGAGGCGATGCACGACGGCGTCGCGGTCGTCGCCTACAGCTGCAAGGGCATCAAGCTCCTCAAGGAGTGCAAGCTCGACGGCAACTACGGCTATCTCGGCATGACGCGTCGCGAGCAGGTCGTGCGCCTGTCGAACTCGGACGAGCTGCGCGCGAACCTGCCCTCGATGGGGGGCATCCTCGCGGCCAAGATCGGCGGCGAGATGGAGCGCGGCGCGACGCTCGACATCGCGATGGTGATGGTCGGCAAGAAGCGCACGACCTGGGCCGCGGCGACGAAGGACGATCTCAAGGGCACCTGCGAGGGCGCCACGCACTTCATCCGCAGCGCGATGGTGGGCGCGTTCGCGATGGACACGGGCACCAAGGCCAAGGCGCGCGTCACGGGCGAGATGTTCGGCGTCGGCGCCGCGGCCGGATCGGCCAGCGAGAAGAGCGTCAAGAACAAGGAAGGCGACCTCGACGACTGCCAGAAGGCGGCGCCGGACTCGGCGAAGGCGCCGCCCCAGTGCGGCGCGGCGGTGCGCCTCGTGCTGAGCCCGATCGGGGCCGGCGCGAAGGCGGGCGAGAAGGCCGGGGAGGCCCCCGCGAAGCCGGTCGACCCTGCGGCGCCTCCGGCCGAGGTCGCTTGCCCGAAGGGGCTCGTCCTGGCCGAGGGCAAGTGCACGGCGCCCAAGGCCGACCTCGCGTTCCAGTGCCGCCAGGGAGACGCGGCGGAGTGCACCGCGCAGTGCGACAAGGGGCACCTCGGCAGCTGCGGCGCGCTCGGCGTGATGCTCGCCACGGGGCGCGGCGCGGGCCGCGACTTCGCGAAGGCCGCGCCCGCGCTCAAGAAGGCGTGCGACGGAAGCGAGGCCGCGGCGTGCACGTGGCTCGGGGTGCTCACGGCGGACGGATCCGGCGTGGCGAAGGACGCGGCGGGCGCGGGGGCGCTCTTCGACAAGGGCTGCTCGGGCGGCGACGCCTCCGGCTGCACGCGCGCAGGCAAGGCGCTCCTCGCGTCGGACGCGGTCAAGGGGGCCGCGCTCCTCGAGAAGGGCTGCTCGGGCGGCGACGACGCGGGCTGCGCGGCGGTGGCCCCGCTGTACGCGCAGGGGCGCGGGGTCACGAAGGACGGCGCCAAGGCCGCCGGGTTCTACAAGCGCGCGTGCGACGGCAGCGACGCCGCGAGCTGCAACGCGCTCGGCGAGATGCACGAGATCGGGCGCGACGCGCGCAAGGACGCGATCTACGCCACGATGCTCTACCGACGCGGCTGCTCTCGCATGAACGCCGCGTCGTGCACCAGTCTCGGTCGCCTCGACCTCGGCGGCGCGCCGGGCTCGATGCCCGACGAGGCCAAGCGCGTGCTCGAGCAGGGCTGCATGGGGCGCGACTCGCTCGCGTGCGCGATCCTCAAGGTCGCGTACGGCGACTCGCGGCCCGTGTTCCCCGACGTCGCGCAGAGCCAGGCGCTCCAGGCGAGCTGCAACAGCGGATCGGCCCGCGACTGCGCCGCGTCGGGCGTGTTCGACCTCGCGACGGGCATGAAGCCGATGGGCGTGCAGAAGCTCGATCGCGCGTGCACGATGACGGACAAGTTTGCCTGCGAGCTGAAGAAGAAGGTCAAGTGATCCGGGCCCGCTGACGGGCCTCCGCTCGGCCCCGCCCCGCCTCGCTCGCCGAGGTGGGCGCGGGGCCGTCGCGTCTCCGGCGAGGCCTCGCCGCCGCAGGCGTCGGAGCTACGGACCGCGGGGCGCGTCGCGACGCGCGAGCCCGAGGGGTCGCCGGGGAGGTCGGACGCCTCGAGGCGCGCGGAGCGCCAGGCGCGCCGCTCGGGCAGCGATCAGCCCTCGTCGCTCGCCGGCTTGCGCTTCTTGTTGCGGCGGTAGTCGGCGAGCTCTTCGGGCGTCGGCTTGCGGCCGAAGAGGTACGCGAGCCCGATCGACAGGAAATAGAGCAGGCACATGGGCACGGCCATGAGGAGCTGGCTCGTCACGTCGGGCGGCGTCATGACGGCCGCGACGACGAACGCGATCAGCACGAACCAGCGGCCGAACCGGAAGAGCGACAGGTACGTGACGACGCCGGCCATCGCCAGGAACGTGATGAAGAGCGGGATCTCGAAGACGACCCCGAACGCGAGCAGCATCTGCATCACGAAGTCGAGGTACTCGCCGATCATCACGGTCGGCGTGATCGTGACGCCCTGGCCGCCGACGGTGCCCGACATGCCGAGGAAGTAGTTGAACGCGAGCGGGAAGGCCGCCCGCCAGCCGAAGTAGCCGCCGCCGACGAAGAGGCTGCTCGACGCCAGCACGAACGGGATGACGTAGCGCTTCTCCTTGGCGTACAGGCCCGGCGCGACGAAGGACCACAGCTGGTAGAAGATCATCGGCGCGGCGAGGGCGACGCCGCCGATCATCGAGAGCTTGAGGTAGGCGACGAACGCCGCCCCCGGAGCGCCGAAGTGCAGCGTGGCCGGGCCGGGGAGGTGCTGCGCCGCCCACGAGTCGGCGAAGGGCTTCACGAGCCAGGCGAGCAGCTCCTCGCGGACCGCCCACGCGGCGCCGCAGGCGACGAAGAAGGCGGTGATGCTCCAGACGAGGCGCCGGCGGAGCTCGTCGAGGTGCTCCCAGAACGTCATCGACTTGGCCTCGACGGCCGGGTCGCCGGAGGTGGCGGCGGTGCGATCGCCCTCGCTGGCGGCCGTCACGCCGCGGCCCCCTCGAGGGCAGGTGCGTCGGGCGCGTCCTCGAACGCGCCGTAGGCGTCGCAGCCGCGGACCGGGACCTCGTGGTCGGCGGCGAGCTCGTCGGGCTCCGTGGCGTCGCGGTACGGGTCGGCGTCGTCGGGTAGGGCGCCGTAGGCGTCGCAGCCGAGCTCGGGCACCTCGCGCGCGAACGGCGCGGCCTCGAGCGAGCCGTACGCCGAGCTCGCCGCGAAGGGCGCGGGCGCGGCGGCCACCGGCGGATCGTAGGATCGGGCGCGCGGCACGGCGCCGAGCGGGCGCGTCGAGGACGACTCCGCCGCGGCCGCGGCCGACACCATCGGGGCGATGACGGTGTCGATGACGTTCACCCGGGACAGGCTGCGGAGCTGCGCGATGTCGTGCTCGAGGCCCTCGTGGCGGATCAGGTCGTCGATGCCGCTCTGTGAGCGCAGATCGACGCTCATGCGGCGGATCTTCGCGATCCACCGGCCAGCCTGGCGCATCAGATCCGGCACGTTTCTCGGCCCGACGACGACGATGCCGACGATGACGAGCAGGACGATCTCGGCCAGGCTGAGCCCGAACACGGGCCGAACCTAGCATTGTCGGCCGAGCGTCGCACGGGGCGCCGCGCCGCCGCGGGCGATGGCTCGCCTCGCCGGCAGGAGGCCGGCGCGCGGTGCTACGTCCGCTTCGGCCCGCCGATCGGGGCGTGGTGCCGCTTGCCGCGGCCGTCGTGCGTGACCGCTCGCGTGAGCACCACGCGCGGGTTCCCGAGCAGGTCGTCGAGCAGCGGATCGGCGCCGGACGTGCTGGCCCCCGGGCCGGCCCCGTAGGCGCGGGGGAGCGCGCGCATGAGGCGCCTCACGAGCCGCGAGTACGTCGCGACGTCGTCGGGCGCGCAGCCGAGGTGCGGGGCGATCGTCGCGCGGAGATCCGGCGGGACGGGGTCGCCCGAGCTCCACAGCATGCCGAGCGATCGCGCGGCGTCCGCGAGCGTGCCGCCGATGGGCACGGCCCAGTGCCCGACCTCGCCGCGGGCGAAGGCCGACAGCGCGCCGCCGATTCTCTCGCGGACCTCGATGGCGTTCTTCGGGAGGCGACGGATCGGCTGCTCGCTGCCCATGGACCGCAGGGTATCGAATCGGGCGCGACGCGAAAGTGGTCGCGCACCGATTTCGTGCGCGCGCCTACGCCTGCGCGAGGGGGGCCCCTGCGAGCTGGCCGCAGGCCGCCGCGACGTCGCCGCCGCCGGAGTAGCGGAGGATCGTGCCGACTCCGCGGGCGCGCAGCACCTCGCGGAAGCGGGCGAGGCGCGCGTCGTCGCTGCGCCCGAAGGGGTCGTCGCCGATCCGGTTGTAGGGGATGATCGACAGGCGAGGGCGCACGCCGAAGCGGGCCGCGAAGCCCAGCGCGACGTCCGCCAGCGCGGCCGCGTCGTCGTCCGTGTCGTTCTCGCCCGCGAGCAGCGTGTACGCGAACATCGGCGACTGGTGGGTCGCGCGGGCGTGATCGCCGGCGGCCTCGATCACGTCGGCGAGCGGGTGCGCGCCCTCGATCGGCATGATCGACCGCCGTCTCGCGGGCCGTACCGATCCGATCGACACGCCGAGCCGCACCGAGGGCACCTCCGCCGCCAGGCGCCGGATGCCGGTCGGCAGCCCGGCCGTGCAGACGGTGATGTTGCGCATGTCGATGGCGAGCGCGCTCGGATCGCCCAGGATGCGGATCGCCTGGATCACGCGGTCGGCGTTGGAGAGCGGCTCGCCCATGCCCTGGAACAGGACGCCGTGCACCCGCCCGTCGGGCAGATCTGCGCGCACGAGGCGCACCTGCTCGACGATCTCCCAGACCTCGAGGTTGCGCACGAGGCCCATGCGGCCCGTCGCGCAGAAGGTGCAGCCGAGCGCGCAGCCGACCTGCGAGCTCACGCACGCCGAGTAGCGGCCTGGCTTTTCGAGCGGGATGCGCACGCTCTCGACGACGGAGCCGTCGCCGAGGCGGAAGGCGTACTTCACGAACGGGTCGACCGCGCTGGCGAGGCGACCCACCGGCTCGAGCGTCGGCACGTGCCCGATCGCGCGCGCGGCGTCGAGCGCGGCGCGGCGCACGGTCGCGGGGCAGCGATCCGGCAGCGCGCCCTTGCGGTGCACGAGCGACACGATGCGCCGAGCGTCGACGAGATCGATGCCCGCGGCGGCGGCGAGATCGCTCGGCGAGACCCCCTGGAGCGCGAGCGGCACGGCCGAGGTGTAGCAGATGCCGCTGCGCGCCGGCGCGCTGCCACTCCCGCCGGGCGGGCAGGCTGGGTACCGTGCTCGGCCAACGTGGGGGGTCGCCGGGTCGCCGGAGCGCTGGGCGCGGTCGGGGAGGCGCACGCCTCGCCGCAGGAGGTGTTCGGCTTCGGGCCGCGATCGATGGCGATGGGCGCGATCGGCGCAGCCGACGCCGAGGGCTTCGGTGCGGTGTGGGCAACCCGGCGCTGCTCTCGCTCGCCCGAGCGCGCGAGCTCTCGATCGGGCTCCTCGGCGCGCACTTCGACCTCCGCGCGGGGCGGCGCCTCTCGTGCGACGGTCTCCGCGGCTGCCTCCTCGGTGCCGTCCTCCCCGTGCCTTTCCGCGGCCGCCTCGCCGACCGCGTCGAGATCGGCTTCGGGTTCTTCACGCCCTTCGACCTGGTCGTCCGGGGTCGCATCCTCTACCCCGAGACGCCGCAGTTCCTGATCGCCGATCGCACCCAGTCCGTCGCCGTGCAGGTCGGCGTCGACGTCGGCTGGGGCGTGCGCCTCGGCGGCGGCTTCGCGGCGCTCGCAGGCGGCGTCGTCGTAGCGACCGACCCTCGAACAGGGCCCCAGGTGCCCGCCGCGCCTACTCGCCCGCGCTCGCCAGCAGCCGCTCGATCTCCCGCACCGTCTCGACGTCGTCGCCGATCATCCCCTTCATCGACTGGATCCTTCGCACCACCACGAGCGCGATCTGCTCCTCGATCGTGCCGTCCGCGTAGGCCCAGTAGACCTGGGCGAAGCGGCCGTCGCGGTGGCAGCGGCCCTCGACCTGCACCATCTGGATAGCCGACCAGCGCAGATCGTGGATGACCTCGGATCGCGGCGCCTCGTTGTGCTCGCCCTGGTGCAGCGAGATGCCCTCCTCGACGGTGAAGAGCACGACCTTCGCCGCGCCGAGCTGGAAGCGCAGGCGCTCGTCCTCGCGCGCGCCGGCCGGCAGGCCGCCGTGCACGAGCGCGCAGGGGACGCCGCCCTGCTCGAGCTCGGCGCGCATGGCCTCGAGGGTCTCGAGGAACGCGACCGAGACGGCGACCTGGTGGCCGTTGTCGAGCAGCTCGCGCACGAGCTCGACGGAGCCCGGCGCGCGCAGCAGGGAGCCCTTCTGTCGCAGGCGCAGCGTGGCGGCGAGCGCCGAACGGGGGTCGCGGCCGCTCGGGGCGAGCGCGAGCTCGCGGCGGAACTCGGTCCACGCGCGGTCGTAGAGGGCGCGGGCCTCGGGATCGAGCTCGATCGGCGTCAGGATGCGGTTGACCTCGGGCCAGCCCGCCAGGTCTTCGGGGCGCCGGCGGATGCCCGCGGGCGGTGCCCCGTCGAAGAGCAGCGCGCGCACGCGATCGCAGTCCGCCGGGTCACCGCGCCACGACCACTTGCCGTACGCGCCGCGCGTGACGCCGAGGCCCTGCTGGGTGCACCAGGCCTCGAAGTCCTTGAGGTCGGCGGCGCGACTGCCGGTCGCGCTCGCGAGGAGCGGCGCGAGGTACGACAGCTCGAGCGGGTTCTGCCCCGCGGTCGCCGAGAGCCAGATCGCGAGGCGCGCGCGCGCGTTCAGCTTGACCGCGAGCTTCGATCGGGCCGCCGCCGGGTTCTTGCAGCGGTGGCTCTCGTCCCAGACGACGACGTCGAAGGTCGCCGCGCTGCCGGCGCGCGCCAGGCCCTTCTTCGTGCGGATCTTCGCGCGCGCCTCGGGCGAGACCTCGAAGAGCTTGCCGAGGCGCTCGTAGTTCAGGAGCACGATCGTGCGGCCGCCGTCGCCCATCGCCTGCACGGTGCGCCGCCAGTGCGCGACGACGGCGAGCGGGCAGACGATCAGCACCGTCCGCGCCCAGGGCAGCCGGAGCACGGCCTCCCACGCGGTGATGGTCTTGCCGAGGCCGACGTCGTCCGCGAGCAGGAAGCCCGGGCGCCCGGCAGCAGCAGCGGCGGTGATGGCGCGCACGGCCTCGAGCTGGTGCGGTCGGGGCGTGATCGATCCCGACGGCGCCGAGGCCGAGGGCGCCGGCTCGGCGTTGAGGGTGCGCTCGACCTCGCGCTCCCAGGCGAACGCCGCGGGGACGAAGGGGGCGAGCGCCTCCGGCAGCGCGCCGCCGCGATAGATGAACGCGCTGTGATCGGCGTCCCAGCGCGCCCCGGCCGCCGTCGCCACGGCGCGCATCGCGAAGGGGACGTCGAGCACGTGGGCCCGCGGGCCGGCGGTCGGCGGCGAGCGGCGAGCCACGGTCACGGTTCGCTTGGCGCGGAGGGTTGCCACGTCGCCGGTCGTAGCAGCAGGCGCGCGCCCGTGCGGCGGAAAGCGTAGCGGACCGCGAGCGCCGGGCTGCCGACCACGCGCGGGCGATCGGCGCGGGCACCGCCTCGATCAGGGGCAGTTCTCCGAGGTGTACTTCGCGCCCTTCGCGGGCATTCCGATGGCGTGGAAGCGCATCGGGATGGATTGGCACGTTCCTGCCTTGCAGCCCTTCTTCATCACCATGACGTGCAGGTGGGGACCGGTGGACCAGCCGGTGTTGCCCGAACGCGCCAGGAATTCGCCTTGCTCGACGCGCACCTTCGCGGCGATCGCGGGCGCCGCCGCGTTCAGGTGGAGGTACTGCGCGACGGTGCCGTCGTCGTGCCGCACGGTGAGGACGTTGGCCTTGTCGCCGCACTTCGCCAGGCAGACGTCGGGGGCCTCGTCGCACCCGCCGTAGCAAGGATCGCCCGGCTGCGTGTCGAAGCGCGCGACGACGACCACGCCGCCGCGCATGGCGCGGACCTTGGTGTCGATCGCGAACGAGAAGTCGAAGGCGAACTCGGTCACGCTGCCCGCCTGGTGGTGCCAGGACTCGGCGTTCACGGCGGTGCAGAGCTTGTCGGCGCCGCACTGCCACGGCAACTGGTAGCCGACGTCCGTGCACGCGTCCGCGGCGCTGCCCCCGCCGTCGCAAGCGCCCTCGCAGGTCGTGTTCGCGCGCCAGACGTCGCCGTGGCAAGAGAGCAGGTTCCCGGCCTGGCTCTCGGCCTTCGGCAGCGCGCAGCCCTCCGCGAGGGCGCGAGCCCAGGCCGCGTCCGCGCAGTACGTCCCGGGGCCCTCGAAGCAACCGCATGGAACCACCGGTCCGGCGTCTTCGCCCGCGTCGATCGGCGGGCCGCCATCCGCGGGCGTGCCGCCTCCCTCGCCCCCCGCATCGTGGCTCGATCCCGCGTCGACGAAGGAGGACGACGACCCGCCCGCGCCACCCGTCGACGAAGCGCTGGTCGCGGGGGCTTCGCCGCCACCGCCGCCGGACGATGCGCCGATGTCACCGCCGCAGCCTGCGCACGCCAGGGCGGCGACCGAGCAGAAAACCACGGGACGCATCCCGGCAGGCTAGCCGCCCCCGAGCCCGCGGCGCCACGGGAGCCGCGCGATCTGGATGAATGGCTAATGGCGCAAGGATCGCAAGAAATGAAAGGGCGACCGTGCGGTTCGCACTCTCCGCGCCGAAGGCGCCCCCCTCTCCCTCTCTGCTTCCCCCTCGGCGTCCTTGGCGACCTCTCGTCCGATCCGATTCAGGAACCGGAACGCGGCCGCCTCAAGCTCCCGAGCCGCACGAGCCCGGTCGCCGGCGCGCCCACCGCGAACGCGACGCAGAACGCCGCCAGCACCGCCGCCGCGCCTACCCGGCTCGCCGCGATCGCGGCCGGCATCGCGGCGCGCGCCGCGAGCCCGGCGCCGACGCACGCGGCCGTGACGACCGTGATCTTGCCGACCGGCACGCGCTCGATCCCGACGCCGCCGATGCGGGCGCGGAGCTTCCACGCGAGCGCGCCCGTCTCGACCCACGCCGCGAAGACCGCGCCGATCACCACGCCGACGACGCCGAGGGGCCTCATCAGCGCCACCGACACCGCGGTCGACACGATCACGCGCACGATCGCGTAGCGCGCAGGTGTCCTCGTGTCGCCGAGCGCGTACGCCATCGTGGTGAGCAAGCGCCCCGAGGCGTTGCCGAGCAGGGCCACGCCGTAGGTGCCGAGCACCGGCGCGACGAGGTCGGTCGTCCTGCGGTCGAACGCGCCCGTCTCGAGCAGCACCGCGACGACCTCGTGGCCGAACACCGCGAGCGCGGCCGTGGTCGGCACGGCGAGGGCGCTGATGCGCGCCAGCGAGTCGCCGAGCCGGGCGCGCAGCGCGGCGTGCTGCTTCTCGCGGTCGACCTCGGCCGCGGCCGCGGCCATCTCGGGGAGCTGCGCGGCGGCTTCGCCGGTGCCGAGCAGGCTCATCGGCAGGAGGTAGACGAACTGCGCGTAGCCGAAGATCGCGATCGCGCCCGCGCCGAGGAAGCTCACGATCAGGTTGTCGACGAGCCCGGAGATCTGGATGACGCCGCGACCGACGAGCACCCCCGGCAGGCGCCGCGCGGCCTCGCGCACGTTCTCGTCGCCGGTGTCGAGGCGCGGTCGCAGCCCGCCGAGCAGCGCGCGCGCGGCCGGCAGCAGCACCAGGAGCTGCAGCACGCCGCCGGCGAGCGCGCTCCACGCGAGCGCCATCGCGAGCGGCTCGCCACGCTGCCGGAGCCACGTGCCGAACACGACGAGCCCCGCGATCTGCGCCAGGCTCCACACGACCGGGGCGGCGTACGGCAGGAAGAAGCGCCGGTGCGCGTTCAGGACGCCGAGCCCCCACGCCGACAGCGCCAGCAGCGCGGTCATCGGGAACAGCACCCGCACGATGCGCGCGGTCATCGCGAGCCGCTCGGCGTCGAAGCCCGCCGCGACGATCCACGCGAGCCACGGCGCGCCGATCACGCCGACCGCGGACGCGATCGCCACCGCGACGAGCAGCAGGCCGAGGCAGGACAGCGCGAAATGCGTCGCGTCCTTCGTGCGGCCGGCGCTGCGCAGCTTCGCGTAGACCGGGATGAACGACGCCGAGAGCGTGCCCTCGCCGAGGAGGTTCTGCGTGATGTTGCCGATGCGGAAGCCGGCGGTGAGCGCGTCGGCGTCGGCGGAGGTGCCGAAGTAGTGTGCGACGACACGCTGCCGCGCGTACCCGACGAGGCGCGAAAGGAGGATGCCGGCGGTCACCAGCGCAGCGCCGCGGGCGCCGCTCGACGCCGCGTGCGCCGGGGGCGTGGCGGCCGATTGGGCGGGGGGATTCTCGGTGCGGGGCAAGGCGGGGCCGTTCTACCCGAAGTCTCATGTTCCCGGCACGTTCTGGCCGCCCGAGGGGCCCCGGCGCGCGCCCGCCGCGCCGCTCGAGCTTGGTCGATCGCCCGCGGGGTGATATGGGAGGGCTGTCTCGGGGGGTCTTCCTCTTACGTCGGCAGTAGCAATGAACAAGCGCCTCGACTCTCCTATCGGACTCGCCCTCGCGCCGCTGCGCGTGTGCCTCGTGGACATGAACGCAGGCCACGCGAACCAGGCCATGCGCTGCTTCCGCGGCCTCGTCAGCGCGTTCTTCGAACGCGCGCGCGCCCTGAACCCGGGGCTGCCGTGCGACATCGTCGAGGTGTCCCCTCGCGACACGGGGGCGACGATCCCGCGCGACGCCGACATCTACATCTCGTCGGGCGGGCCCGGCTCGCCCTTCGACGGCGACGGCACCGAGTGGCTCGCCGACTACGCGAGCTTCCTCGACGGCTTCGCCGATCGCGCCGCGGGAGGCGAGGGCGACCCGCAGGGGTACTTCGGCATCTGCTTCTCGTTCGAGCTGCTCGTGCACCATTTCCGCGTCGCGTCCCTGCACAAGAAGACGCACCGGAAGTTCGGCATCATGCCCGTCTACCCGACGGCCGACGGGCAGAAGCACCCCCTCTACGAGCCCTTCGGCGACCGCCTCTTTGCGTTCGAGCACCGGAACTGGGAGGTCGTCGACGTCGACGAGACGCGCCTGGCCGAGCTCGGCGGGCGCGTGCTCGCACGCGAGAGCCGCGACGGTCACTCCAAGGGTCGGTCGGTCGTCTCGTTCGCCCTCGGCAGGGGCATCGAAGGCGTGCTCTTCCACCCCGAGGCCGACCGCGCCGGCGTGATGAACTGGGTCTCGCGTCCGGAGGAGGCCGAGGCCTTCCGCGCGGCGTACGGCGAGAAGACCTACCAGGCGATGCTCCGCACGGTCGACGACCCGGCGCGCCTCGCGCGCACCTACGCGCTCTTCGTCCCGGGCTGGCTCACGCGCCGCTTCAACGCCCTCGCGCAGCGCCGCGGCTACCGCGAGCTCGCCACGCCGGCGCACCACGGCGAGGCCTTCGCGGAGGCCGCTCCGCGCGCGGCTAGCGCCTAGCCTCGCCGTCCGCCCGGGCGTTCGTCGGCGCTCTCAGATCTCCTCGCGCTCGCGCGAGGTAGCGGGGGCGCCCGCGCGGCACGGGCGGCAGCGGGGAAGCCCTGAAGCCGGCGGGTCAGCAGCCCTGACGGCCGACGACCACGCTGCCGTCCTCGCACGCGCACAGCACCATCCGCGAGAACGCGCCGAGGCCGACGAACGGGCTCGCGTGATCGGCGTCCGACCACACCGGTGACCACGTCGTCGCGTCGGGCGCGGCGGGGCGCGAGAGGACGCGGCCGACGGCGGCGGCGAAGCACGCGCCGCTCGGGTCGACCGCGGCGACGGTCAGGTGCCGGTGCGAGAGGACGCGCTCGAGCGCGGGGTGGCCCTCGCGCCTTCGGAAGGCGAAGCCACCCGCGCCGACCGCGAAGAGGGTGCCGTCGAGGTCGGACGCGGCGGCGAGGAGGGGCGCGCTCTCGACGACCCACCGCTCGACCCGGCCGGTCTCGACGGCGTACGAGAAGATCTCGCCGCGGCCGTCGGTGTGGCCGACGAGGTGCCACTCGCCCGGCGCGCCGCGCGCGATGGCCGTGAGCTCGTGGAGCCCTTCGATGACGACGGCCGGTTGGAACACCCCGTCGCGGTAGGCGACGACGACCGCGGGGCCGGTGGGCTCGCCGCCCGACCCGACCGGGCTCGCGCCGACGACGAACTCGCGCTCCGAGGCGACGCCGATCACCCGGAGCGACAGGCCCTCGCCGAGCCCCTGCTGGTTTAGCACCGCCTGCGGCGTGAAGAGCGCGAGGACGCCCCGATCGCCGTGCGCGATCCAGCGCCCCGGGCCGAGGCGCGCGAGGCCCCGCACCCCGGCGACGTCGAGGCCGGCCGGCGGGGGCACGGGCAGCCAGCGCGTGCCCTCCCAGTAGAGCAGGCCGCTCGCGCCGACGGCGAGGCCGTGGCCGTCCGGATCGAAGGCCACGGCGCGCAGCGCGAGGTGCGTCGGCGGCCGGTGCGCGACGGCGAAGCTCCAGGGCTCCTGCGAGTCGTCGTGGAGCGTCCGCGCCGCCCCTGCCGCGACCGAGAGCTGACCGCCGGACATCGCGTCGTCCATCGCCGGCTCGAGCTTCCTCCAGAGCTCGCGCACCGAGGGGATGCGCAGCGTGAGGTCGCGCTGCGTCCCGGCGCGCAGCACGGACTCGAGGCGCGCGAGCGACCGGCTCGCGCCCTTCCACGTCGGGTCGAGCCGCGGCCGCGTGGGCAGCGATTGGAACTCGCCGGAGTATGCCCGCGCGATGGACATCGCGGGGGGGCCGTCGAACATGTTCTCGCCGGTAAGCACGAAATATGCGATGGCCGAGAGCGCGAAGACGTCGCACCACGGGCCGACCGCCTCGCCCGACAGCTGCTCCGGCGCCGCGTAGCCCGGCGTGCCGACCGATAGGCGGCCGAACGTGGAGGTGATGCCCATCTGTCGCGCGAGGCCGAAATCGGCGACCTTCGCGAGCTCGTCGCTCTCGCTGCCGCAGACGAGCACGTTCGTGGGCTTGAGGTCGCGGTGCACGATGCCGGCGTCGTGGATCGCCTGCGCGCCCTCGGCGATGCAGCCGAGCACGCGCCGCGCGCGCGCCGGGCCGAAGGCGTGCCCGGTCGCCGCGATCGACACGTCGACGCGCTCGCGCAGCGTCGTGCCGAGCGCGCCGCCGTGCACGTACTCGAGCGCCAGCCACGGCAGCTCCGCCTGCTGGAAGCGCTGCGCGACCGGCACGAGCCCGCCGTCGAGCAAGCGCACGACGAACGGCGTCGGTGGCACGCGGTCGTTCAGCCGCGCGAGCGCGCCCCACTCCTTGCGCAGGACGAGATCGGCGACCTCCGGCTCGGCAAGTACGAACGAGGGTCGCCAGATCTTCACGACGACCGCGCGGTCGCCCGCGCCCGCGGCGCGCTCGGCGAGGAACACCGACCCCTGCCCGCCGCTGCCGAGGTGGCGAACGAGCCGGTACGCCTGCGGATCGGTCCCCGGCGCGGCCGCCTGGCCCGTGAGCGTCACGCCGCAAAGGTCCTGCAGATCGTCCGAGGTGATGGGGAACGTCATGGTGATCTCGCGTCGAGCCCGCCCGCCGGACCGCCGCGCCGCTCGCGGCTCGAGCCCGCCCGCCGCGAAAGGGCGCGCCCGCTCGCGCCGCATAGCCTAGCGCGCCCCCGCGGTCTCCTCATCGACCCTTTCGTTCCGTGCCGATTTCGCCTAGACCCCTGCGCTCTTCGCGTCGCCGCAGGGCCCCGCTCCGCGGGCCGCGCGGCCGCGCCCCGCCGCCCGCTCTGGAGCCCGCCCCGATGCACCGCACGCACGATCCCGCCCTCGTCGAGAAGGCCGTCCACACCCTGCAGATGCTCGCCGTCGATGGCATCGAGAAGGCCAACTCCGGCCACCCCGGCGCCCCGATGGGCCTCGCCTCGATCGCGTTCGAGATCTGGACGCGCCACCTGCGCTTCGACCCGACCGACCCGGCGTGGCCGGACCGCGATCGCTTCGTCCTCTCCTGCGGGCATGCGTCGATGCTGCTCTACGGGCTGCTCCACGTCGCCGGGTACGACCTGCCGATGAGCGAGCTCCAGCGCTTCCGCCAGCTCGGATCGCGCACCCCCGGCCACCCCGAGGTGCACCTCACGCCCGGCGTCGAGACGACCACCGGACCGCTCGGCGCCGGCCTCTCGAACGCGGTCGGCATGGCGACGGCCATCAAGATGCTCGCCGCGCGCGTGAACGGCCCCGCGCCGGTCGTGACGGCCCGCGTCTTCGGCATCTGCTCGGACGGCGACCTGATGGAGGGCGTCAGCGCGGAGGCCTCGAGCCTCGCCGGCACGCTCGGCCTCGACAACCTGATCTTCTTCTACGACGACAACAAGATCACCATCGACGGCTCGACGAGCCTCGCCTTCACCGAGGACGTGGGCGCGCGCTACGAGGCGTACGGCTGGTACGTGCAGCGCGTCGACGGCCACGATCACGGGCAGATCCGCGTCGCCCTCGACGCCGCCGTCGCGCAGAAGGGCAAGCCGAGCCTCATCGTCGCGCGCACCCACATCGGCAAGGGCTCGCCGAAGAAGCAGGACACCTCGAAGGCCCACGGCGAGCCGCTCGGCGCCGCCGAGGTCATCGCGACGAAGAAAGCGATCGGCTGGCCGATCGAGCCGACGTTCCTGGTCCCCGACGACGTTCGCGCGCTCTTCGCCGAGCGCGCCGAGGACGGCAAGAGGGCGCACGCCGAGTGGAAGCAGGCGGTCGCGAAGCTCGACCGCGAAGGCGGCGAGACGGCCGCGCTCTACAAGAAGCTCCTCGCCCGCGAGGTGCCCGCGGATCTGTTCGAGCAGCTCCTCGCGGTCGCGCCCGCCAAGAGCGCCGCCACGCGCGTGCAGTCGGGCCTGATCGAGCAGCGCGTCGCCGCGCTCGTCCCGTCGCTCGTCGGCGGCTCGGCCGACCTGAACCCGTCGACGAAGACCTTCATCGAGGGGTCGCCCGCGATCGCGGCCGGCCGGTTCGAGGGACGCAACATCCACTTTGGCATCCGCGAGCACGCCATGGGCGCGTTCCTGAACGGCATGGCCCTCACCGAGGGCTTCATCCCGTTCGGATCGACGTTCCTCGTGTTCAGCGACTACATGCGCGGCGCCATGCGCCTCGCCGCGCTCTCGCACATGCCGTCGATCTTCATCTTCACGCACGACAGCGTGTACCTGGGCGAGGACGGGCCGACGCACCAGCCGGTCGAGCACTACTGGGCGCTCCGCGTGATCCCGGGCCTCGACCTCGTGCGGCCTGCGGACGCGCTCGAATGCGCGGCCGCGTGGGCGCATGCGCTCTCGCGCAAGGACGCGCCGACGGCGTTCGCCCTCTCCCGCCAGACCTGCCCGAACCTGCCGCGCCCCGACGGCTTCGACCCGAAGCTCATGCTGCGCGGCGCGTACGTGCTCGCCGACGTCGCGGATCCCACGATCGTCGTCGTGGCGACCGGCTCCGAGGTCGACGTCGCGCTGACCGCCAAGCGAATCCTCGATGCCGAAGGCGAGCGCGTGCGCGTCGTCTCGGCTCCGTGCTGGGACGCGTTCGAGCGCGAGGGCGCCGCCTACCGCGCCTCGGTGCTGCCGCCGGGAGTGCCGCGGGTGGTCGTCGAGATCGGCATCACCGCGCCGTGGCGCGGGGTGGTCGGCGAGGCGGGGCTCGTCATCGGGCACGACGGGTTCGGCATCTCCGCGCCGGACACCGTGATTCGCGAGCACCTCGGGTTCACGCCGGAGGCCGTCGCAGGGAAGATCCGGGCCTGGCGCAAGGGGTAGCCCTCGCGTGCGGCCCTGGCGCCTCGTCAGCTCGTCGCAAGCAGCGCGGTGAGCTCGGCGGGGCGCACTTCGTATTTCTTCCCGCAGTAATCGCAGGAGATCTCGAGCGGCTCGCCCCCCGATACCATGTCGGCGATCTCCTTGCGGTCGATCGTCGCGAGGCTCGTCAGCACCTTCAACTGGCTGCACGTGCAGTCGAACGCGACCGTGGACTCGCCGACGCGCGCCCACTCCATGCCGTGCAGCAGCTCCGCGAGCAGCTGCTCCGAGGTCATGCCCGCGCGCAGGAAGTCGTCGAGCTGGAAGTCCTCGAGGCGGGTCGTCATGATCATGAGCGGCCCGCGCTCGACCTCGGGCAGCAGCTGCACCATGAAGCCGCCCGCCGCGAGCAGCTCCGATCCGTCGAAGAGCGTGCTCACCGCGATGACCGAGGCGACCTGCTCGGACTCGGCCAGGTACGCCATCAGCGCGCCGGACACGCCGCCGCCCTCCGGCACGGCGACGATGCCCTCGTGGAGCGAGCGGTTGGGCATCGTGCGCATGACCTGCACGAGCGCGCCCTGCCCGAGGCGGATGGGCTCCGCGCCCTGGCCGAAGTTGACGAGGCCGCGGGTCTTGCCGTCGGGGTGCGAGTCGGCGACCAGGCTGCCGCGCCCGCCCTCGCCGCGCAGGACGACCTGCACGCGGAGGTCGGGGGCCATGGCCTCGCGGACGAGGACGGCGCCGGTGAGGAGCTCGCCGTAGGGGCGAGCGTTGGTCGGGCCGGCGGGCTGCGAGGCGATCGCGGCGCGGACGGTCTCGGTGGTGATGGCGGCGATGACGCGGAAGGCGCCATCGTCGGTGATCGCGCGCAGGACGCGGTCGCTCGTGGACATGGCTCGAGCGTGGTGCGGCCGGGGCCCGCTGGCAACGCGCGACACGCGCGATCGACGTTGCGCCGCGCGTCGACGAGGCGGGGGTCGATGGGCCAACTGGCCGGCGCGCGACGCGGTGCGTGGTCGCTCCCGACGCCAACCTCGGGCTCGCCGCCGCACCGCCGCCAGCGTATGAAGGATCGACCGCAGCGGGGGGCCCCGCAGTCACGGCGTGCGCGCGGTCGAGGCATCAGGAGGCATCTCGGTATGCGAAGATCGGCGGTTCGATGGGCGGCGGTCATGGCGGCAGCGCTCGGCGCCGGTTGTGGCGGCGGCGATGAAGGCACGACCGCCGCGCAGCAGACGGGGTCCGGCGCGGGCGGCGCGACCACCGGCGCGGGCGGCGCAGGGCAGGGCGGCGCAGGGCAAGGCGGCGCGGCGTCCGGCGGGGATCCGGTCATCGACCTCGTCGTCGACGGCAATCGCGACGGCGTCGCCACCCCGGGCGACGCGGCCGACGAGGCCGGCAAGGCGACGTTCGACGAGACGCAGGGCGCGTCGTTCCTCGTCAACCTCGACGACGACGACAAGGACAAGAAGCGCGACGCCGACGACGCGAAGATCAACGGCGACGACGACGTGCTCGACCTTGCCCCGATCGTGATCGTCGGCTGGCCGACCGCCCCCGACGGGGCGAAGGGCACGCTGACGCTCGACGAGGCGTCCGTCGGCGCCGTCCGCATCTGGAAGAAGACGGCCGCGGGCTACGACCTCGTGCTCGGGAGCGTCGGCGAGTGCACGTCCGCCAAGGACTGCACGCCGACGGCCACGCTCGCGATCGGGACCGACGACGTGCGCGCCGGCGTGAGCCTCTTTCTCGAGGGGCGCCACTTCCGCATGTCGACGAAGGACGCGTGGACCGGTGACGTGTCGCTCACCTGGTCGATCGCCGACGCCGAGGGCAAGAAGCTCACGAACGCGAAGCGCCCCGACGGCACGGACAAGGTCTCGCTCCGCGTGGCCCCCTGGATCCTGCTCGGGAACCTGTCGCCGTTCGGCACGGTGCACGCGGCCGACGACTCGCTCCCGTTCGTGAAGGGCGTGTCGAAGGGCGCCGCCGCGGCGAACGTCACGCTCCACAAGATCTCGAACTGGGGCGACCAGTGGGTGCAGGACTGGATGCAGTTCGGCTACACGTCGTTCCCCGGCGCCGGTGGCAAGGCGCACGGGATGAGCGTCGCGAACGCGCGGCCGTGGGGGCGCGGCGACGGCGACGGCTACCTGCCGATCACCTGGCTGAACAAGAACTACCTGGGCCCGGACAAGGCCACGCTCGCCGTCTACAAGAAGGCGAACAGCGGCGACTCGTACGACTCGCACGGCAACCACGACAGCGTGCCGCCCTACGAGACGGCGGCCGCGAAGTACCCCGCCGGCCGCATCGTAACCGGCTCGGGCGTGTTGCCCGAGACGCTCGCGTTCTACGAGGCGCAGGGCGTCCAGGCGCCGCGGCTCACGATGAACACGAGCTGGCTCGACGTCGGTCACATCGACGAGTACACGAGCTTCGTCCCGGCCAAGAGCAAGCGCGGCTGGAAGCTGCTCATCGCGTCGCCGAACGCGGCGATCGCGATGCTGCAGAAGGCGCAGGCGGACGGGCACGGCGCGGTGGAGATGTTCATCGGCAAGCACGCCTGGGACGCGAACGACAAGTGGGTCTCGGCGACCGTGACCATCGATCACGTGCTCGCCGACAAGGACCGCATGGCGTACTCGCAGCAGGCGCAGGTCCAGATCGACGAGGAGCGCGTCCACCTCGTCGACGAGCTCGGCCTCGCCGACGACGAGATCGTCGAGGTGCCGACGCTCTTCGAGAAGGGCTACCAGGGCCTCGTCGCGTACACGCCCGGCACGGTCAACCTGCTCCAGATGGGTGACGTCTCGGTGATGGCCGACCCGTTCGGGCCGATCATCGACGGCGCCGACATCTTCCAGAAGGACCTCTTCGACCGCGTCGGCTCGCCGCAGTTCGCGCTCGGATCGGACGGGCAAGGCCTGAAGATCACGTTCGCGGACGACTGGGACGTTTACCACATCCTCGAAGGCGAGGTTCACTGCGGCACGAACCCCGAGACCGCGGCGCCGTTCTCGAGCGTCACCTGGTGGGAGACGAAGCGATGAGCACCTGGATCACGAAGGCGGCCGTCGCGGCCACGCTGCTGTTCACGGCCTCCGCCGCGCGCGCCGACGGGCTCGCCGCCCGGACGGCCGACGTCGCCGAGCCCGCGCGAGGCGCGCTCGCGGGGGCGATCGCGGCCGATCGCGCGGCCCGCCCCGACGAGTACGACGCGCTCGGGCGCGTTCGCGGCCTGCGCCCGGAGGTCTACCAGAAGCGCCGCAAGCCGACGCCGAACGTCGGCCCGGAGCTCGCGCGGCTCGGCCCCGGGGCGCTCCTGCCCATGCTGGACGCGCTCGCGTTCCACGCGCCGGCGCTCGAGGGCGGCGGCACCGAGGTCGAGCGATCGGCCCTCGTCGTCGGGCTGATCGACGCGGTCGGCGCGCTGCGCGACGGGCGCTCGGGGCCGGTGCTCCGCGCCGTGCTCGAGGGGGCGCTCGCGGCGCAGGACGCGAGCGTCGCGGCGGCGGCGGCGGAGGCGGTCGGCAAGCTCTGCGGCGACGCCGATCTCGCGACCTTGATCGGGCACGCCAAGGCGTCCGATCCGCTGCGCGTCGCCTCGATCCGCGGCCTCGGCGAGTGCCGCCGGATCGAGTCGGCCGAGCGGCTCGCGGCGCTGATCGGCGCGGCGAGCGACGACGACGCGCGCCTCCTCGCGGCCGCCCTCGCGGGCGTGGGATCGCGGTTCGTCTGGCAGGCGAGCGGCCCGGCGGCCGCACCGCAGGGCCTCGCGGTGCGCGCGGTCGCGGCGCGCGCGCTCGTCTCGGCGTTCGCGCGCCGACCGGCCGCGCGCGGTCGCCTCGGCGCGGCGATCCAGGCCGTCGCGCACCCGGACACGGTGGGCCTGCTCGGCGACGCCCGCCGCGGCGCGGACGCCGACACGGCGGCGGCGATCGATCGCCTGCAGCACGACCTCGCGCGCTCTCTCTCGCGGTAGCGAGAGGCCGCCCGTTCCGAGCCTCCTCTCCGGTGTGGCGAGGGGGCTCGGGGCGAGGCCGGTGCAGCTCTACAGGTCGCGCGGCCGCGGGCTGCCGGTGGCCGGTGGCGCGCCGTGCGCGGCGCCGTCGGCGGGCGGTGTCCCGACGACGGCGTAGCCGCGCTGCTTCCACACGAGGATGCCCTCGTCGAGCACGGCCGTCTGCTTGAAGCCGCGCTTGCGGAGCTCGTCGACGACCGCGCCCGAGGCGTGGTGCGGACAGGCGCAGTACGCGACGATGAACGTCCCGTCCTTCGGCACGACGTCGAGCTTCGTGAGGTCGTAGTACGGCGCCGGCAGCGACCCCGGGATGTGCGAGTCGAGCCAGTCCGAGGGCGCGCGCGCGTCGAGGACCACGAGGCGCTGCCCGGCGTCGAGGGCGGCCTTCACCTGGTCGGCCGGGACGAACCGGTCCTCGCGCAGCGTGAACGAGGGCCGCGCGCCGTTCGGGTTGATGATGATCGGCAGGTCGGTCGGGATGTCGACCGCGGACCGGGAGGCCCGCGCCGCCGACGAGGATCCGGAGCTCGCGGCGGGACCGCGCACGAACGCGACGACGTCGGCTATCGCGCGATCGTCGAGCGACGCCGCGAACGACGGCATCGGCGTGCCCGGGCGGCCGTTCACGATCGCGTGGCGCAGGAACGCGTCGGTCGCCGTGTCGAGGAGCTCCGAGTTGCCGAGGTGCACGAACTCGCCGCGCTGCTCGCGCGTGCCGTGGCACGGCTGGCAAGCGCGCGAGAACACGGCCTCGCCGCGGATCGCGTCGCCGTGGACCGCCGTGCGAGGCGTGGGGACCGCGGTCGGCCCCGGCCACCGCAGGAACTCGAGGATCGCCGCGATGTCGTCCTCGTCGAGCGGGCCGCCGCGCGAGGTGCCGTAGCCCGCCATCGCCGTGGCGGGGCGGCCATTGCGGATGGATCGCGCGAGGAAGTCGTTGCTCGCGCTCTCGAGGAACGTGCGGCTCACGAGCGAGGGCGCGTGGTCGGCCGCGTAGCCGGTCGCGCTCTCGGCGTGGCAGAGCGCGCAGTACTTCGCGTAGAGGCCGGCGCCCGCGGCGCGCCGCTGCTCGGGCGTGCCGCGGACGTCGATGGACACGTGCGCGGGCGCCGGGGGCGGTCCGCCGTCGGCGCAGCCCGCCACGAGGGCGAGCGCGATCGAGGCGCGCAGGAGCGCGCCGCCGGGGGATCGCATGCGCCTCAGCCCCGGAAAAAGCGCCCGAAGAGCCGCTGGAAGAGGCCGGGCTTCGACGGGGGCGGCGCCTCGTCGTCGGCCTCGACCTCGGGCGCCTTCGCGCTGCGGGCGACCGTCGTCGCCTCACGGCGCGGCGTGCGCTGGCGATCGGCGGACGCAGCGGTGCGGTCGGATCGCGCGGGCGCGCGCGGGGCGACCTCGGGATCGCTCGCGTCGTCGCCGGCGTCCTCGCGCTTCGCGCGCGGCGGCTCGACCTTCGGCGGCGGGCGCGCGACGGTGCGCGCCTGGACCTTCGCCGCGAGCGCCTCCTTCGGCGTGCGGGAGGGCTTCTTCTTGCGCGGGATCGCGCGCGTCGCAGCCGGCACCCAGATCGGCACCACGGGCTCCGGCTTCGGCTCGTCGGCGGGGGGCGCGGCTGCCGCGGCCGGCTTCGTCGCCGCGGGGGGCGCGGGGCGCGGCTCGACGGCGCGATCGACCTTCGAGGCGAGGTCGCGCGCCGGGCTCGGCGCGTCGATCTTCGCCTGCGTGGCGGGGCGTTCGGCCGCCGCGCGCTCGGCGTTCGCCTCGGCCGTCGCGCGCGTCGCGTTCACTTCGGTCGGCGGTGCGGTCGCGGGATCGTTCGGCGCGGCCATCGGCCGGCGCGCGGGGCGGTCTCGACGAGGACCGGAGGGGCGGGGCTGCCAGCGCGCGTCGGCCTCGGCAGGCCACGGTCGCGCCTTCGGCTGCTCCTCCTCGACCGGCGCGGGGCGGGGCCGCCGCATGTCGATGACGCGCGGCGGTCGCGAGGGCGCAGCGGGAGCCGACGCCTCCGGCACACGATCCATGGCGGGTGCGGGGGGCGCGGCGGGCGGCGGCGGCGCGTCGTGCGGGGGCGTCGCCTGCGCGGCCTCTTCGGCGCGGGCGACCTCGTGGGCGGGCTCGCTGGCTGCGGGGACGTCGGGGATCGGGGAGGTCGCGGCGGGCGCCTCCGTGGACTCGGCGGGGTTCGACTCGGCCATCGGGGTGGGCGCATCCTAGCTCGGAAGCCGCGCAGCGCGAGCGCCCTCGGCGAGCGGCGCGACCGGGCGTCAGTCCCGGCTGGCGAGTCGATTTCGCGAGGTTGCGAACCATCCTCCGAGCGCGGCCCGAGGTGCCCAGCGCCTCGTAGTCAACGCTTGAGCTGCGTGGATCCAAGTATTTGTTACTAAAGCATAAAGCTGGCTCTATCGGAGCGCGACGGCTTCCTCCGACGGCCGCTCGGTGCCGCGCACCTCGCCCAGGATCTCCGCCATGAAGTGCACGAGCCGGAGCTGGTCCAACGCCGAGGGGGCGCCCTGGATCGAGACGTGGGAGATGGCGTCGCTCACCAGCACGTCGCGCAGCGCGGCTGCCGGGACCTCGCGCGCCAGCCACAGCGTCTCGGTGGCCGGGATGACCGTGTCCCCGGCTCCGTGGAGGAGAAACACGGGCGCGCGCACGGCGCCGATCCGGCCGCTCGGCGAGACGGGGCCCAGCTCGGCCGAGGCGCCGTCGATCTGGCGGTCGATCTCGGCGGCGACGGCGCGGACCTCGTGGTGAAAGAGCCGGTCGAGCGTCGCCCGGCCGCGCGGACCGACCGCCTCGGCGCGCGCGCGCGCGTCGTCGAAGCGCTCCCACAGCCAGAGGCGCAGGGCGTCGCGCGCTGCGGCCACGTCCTCGGGCTGGAAGAACCGCTCGGCGTGGGCGTACACGACGACGAGCGCGCCGTAGTCGTGCGCGCGCAGCTCGGTAAATCCTCCGTCGGGCCGCTCGATCCGGTTGTCGGCGAAGAAGCGCGACACGCGGGCGAGGTCGTGGTGCGCGCCGACCGCGACGACCGCGCCGATGGCCGGCGCCCAGCGCGCGTCGGCCGCGGCGAGGAGGGAGAGCCCGCCCGCGAAGCTCATGCCCGCGACCCCGACCGGCCGTCCGCCGAGCCGATCGCAGAGCGCGCGCGCCGAGGCGCCGATGGTGTCCGTGGAGTCGGGCCCGACCCGGTAGTCGGCGAGGCCGCGGACCTCCGGCGTGAGCACCGTCACGCCGCTCGAGGCGATCGCGCGCGCGAACGCGACCAGGCGCGGCTCGTCGATCCCGAGCCGGTGCACGCCGTGGACGACCACCATTCCCGGCGCGTCGTCCACCCCGCGCGGCGTGTAGATCCGAGCCCGGACCTCGCCCGACGGCGCAGCGAGGCGCGTGTCGGCCGCGTCGACCTCGTGCCGCTCGTAGCCGGCGAGCGTCCCCTGGGCCTCGGGGTCGGCGAACCGGACGAGCAGCGCCGCGGCCGCGAGGTGCCGCGATCCAGGCACGAAGGCCAGCCACGCGACGAGGGCGACGAGCGCGGTCAGGAGGGCGGCGCGGAGCGGCTTGCGGGGCGATCGGGTGGGCATGGGGTCGACCGGGGAACGCCCCGGCGCGCCGGGCCATTCGCCGCGTGGCGGGCCCGCGTCGAGCGGTCGCCGCTTCTCCGGCCGGCGTCGCGTCGATAGGCTGCCGCCCGATGACCGCCCCCTCGGACTCCGCGGCCGCGCCGCCCGGCGCCCTCGCGCGCCGCCTGCCGCCCGGGTTCGTCGCGGCGTTCGCGCTGACCTGGGTCTCGTACGCCTCGTACTACCTGGGCCGGAAGGGCTACGCGGTCGCCAAGACGCACCTCGCCAGGACCTACGGCGTCGAGGCGACGTACGGCGTCGAGACGGTGTACCTCGGCGCGTACGCGGTCGGCCTGTACGCGAGCGGCCTCGTCGGCGACCGCGTCGGGGCGCGCCGCCTCGTCGGCCTCGGCATGATCGGCGTCGCCGCGTCGGTCGCCCTCTTCGGCGCGGGCAGCGGGTGGGCGGTGTTCTTCGCGGCGTTCTTCCTGAACGGCCTCGCGCAGTCGACCGGCTGGCCCGGCAACATCAAGGCGATGGCCGAGTGGACCACCGCGCGCAACCGCGGCGTCACGATGGGCCTCTGGGCGACCTGCTACCAGGTCGGCGGCATGGTGGCGACGCCGATCGCGACCGCGCTGCTCGTCGCGTGGGGCTGGCGCGCCGCGTTCTTCGGCCCTGCCGTGTGGGTCGCGATCGTGGGCCTGAGCGTGCTCGCGTTCCTCCGGCCCGGCCCCGCCGCCGCGCCGCCCGGCACGACCGCGAGCGAGGCCGCCGCGGACCGCCGCGCCGCGCGGCGCAAGGTGCTGCGGAGCCCCGCGGTGTGGTCGTACGGGGCCGCGTATTTCTGCATCAAGCTGATGCGCTACAGCCTGCTCTTCTGGCTGCCCTGGTACCTCGAGAAGGGCCTCGGCTACGCCCCCGCCACCGCCGGCTACGCCTCGACCTCGTTCGAGGTCGGGGGGATCGTCGGGACGATCGGCCTCGGCCTCCTGTCCGACCGCGTGAAGGGCGTCTCTCGCGCCGCGTTCTCGGCTGCGTCGCTCGTCGCCCTCGCCGGCGCGTTCGTCCTCTACGACGCCGTCGGCGGCGCCGGGATCGCCGTGAACTTCGCCGCCATGGCCCTCGTGGGCGCGCTGCTCTTCGGCCCCGACGCGCTCCTGTCCGGGGTCGCGACTCAGGAGATTGGCGGCGCCGCCGCGGCTGCGGTGGCGGCGGGCGTCGTGAACGCCATCGGATCCCTCGGCGCGATCCTCCAGGAGGTCGTCACCCGCGGCGTGAGCTCGCGCTGGGGCTGGCCGGCGCTCTTCCATGTCTTCGTGGGTCTCTCGATCCTCTCGGCGCTGTGCCTCGCGCCGGCGATCCGCGCGCGTCCCGCCCCCTCGTCCTGATCACGCCGATCCGGCGCGCAGACCTCAAGGTCGACGCGAACCCACCGATCAGCACCACGAGGGGCTGGAGAGTGAGCGTTCATGCAAGTCGTACCTACGATAACGACCGGGCCCCCTCCGATGTCCGACGCGCTGTCCTCGGCGATGGACCTCCTCGTCCGTCGCGAGCTGCTCGCGGTCGGTGTGGTGCGCGGGGGGACGCTCGTGCTGGCGAGCCCGCGGCTCGAGGCGATGATCGGCCAGCAGGTCGGCGGCGGCGTGCCCATCGCCCGCCTCGTGGCCGAGGCCGACCGCGAGCGCATCGCTCGCGCCGTCGAGGCCGTCTCGCTCTCGCCCGTCACCCTCCACTGTGACGCGCTGCGCGCCGACGGATCCGTCTTCGAGGCCGAGGTCGTCGTCGTGCGGGGGGACCTACCGGGCGGCCCCGCCGTCGTCGTCCTCGTGACCGACGTCACCGAGCGCCGCCGAGCCGAGAAGCAGCTCAGCTACATGGCGTACCTCGACCCGCTGACCGGGTTGGCCAACCGCGCGCTCTTCCTCGACCGCACGCGCGAGGCGCTGGTCGTCGCCCGCCGCGAGGGCCACGCGTTCTCGCTGCTCGCCTGCGATCTCGACGGCTTCAAGCAGATCAACGACCAGCTCGGCCACGACGCCGGCGACGCCGTCCTCTCGACCGTCGCCCGTCGCCTCGAGCTCGCCGTGCGCGAGACCGACACCGTCGCGCGCCTCGGCGGCGACGAGTTCGCTGCGGTCCTCCCGCGCGTCCTGCGTCGCGAGGACGCCGGCGCCGTGGCCGAGCGCATGGTGGCCGCCGTCGCCCTGCCGATCGAGGTCGGCGGCGTCCTCTGTCACGTGGGCGTGAGCATCGGCGTCGCCACGTTTCCAGGCGACGCGGCGGACCTCGACACCCTGATCACGCGCGCGGACCGCGCGATGTACGAGAGCAAGCGGGCCGGCAAGAACCGGTTTACCTACGCGGCCACGGACTCCGGCCCGCCGACCGCCGCCGTCCAGGTGCCGTTCTTCGCGTGGAGCAGGGGCCACGAGGTCGGCAATGGCGTCATGGATGCGCAGCACCGCGGCCTGCTCGACCTCGCCAACGTGCTCGGCGACGACCTCAAGGCGGGGCGGGACCAGGAGACGCTCCTTCGATCGCTCCACGAGATCGTGACGTTCTCGACGAAGCACTTCGCCACCGAGGAGCAGCTCATGCGCGACCACCCCGGCTTCCCGCTCGAGGTGCGCCATCTCCAGGAGCACCGGAAGCTCGAGGCCGACGTCGCGAGCCTGACGGCGCACGTCGACGCGGCGAGCATGAGCCGCACGATGCGCTTCATCCGGGAGTGGCTCGTGCGCCACATCGAGCAGCTCGACAGGCCGCTCGCGGCGTGGCTGCGCGATCGGGGCGCGCCCTGACGGAGCGGGCGCCGCCGGCGCTCGGCTACGGCAGCGGGGTGCGCGCGAAGGCGACGTGCGACGCCTCGCCCGTGTTGTCGACGAAGCTCGTGTAGAGCGATCCCTCGCGCCAGGCGATGCCCGTGTAGTCGCCGAGCCAGCGCTGGTCGGCGCGGCTCGGGACGAACACCAGGGGCTCTTTCACGACCACGCTCGGCTCCCAGGTCGAGGCGCCGTCGGTCGACCGGACGCGGCGGAACGACCCCGAAGCGTCGTTCGTCTCCGATCCCGCGTAGTAGACGAGGTCGAACGCGCCGCCGTCCTCGCGCACCATCTGCGGGTGCATCGCGAACGTGCTCGCGGCCGCGTCGAGGGCGTCGCTGCGGCGATCGATCGCGTGGCCGCCGTTCGACGAGTGCGCGACCTTGATGCCGTCGAGCTTGGCCGACTGCTGCCCGGCGAACTGCTCGCCCGACACGCCGTAGCTGACCCAGACCTCGTTGCCGACGGCCGCGCAGTTCGGGTCCTCGAAGGCGGGCTGTTCGTCGGCCGCTGCGACGTCGCTCTTGCTGCCCACGGGCCAGGACACGCCGTCGTCGTCGCTCCAGCGCAGGCGCACGCCGCCGCCGCCCATCGCGGTGATGAAGATGTACGCGACGTAGATGCGGCCGCTGTCCGAGGTGCACGGGTAGAGCAGGTTGCCGAAGGAGTTGCCCGTCGCCTCGACCTTCGCGCGCTTCCACGTCCCGCCGCCGTCCTCGCTCCGGGCCGCGAACACCGCGCCGGTCGAGGTCTCGGCGTACGTCACGAGGATGGCGCCCTTCGGCGTCACGGTGACCCAGGGCTTGTCGAGCTGGGTGCCGGCGTTCGGGTCGCTCACCTCGATCGGGGCGCCGAACGTGGTCGTGCCGGCGTCGGCGCGGGCGACGTACACGTGCATGTCCGACGGCCCGTTCTGCATCAGCCGGTAGCCAACCCAGGACATCCACGCGTTGCCCTGCCGGTCGAACACGAGCACCGGGTCGCTGGCCACGCGCCCGCCCGGGGACGCGAGGAACGAGGGCTCGCCCCAGGTGTGCCCGCCGTCCTTCGAGAAGCGGTAGCCGTTGGTCGAGAGGCCGCTGAACTGCACGGCGATGTACGCCACGACGACGAAGCCGTCCGGCCCCGTCGCGACGCTGGTCTCGGCCTCGATCAGCGTCTTGCCCGACCCGGACACGATGCTCGCGGGGATGTCGTCGCTCGCGCCG
>CAIVJW010000014.1 GCA_903906315.1 uncultured delta proteobacterium | reverse complement strand
CGGCCCCGGGCGGCGCGGGACAGGGCGGCGCGGCCCCCGTGGACGCTGGGTCGGACGCGGGGCCGATCCTCGTGCCCGTCGTCTACGCCCACAGCCCGGACACGCTCTACAAGCTCGACCCGGACACGAAGGCCGTGAAGGTCGTCGGCCCGTTCAAGGGCTGCTCCAGCGTCATCGACCTCGCGATCGACAAGGCGGGCGCGATGTGGGCGACGACGTTCGGCGGCCTGTACACGGTGAACCCGGCGAACGCCGCGTGTACCCAGGTCGCGCAGGGCAGCTACCCGAACTCGCTCTCGTTCGTGCCCGCCGGCACCCTCGATCCGAACGTCGAGGCGCTCGTCGGCTACCTGGGCGCGGAGTACGTGCGCATCGACCCGAAGACCGGAGTCGTGAAGACCGTCGGCAACCTGGGCAATCAGGGCTACCAGTCGAGCGGCGACGTGGTGAGCGTGATCGGCGGCGGCACCTACCTGACCGTCAATGGCAATGGATGCGGCGACTGCATCGTCGAGGTCGACCCGACGACGGGCGCGCTCAAGGCGATGATCGGCCCGGTGGGCCACGGATCGGTCTTCGGCCTCGCGTTCTGGGCGGGCGTCGCCTACGGCTTCGACGCGGCGGGCGAGCTGTTCGAGATCGACCTGACGAACGGCTCGTCGAAGCTCCTGCCCATCCCCGGCGCGCCCCCCGATCTGGTGTTCTGGGGCGCGGGGTCGACGACCGCGGCGCCCGTCCACGGCTAGCCTCGCGCGCGTACTGCGGCGGCGCCGAGCGGCGATCGCGGGGAAGACCGGGCCGATTGCGGCCTCGCCCGGTTGCGCGGCCGCCTCGCAGGCGCTACCCGGTATCGCCCTTGACGACCAACGAACGGCACCCGATCGCCCGCTTGCCCGAGGAGTGGGGCCCTGCCCTCGCCGCGCTCGGCGCGCGCGTGTTCGCGGCCAAGCAGGTCTTCTCCTGGATTCACCGCCACGGCGTCACCGACCCGGCGGCCATGAGCAACCTCCCGGCCCGCCTGCGCGCCGACCTCGCGGCGAGCGGCCTCGCCCCGGTCTGCACGGCCGAGCACGTGCACCGATCCGCCGACCAGACGCGCAAGATCGCCGTGCGCCTCGCGGACGGCGCGACGGTCGAGACGGTGCTCCTGCCCGCGGTGTCCGGCCCCGGGTCGGCCGCCGCCATCGACGCCGACGCCGCCGCGGTGGACGACGACGAGGAGGACGCCGACGGCGACGCCGAGAGCGCGGGCCCGGCCCGCATCCGCGTCACGCAGTGCATCTCGACGCAGGTCGGCTGCGCGATGGGCTGCGTGTTCTGCGCGAGCGGCGTCGCCGGCCTCAAGCGCCAGCTCGGCCCCGAGGAGATCGTCGGCCAGGTGCTGCTCGGTCGCTCGCTCCTCGACGAGGGCGAGGAGCTGCGCAACGTCGTCTACATGGGCATGGGCGAGCCGCTCCACAACTACGAGGCCACCGCCCGCTCGCTGCGCCTGCTCACGCACCCCGACGGCGGCGGCCTGTCGACGCGGCGCGTGACGGTGTCGACCTCGGGCCTCGTCCCCGAAATCGCGCGTCTAGGGCAGGATTTCGGGGGCAACATCGGCCTGGCGATCTCGCTGCACGCCGCCGACGACGACACCCGATCGGCGCTGATGCCGATCAACCGCAGGTACCCGCTCGCCGAGCTCATGGCCGCGCTCCGCGCCTACCCGCTGCGCAAGCGCCGGCGCATCACGATCGAGTACACGCTCGTCGCCGGGCAGAACGACGACGTGGCCGAGGCCAAGCGCCTGTCGCGGCTGCTGCGCGGCCTCCCGGTCAAGATCAACGTGATCCCGATGAACCCGATCGAGGCCTCGACGCTCGGCCCGCCGAACGAAGCCCGGGTGCTCGCGTTCCAGCGCGAGCTCATCGCGGCGGGCTACACGTGCTTCATCCGGCGGCGCCGCGGCGACGACGTGGCGGCCGCGTGCGGGCAGCTCGTGCTGCTCGGGGCCAAGCCCAAGGTGAAGGGCTTGCGCCCGGGCGAGTAGCCCCTCGATCCGCCGCGCGCGCTCGCCTATCGTGCGCGCCGTGCTGACCAAGATCCTCATCGCCAACCGCGGCGAGATCGCCTGCCGCGTCCTCCGCACCTGCAAGCGCCTCGGCATCGCGACCGTGGCCGTCTACTCGGACGCCGACGCGATCGCGCCGCACGTCACCCTCGCCGACGAGGCCGTGCGCGTCGGCCCCCCGCCCGTCAAGGACAGCTACCTGTCGATCCCGGCCGTGATCGAGGCCGCGAAGCAGACCGGCGCGCAGGGCATCCACCCGGGCTACGGCCTGCTGAGCGAGAACCGCGCCTTCGCCGAGGCGGTCGCCGCGGCGGGCCTCGTGTTCATCGGCCCGCCGCCGAGCGTGCTCGACGCGTTCGGCGACAAGATCAAGGCCCGCGGCGTCGCCCGATCGGTCGGCGTCGAGCCCCCGCCCGGCACCGACGGCCCGATCGCCGTCGAGGACCTGGACGCGCTCGCGCGCGAGGCCGACCGCATCGGCTACCCGCTCCTCGTCAAGGCCGCCGGCGGCGGCGGCGGCATCGGCATGCAGGTCGTCGACGCCCCGGCGAAGCTCGCGCGCGCGGTCACGGCCTGCTCCGACCGCGGCAGGTCGGCCTTCGGCGACCCGCGCGTCTACCTCGAGCGCTACGTGAGCGCGCCCCGCCACATCGAGGTGCAGGTGCTCTGCGACGCCGCGGGCGGCGCGGTCGCGCTCGGCGAGCGCGAGTGCAGCGTGCAGCGCCGCCACCAGAAGATCGTCGAGGAGTCGCCCTCGCCCGCGTCCTTCTTCCAGGGCGAGGCCGGCGAGGTGAAGCGGCAAAAGCTCTTCGCCGACGCGCTCCGCATCGTCACCAGCGTCGGCTACGTCGGCGCGGGCACCGTCGAGTTCGTCGCCAGCTCCGACGGCGCGATCTACTTCCTCGAGGTGAACGCGCGCCTGCAGGTCGAGCACTGCGTGACCGAGATGGTCACCGGCCTCGACCTCGTCGAGCAGCAGCTCCGCGTCGCCTCCGGCGAGGCGCTCGCCCCCGAGGTCCTCGCGGCCGGCCGATCGGGCGCGTCGGTCGAGGCGCGCGTCTACGCCGAGGACCCGGCCCGCAAGTTCATCCCTCAGCCGGGCCACCTCGCGCGCGTCGTGTGGCCCGCCGCGGACGCGGACCTGCGCGTCGAGACCGGCATCGCCGAGGGCCTCGACGTCACGCCCTACTACGACCCGCTCCTCGCGAAGATCGTCGCGCACGGCCCCACGCGCGAGGCCGCCATCGCGCGTCTCGACCGCGCGCTCGCCGCGACCACGATCGACCTCGTCGCCCCGACCGGCGCGCCGGCCGCGACCAACCTCGCCTTCCTGCGCAAGGTGCTCGCCGCGCCCGCGTTCCGCGAGGGGCGCTACGACACGGCCTTCGCCGAGGCGCTCGCCAAGGAGAAGTAGGCCACTCGACAACCGCGACCGGGAACGCTCGTCGGGGCTCCGCGCCGGCCGGATGGAGTGGTAGGAAGGCGGGATGGATACCGCCCTCCTCGAGCGCGCCGAGCGCTGGCTCGCGCACGACCCCGACCCGGCCGCCCGCGCGGAGCTCCGCGCCCTGCTCGACCTGGCCCGCGGCCCGACGCCCGACGCGGCGACGGCCGATCTTCGCGAGCGGTTCGCGGGCGCGCTCGAGTTCGGCACGGCCGGCCTGCGCGGCCTGCTCGGCGCCGGCGAGAGCCGCATGAACCGCGCGGTCGTCCTGCGCACGACGGCGGGGCTCGCGAGGTACCTGCTCGATCAGGACGCCGAGGGCGCGCGCACGCGGGGCGTGGCCGTCGGCTACGACGCGCGCCGGATGGGCCGAGAGCTCGCCGAGGACACCGCCTGCGTGCTCGCCGCGGCGGGCATCGTCGCGCACCTCTCGCCGGTCTACAGCCCGACGCCCGTGGCCGCGTTCGCCGTCACCCACCTCGGCGCGGTCGCCGGCGTGATGGTGACGGCCAGCCACAACCCGCCGGCGTACAACGGCTACAAGGTCTACTGGGGCAACGGCGCGCAGATCATCCCGCCGCACGACCAGGGCATCGCCGCCGCGATCGAGGCCTCCCCCGTCGCCGACGCCGTGCCGCGCCTGACGCTCGAGGACGCGCGCGAAAAGGGGCTCGTGAGGGACTTTCCCCCCGCGCTCGAGCGCGCCTACCTCGACGCCGTCCACGGCCTCTCGGTCCGCCCCGACGGCGACCGGTCGATCCCGATCGTCTACACGCCGCTCCACGGCGTCGGCGACCGCCTCACGCGCCAGGCCCTCGCCGAGGCCGGCTTCACCCACGTCACGAGCGTCCCCGAGCAGGCCGAGCCCGACGGCGCGTTCCCGACCGTCCTGTTCCCGAACCCCGAGGAGAAGGGCGCGCTCGACCTCGCGTACGCCCTCGCCGACCGGGAGGGCGCCGAGCTGGTGATTGCCAATGACCCGGACGTCGACCGCCTCGCGCTCGCCGTGAAGAAGCCCGGCGGCGGCTGGCTCCAGCTGACGGGCAATCAGGTCGGCGTGCTCCTCGGCCACTACGTGCTCACCGAGGGCGCGGGCGCGTCGGGCGATCGCGTCTGCCTCGCGTCGCTCGTGTCGTCACCGAACCTCGGCGCCATCGCGCGCGCGCTCGGCGTCCGCTACGAGGAGACGCTCACCGGCTTCAAGTGGATCGCCAACCGCGCGCTGGAGATCGAGCGGGCCAGCGGTGCGCGCTTCGTCTTCGGCTACGAGGAGGCGCTCGGCTACACCGTGAGCACGGTCGTGCGCGACAAGGACGGCATCGGCGCCGCCGTCGTCGCGGCCGAGCTCGCCGCCGTGCTGCGGGCCGAGGGCAGCTCGCTCCTCGACGCGCTCGAGGCGCTCGCGCGCACCTACGGCCTCTTCGTCTCGAGCCAGCGATCGATCACGATGCCCGGCCAGGACGGCGCGGCGAAGATCGGCGAGCTCCTGGCGCGGCTGCGCGCCGCCCCGCCCGATCGCCTCGGCTCGTTCGAGGTGGTCGCGTTCTCGGACTACCAGGCTCGCACGCGCACCCCGCGCGGCGGCGCGCCCGAGGCCACCACGCTCCCGCCGAGCAACGTGCTGGTCTTCGAGCTCGACGGCGGCAGTCGCGTCATCGCGCGCCCGAGCGGCACCGAGCCGAAGATCAAGTTCTACTACGACGTCTGCGAGCCCATGACCGAGGGCGAGCCGATGGCGGGCGCCGACGCGCGCGCCAAGGGGCGCATGGCCGAGCTCGACGCCGCGTTCTGCGTGGCGGCGGGGGTCTAGCGCCTCGCGCCTCGGCGCCCGTCGGTCGGCGCCTCGATGCGGCCGGCGGGATCGAGTCCCCACGATCCCGGCCGGCGCGCTAGCCCCGCGCCCGCGGCAGCTTCTTCCTCGGCGCGACCGGCGCGTAAAACGACACCCCGCGCACGTTCTCGTCGACGATCCCCGGCTGGTGCAGCGAAGGGAACACGCGCTGCTCGCAGTCGGCGTGCTCGCAGAGCCGGCACGTCGTGCCGACGGTGACGGCCGCCTCGAGGTTCGTCAGGTCGACGCCGTCGGCGTAGACCAGCTCGCGCGCGTGCTCGGCGCGACATCCGAGCCCGATCGACTGGACGACGTGGGCGGCATGGTAGCCGCCGCGATCGTTGCGCACGGTGCGCGCGACGCAGAAGTAGAGCGCTCCGTCGGCCATGCGCGAGAGCTGCACGCGGATCATCCCCGGCGTGAGGAACGCGGCGTGCACGTTCCACCGCGGGCAGGCGCCGCTGAAGCGCGCGAAGCGGATGCCGTCGCCGCTGAAGCGCTTCGAGATGTTGCCGGCGATGTCGATGCGCAGCATGTGAAACGGCACGCCCTCGAGGCCCCGCCGCCGCAGCGTCGTGAGCCGGTGGCACACCTGCTCGAAGCTCGCGCCGAAGCGGTGCGCGAGCACCTCGAGGTCGTAGCGCTCGGCCAGGCACGCCTCGTGGAACGCCTGGTACGGCATGAGCAGCGCACCGGCGAAGTAGCTCGCGAGGGCGACGCGCGCGAGCGACGTCGAGCTCGGCGTCGACAGGTTCTCGTCGCGCACCAGGCGGTCGATCACGGGTGCCTGCGAGATCAGCCCGATCTGGTGGGCGAGCTGGAAGCGGCGGCTGCGCGGCGGCAGCATCTCCGAGACCATGAGCACCTTGCGCGCCGGGTCGTAGCGGCGCATCGCCTGCCGCTCCTCGGCGGCGCGCAGCACGCGCACCCGCACGCCGAGCGATCCCTCGAGGTAGTGCAGGAGCCCCTGGTAGACGTCGTGCTCGTCGAGCTTCTCGCGGTGCCAGATGCTCTCGGCCGCGGCCTCGAGCTCCGGGAAGTAGTTCATGTGCCGCTGGAGGAAGTCGTTGACCTCCTCGTTCGGCAGGCGCGGCGCGCCGACCCCGGCCACTCCGTCCGCCGAGAGCTCCGCCGCGATCGTCGTCGCCTGCTCGCGCGCGCTGCGGAACGCCCGGTAGAGCGTGAGCACCGCGCGCGCCACGCTGGGCGTCGCGACCGAGAGCTCGCGCACGTCGACGTTGGTCAGCCCGTGCGCGTCGAAGAGCGGGTCACCGAAGGCCTCGAGGAGGTCGGCCATGAGGCGCTGGTCGTCGGTGGCCGCGAACGCATGGAGGTCGAGCTGGAACAGCTGCGCCAGCTTGATCAGCATCGGCGCCGTGAGGGGCCGCCGGTTGTTCTCGATGAGGTTCAGGTAGCTCGGCGAGATCCCGAGCCTGTCCGCGAGCTGGCTCTGCGTCAGGCTCTCCCGGCGGCGGAGCGCGCGAACCTTCGCCCCGAGGAGGGCGCCATCGGCTGCCATGGGTGTGAGGTTACAAGTCCCACAGGCTTGACATCAACTCCGACGGGCCCCGCCCGGGCCTCGATTTGCGCGTTTCCGCGCGCCGGGAGGCCCGATCGGGGCCGCGCACGACCCCGCCTGTCACGACGCGCGGCGTTGGCCACGAGGTCGACGCTCCTCCCCTCGGCGTACGCCTGCGACGACCCGGTCGCCGCGACGGCCCGCCCCCGTGCCCTTCGGCGGCGCGCCCTCCTCCGGATTCGCGCGCTATCCTCCCGACCGCGTGAACCGCCGCCCCCCGCGCCCCATGATGCCCTCCCGTCCCCTCCCCCTGCGGCGCGCCCTGTTCGCAGGCGCGTGCCTCGCGTCGCTCGCCTCCTCGCGTAGCGCCGCCGCCACCGGCTTCGTCGTCGGCACGACCGACGCGCCCGTGACGAGCGACGCCGCCTCGGTCGTCGTCGTCCGCGAGGGCGCGCGCACGGCCGTCACGCTGGCGGTCGACGTGTCGGGCCCCGCGGCGCCGATGGCGATCGTCGTGCCGGTGCCGGCGGAGGTCGCCAAGGCCGACGTCCACGCCGCGCCCGCGGACGCGCTGGCGCACCTCGATCGGTTCACCGGCCCGCGCATCGTCGAGACCTGGGAACAGGACCCGTGCGCGGACGCGGGCGACGCGGGCGCGCACGACGGCGGATCGCGCGGGCCGGGACCGGCCGCGGCGCCCGCGCAGTCCCTCGCCGACAAGGTCGCCGCGTGGAAGGCCCGCTCCGGCGGCGGCAGGGTCGCGACGGCGGCGGCCGCGGTCGCGCCGACGACAGGCGACTACGAGGTCACGCTCCTCGGGGCGGCCGACTCGATCGCCCTCGAGAAGTGGCTCGAGAAGAGCGGCTATCGCCTGCCCGAGGGCGCCGCCGCCAAGCTGCGGCCGTACGTCGAGGGTGGCAGTCGCTTCGTCGTCGCGCGCATCGCGCCGGAGAAGCTCGCGTTCGCGTCGGGGCGCGCGCGCCTGCCGCCGCTGACGTACACCGTCGAGGGCGACGCGCCGAGGCTTGCGCTGGGCGCCTTCCGCGCGGGGTCGTCGGGGTCGCAGGACCTGACCGTGACCGTGATCGCGCGCCAGCGCTACGCTCCCGCCGACGCGGCCGCGCCGATCGTGCCCACCGGACTGCCATTGACGCAAGCCGGCGCGATCGAGGCGGCCCCCTTCTACGCCGCGCTCCTCGCCGCGACGAGCCAGCGCCACGACCGCGCGCTCGTCACCGAGCACGTCGGCTCCGTGGGCGCGTGCACGCCCTGCGCGGCGCCGCCGCTCACCTCGGCCGACCTCGCCGCGATCGGCGCGGAGGTCGGCGCGCGCGCGGGCGACGCCGTCCTGCCGGCGCGCGTGACGCTCGGGGCGGCCGAGGTCTCCGGCACGGTGAAGGACGCGGCTCGAGGGCTCGCGGGCGCGCAGGGCGCCTTCCTGCGCTGCTACGCCGAGGCGCTGAAGGGCGCGCCCGAGCTGCGCGGATCGCTGCGCCTGACCGCGACGATCCTCGACTCGGGCGAGGTGACGACGGCGACGCCCCAGGCCGTGCAGGGCCTGCCGCCGCGCCTCGTAGAGTGCCTGGTCGACCGCCTGAAAGAGGCCCATTTCGCGCAGCTGCCCGAGGGCGCGCGCGCCGGCCTCGCCGTGCCGATCCGCTTCACGCCGCCCGCGACCGTGCTGACGCCGAAGAACGCGATCGCCACGCGCCTGCACGCGCGCCTCGGCAAGGACTCGAAGATCGAGGACCTCGTGCTCCGGCCGGCGGAGGCCGCCGGCGCACCCCTGGTCGCGAGCTACTCGGTCCAGCACCCCTGGGCGGGCGCGGTCGCGTGCGCGTCGCCGAAGCGCGGCGCGTTCGCCGGCGCGGACGGAGGCGATCCGAAGGCCTCGCCGATCGAGGGCGTCGCGCGCGCCGACACCGCGGCCGTCGACCTCGCGAAGCTCGTCGCTGCGGACGTGCCCGCGATCGGCCTCGATCGCAGCGCGCCCCACCCCGCCGCGCCCGCCGCCTCCGCGTCCGCGGACGCGCCCGCCCCGGCCGCCTCCGCGCCCTCGGCCCCGGCCCCGGCCCCGGCGCGCGGCGGCTTGGGATCCGTCGCCGGCGCTCGGAGCCCGACGACGCCGGCGTGGGCGATTGCGATCGCGATCGCGGTGATCGCACGGATGCGTTCACGGGCGCCGCGGTGCGGACCGAAGAGGGCACCAAGGACGCCAAGGACGCCAAGGACGCCAGGCGAGAGGTAGGAGGAGGCGGGCCCTGCGGGGCCGGAGGCCGGATGCGCCCTGCATGGAAGCGCTGGCTCCCGGCACCCCACCCTGAATCTTCCGTTGGCGTCCTCCGCGTCCTCCGCTCCACGGCATTGCGAGCCAGCCAGCGGACGACCCTCGTTCCGAGGGCCCTGAGCGCCTACGCCCGACGACACGCGCAGAACGCGCTCGCCCTTCCCCGTCGCCGTCACCGCCGCCTCCTCGCGCACGCGGTCCT
>CAIVJW010000013.1 GCA_903906315.1 uncultured delta proteobacterium | reverse complement strand
AGGACCGCGTGCGCGAGGAGGCGGCGGTGACGGCGACGGGGAAGGGCGAGCGCGTTCTGCGCGTGTCGTCGGGCGTAGGCGCTCAGGGCCCTCGGAACGAGGGTCGTCCGCTGGCTGGCTCGCAATGCCGTGGAGCGGAGGGACAGAGCGAGAGGGGCGCCGAGGACGCGGAGGACGCGGAGGACGCCAAGGGAGAGGGTGAAGGCGGGCCCCGCGGGGCCGGAGGGCGGCAGTCGGGTGCGCCCAGCGTGGACGCGCTGGCTCGCCGCACAGCCCACCCCCGATCCTCCCTTGGCGCTCGTGGCGTCCTTGGCGCTCCTCTCGCTTACGTTTCCGTCCGGTTCACGGCCTTCGGACCCAGCGGACGCCGCGCGAATCGACGGCCGCGAGCTCACGCGGGCCGGGAGATCTCCGGCCGGGGCGTGGCCGCGACGGTGGGAGCGCGGCTCGCGGCCGCCCCGTCGCCCGATCAGGTCGCGGCTTCCGCCTTGGGATCGTCGCGCTTCCCCACCCAGCCACGCAGGAGGAAGATGCCAATCGGACCCAGCATCGTCGACGCGCTGATGACCGCCCACAGGATCCACGCCTGTCTCGGCCCCTCGGCCGGACAGTAGGTGTTGAGCAGGTAGCCGGACGTCGGCCCGACCAGGAACTTCGCGAGGAAGTAGGGCAGGGAGGCGAGGCTCACGTACGTCGCCTCGCGGCCTCGAGGGGCGATCGAGATGTTGTACTCGTAGAGGCGCGGCGACCAGAGCGCCTCGCCGACCGTGAGCACCAGGATCATCCCGAGCTGGTGGGCCATCGACGATCCGAAGATGAGCACGATGGGGCTCAGCGCGGAGATGGTCGCGCCGAAGAGCAGCACGTCGAACGGCGCGCGCTTGCGCGTGAGGGCCGTGCCGATCGGGGCGAAGATCAGGATGAGCGCGGAGTTCACCGACCAGATCGCCCCGACCGGGAAGCTCTCGCCCTGCTCGCGCAGCACGTACTTCGGCCAGGTGAAGTGCATGTGCTGGAACATCATGCGCACGAGCGAGAGCAGCACGAGCAGCACCATGAACCGCCAGAAGAAGCGATCGGACAGCACCGCTCGCAGCGCGGCGAGGGCCTTCTGCTTCTTCGCGGGCGCGCCGGCGTCCTCGGGGTCGATGCGGTGCTCGAAGTCCTTGCGGATGAAGAACAGCACGCCGACGGCGATCACGGCGAACCCGAAGCCGAGGCCCATGATCGTGCTGTGCGCCGAGAGCATGCGCTCGCCGAGGAAGGGCAGCTCGACGGCCTTCTTCACGAGCTTCTTGGTCGCCGGGTCGAGGAAGGCGCGGCGCGCGTTGTCGATGATGAACGGCCCGCAGAGCGCGCCCGCGAGGTTGAAGCTCACGTACCAGAGCGAGAACGCGAACGCGCGAGTGCGCTTGTTCGACGCGCGCTGCACGGCGGTCTGCAGGACGGGCGAGCTGGTCGCGTAGGCGAACGCGAACGCGAGCAGCGCCGCGATGGCGAGGTCGCGCGACGGCGCGATGGCCATGCCGAGGCGCGTGACGGCCGCGAGGCCGAACGAGAGGAAGAGCGTGCGGCGGACGCCGATGGTGTCGGCGATCGATCCCACGAGGAAGACGAAGAGCGTGACCAGGGTCGAGAACGTCGCCGCCCACCAGCCGGCCTGCTTGTCGTCCATCCCGTAGTCGCCCGAGAGCCAGAGCGGCAGGGTGGGCAAGAACGAGAAGATGCCCAGGTACTCGAAGAACGTCGCGAGGTAGACGAGCCACAGCTCGCGCGGCGCGCCGAGCAGCGCGCGCAGGTCTTCACGGAGGGTGGTCGGCGTCTCTTGGGCTGCGGACGGGGCGGACACGGGTCGACGCTACAGGGTTCCGCGGCACCGCGCAGCAACGCGGCGCACGGGCGCGGGCGGGGCGGCCCGTGGGCTGGCTTGCCGCGCGCCATGAACGCGCGGCTCGGCGGATCGATCGCGCCGCGGCTTGATGCGGGAGGGTCCGGCCGAGTAGGTAATCGGGCGGGAGATCGATCCGTCCATGCGCGCCGATGAGAGAGGCCCCGCCGCGACCCACCGCGGCCCGGCCGCCGACCGACGGGAGCGGAGGCCCGCGCGCCCCCGGCTCGTGGGCGCGGTCTGCGTCGCCGCTGCGTTGATCGGGGCGACGGCGTGCGCTCGCGGGCCGGCGCTCGCGGCGCCGAAGGACCGCGGGCCGTTCGACTTCGCGGGCACCGCGTGCGCGGCGTCGCCCCCGACGAAGGGCTGCTGCGAGGCCGCCGCAAAGCGGGCGTTCGCGCGGTTTCTCTCCGAGGACGACGGCACGGGCGAGGGGCGGTACGGCATGCCCGGCGAGTTCGACGCGCTCGCCGTGCAGACCCTCGCCGAGGATCCGATCCGCATCCACGTGCACGCGAGGGGCACGGTCTGCGAGGCGGTGATCCCGGTGCCCCCGGCGTACGCGGCGATCGCCGACGAGACGCCCTCGCGGGCCGAGGCGGCGCTGCGGGCGCGGGCCGAGTCGGCGTGCGCCCGCGCGACGCAGGCCGTCGCCGCGGCCGCGAGCGACGAGGTCCGCACGGACGCCCACCGCGCCGACCGGTGCGCGTACGGCGGGGACGGCGGGACCCCCGCGGAGTGCGCGAAGCTCCTCGCGTCGTCGTCGCCGGGCGCGCTGCAGGTCCTCGCGTGCCGGGACGCGCGCGCGGCCGTTCCGGTCGGCGTGCGGACGATCTCCTCGCTCGTCCCCGCGGTCGGGCGCGTGCTGGCCGTCGAGGCGATCGCGGCGCGCGTGGTCGACGGCGCCCTCGCGCGCGATCGAGCGCGGGCGCAGGCCGGGACCGCGTCGGAGGACCCTCTGCTCACGCGCGCGCGCGCCGCGTGCAACGCGGACGTGAAGGCCTGCGAGGCGGCGTGCGAGAAGGCCGACCCGTGGTCCTGCGTCACGCTGGCCTGGGACCATCTCCGCACGGCCAAGCCCCCGGCGTACGCGAAGGCGCGCGCGCTGCTCGTGTCGGCGTGCGCCGCGAAGGTCGATCGCGCGTGCGCGCAGCGCGAGCTGCTCGACGCCGAGGCCGCGGACTACGAGCGACGCGCGGGCGAGGCGTACGGCGAGGTCCTCGCGGCCGCGGGCGAGATCGCGCTCAACCTCGATCGCGAGCGCAAGGCGCGCGCGGTCCCGGCGGCGGAGCTGGGCGCGCTCGCGCGATCCCTCGATCGGATGCAGGTCTATCGGGACAGCGTGTTCGTGCAGCGGCTCTGCCCGGCGAAGCGGCGCTTCCTCGCCGCGTTCGGCGAGCGCGACCTCGAGGAGCGCGTCGAGCGGCGCTGCGCGCACCCGGGCCTGCCGCCCGACTCCGAGGACCCGGGGCACGAGGAGAGCTGCCGCTCCGTCGTCGCGCGGCCGTGCCCCTGACCGAACCGGCGCCCCCGCGCGCCGAATCGAGCTGAGCCGCCGCCGCGCGCACGTATCGGCAGGCCGTTCGCCTGCGGCGCGGTGGTGGCGGCCCGACCTCCTCCGGGCCCGGTGGCCGCGTCCGTCGTGGGGGACGCGCCGCGGCGGAGCGCTATGCTCGGAGGCCGAGAGGCCCCATCCATGCGAACGACCTACTCCCTCGCCGCAGGCATCCTCGGCGCGATCCTGATCGCGGCCGCCTGCGGCGAGCCCGCGGATTCCCCGCCGACCGGCGGTGCCGGCGGCGCGAGCGGCTCGACCACCGACCCGACCACGGACGGCGGCGCGTGCACCTCGGACGCCGGCGTCGACCCGCCGATCGATCCCCCGCCGGTGCACACCCCGCGCTGGGCGTTCGAGCCGTGGATCTCCAAGGACATCTCCGACGGCGCCGACACCTACGCATTCGTGGCGGGTTTCAAGGATCGCGACATCCCCGTCGGCGTCGTCGTGATCGATAGCCCCTGGGAGACGCACTACAACACGTTCGTCCCGAACGAGAAGCGCTACCCCGCCTTCGGCAAGATGGTCGCCGACCTGCACGCCGAGGACGTGCGCGTCGTCCTCTGGGTCACGCCGATGGTCAACGCCTCGTACCTCGATGGCGAGCCGGGCGGCGACTACGTGGAGGGCCCCTCGCCGAACCTCGAGGAGGCGCTCGCGTGCGGCTACCTCGTCGACGACGGCGCGCTCTTCAGCTGGTGGAAGGGCCGGGGCGGCGCTCTCGACTTCTTCGACCCGGCGGCCGTCACCTGGTGGCACAGGCAGCAGGACGCCCTCCTCGCGATGGGCATCAACGGCTGGAAGCTCGACTTCGCGGAGAGCTACCTGCGCGAGGCCGAGGTGCAGACGGCCAAGGGCCCGGTCCCGCACCAAGCGTACTCGGAGGCCTACTATCGGGACTTCTACGCATACGGCGCCTCGAAGCGGACGACCGAGGAGTTCGTCACGATGGTGCGCCCCTATGACAAGTCGTACGACTTCGAGGGTCGCTTCTTCGCGCGCAAGGAGCACGCGCCCGTCGCGTGGGTCGGCGACCAGCGGCGCGACTGGGTCGGCCTCTCGGACGCGCTCGACCACATCTTCCGATCCGCCGCCGCGGGCTACGCCGTGCTCGGATCCGACATCGGCGGCTACCTCGACTTCGACGACGAGGACCCCTTCGGCCCGAAGCTCCCGTTCGACCTCGAGGTGTTCCAGCGCTGGCTCGCGGTGGGCGCGCTATCGCCGTTCATGCAGCTCCACGGCCGCGCGAACCTCGTGCCGTGGGACGTGCCCGGCTGCGACGCGGCCTGCAACGACGGCGTCGTCGCGCTCTACCGCACCTACGCGACGCTGCACCACGAGCTCGTGCCGTTCTTCTACAGCCTCGCGGCCGAGGCCCACGCGGCGGGGACGGCCCTGCTGCACCCGCAGGGCGCCCAGGCGGAGTGGGCGGGCGACTACCGCTTCGTGCTCGGTGATGCGCTGCTCGTCGCGCCGGTGCTCGACGCCTCGGGGAAGCGCGACGTCGCCTTCCCCGCCGGCTCGCGCTGGCTCGATTGGTGGGACCTCGCCGCGCCCCCGCACGAGGGCGGCACGACGGCCGCGGGCGTCGACGTCTCGGATCGGACCCGTGTGCCCCTCTTCGTCCGCGAGGGCGCCATCGTGCCGATGGCCGTGTCGAACGACGTGACCGGGATGGGCGACGCGGCGTCCGCGGGGCGGCTCACGCTGCTCGTCGTCGCGCCGGCGCAGGGCACGTTCACCTTCGCGCTCCGCGACGAGGACGACGCGGTGACGCCGATCACGGTCGAGGCGATCGCCGGGGCGAGCACCGTGCGCCTAGGGCGCGCGCCGCGGCCCGTCACGCTGCGCGTGCGCGTGGAGGCGGCGCCTTCGAGCGTCTCGGTCGATGGCGCCTCGCTCCCCGCCGCCGCGTCGCGCGCCGATCTCGACGCCACCGACGCGGGTTGGCTGTGGGACGCCGCGACGCGCTCGGCCTGGGTCCGATTCGGCGCCGGCGCGGGCGAGCGCGTCGTGACGCTCGCCGGGAAGTAGCCCGATCCCGGCGCCGCGACGGCCGGCGTCGAGGCGCGTCCCAACGCGGCGCGGATGGCGCACACAGGTTGCCAGCGGGAACGGGGGCGCTCACGTACTGCGAGCACGTTGCCGATGCCCACCGTGACGACCCGCTTGTTCCGGCGCGCGCCTCACACCTGCTGCAGCGTTGCCACCCCGGCCGTGTCCTTGCCGTCCGTCCTCACGATGCACAGGCCCGCCTCGAGCTTGGCCTGGGCCGGGTCGTTGGCCCTGCCGCCGCCGAGCTCGCGCCCACGGGGCCGCAAGCTGTGCCCGCTCCCCCAATCTGACGCCGTTCGCTCGCGGTATTTGCCCGGCTTAGAAGAGCTCGTCCTCGTCGGTCTCGGGGGCATCGACCACGGTGACGGCATCGCGAGGCGGTGGCGCGTCGGGGAAGGCGCGTCCCTGGAAGTCGGCCATGGCGTCGCCGTGGGCTCGCGCGAGGGCGGCGAGGGCGCGCTCCAGGAGGTCGGCGAACAGGTAGGCCTGCTCGCCGGTGAGCGGCGGGAGGTGGATCTGCGCGTGGCGCGGGCGGGGCGGTCTCACGACGACTCCAGGTCGAGCAGCGCCTGCTGCACGGAGTCGGCGTCGACGGTCTTCTTGCCCGACGAGGCGGCGGCGAGCATCGCGCCGAGGGCGAGGCTTTGCACGAGACGTGCGACGCCGCGGCTGTGCTGGAAAAGCAGGGTGATCGCATCGGGCTCGAAGAGCGACCGCTGGGCGCCGCAGGCGCGCAGGTGCTTGTCGACGAAGAGGGCGACGTCGGTGTCGGTGAGCGGGCGGAGTCGCACGCGCACGGTGATCCGCTGCGCCAGCGCGTAGTGGTGCGGCTCGGTCAACCGCTCGCGCAGGAGCGGTTGGCCGGCGAGGATGAGCGCGAAAGGGCCTTTCTGGTCGAGGCTGTCGGCGGTGAGCAGGCGGAGATCCTCGAGCGACCCGTCGGGTAGCAGGTGCGTGTCCGGGTCGCGCGACTTGAAGCCTTCCCCGAAGAAGCCTCGCAGAAGCAGCGCGACGAGCACGACGAAGGCCGGGGTGCGCGGTCGGCCGACGCCGAGCCGCACCTCCTTGGGACCGACCTCGACCGGCGCGCACGGCACGCCCGCGAGCTGCGCCGTCTGGTGCAGCGTCGACTCCGCGGCCTCGACGAACAGCACGGGGATGGGCGCGAACGGCGTGAGGGAAGGCGACATGAGCAACCCCACGACGAAGACGGGTCGCTTTGGCCAGCAGGATCGGGGCCCAGCGTGACGAAAACCGCTTGCGCGCGAGGCAATCTGCTTTTCGATGAGGGTCGAGCTACCCATCGGCGCGGCGGCGTGGCTCGGAATCGAGGGGCCATGACGGACGAGCGCCTCGGCGTCCGCGCGAGACGCCGACTTCGCAGCAGCGCACTCGAACGGACCGGCATCCGTCGACGACGTGGCCGCACCGGCGTCGGAATTGCGCGTCGTCCCACGACGCGGGGCCCCGTCATGCACCGTGCGAGTCAGCCGGAGCTTCTTCGCGGCGACTCCGCAGCCCAGATGCGACGGGAGGACGTTGTCGCTCCGACGCGCCTAGTTTTCGCTTGCCACATTTTTCATCCTCGGCGACCGTCGACGCCACGGGACGCCATCGCGGCGAGAGTCGCCGCGGAGCGCGAAGGAGAGAAGCCAACATGGGCGACTACTACGTTGCGGACGGGACCGAGACCGTCGGTCCGGTCGGCGAGGACAAGCTACGAGCTGCCATCGAGTCCGGGTCGATCGGGCCCACGGTCCAGGTTGCGCTCGTGGGCTCGAACGAGTGGCGCGCGATCAGCGAGACGGCGCCCTTCGCCGCGCTCTTCGCGGCACCCGCGCCCGCGGCCGCAGCGCCGGCGGCTGCCGCGGCACCGGCCGTCACCGCCGGGCCTGCACCTGCCGCGGCCCCCTCCGCGCCCGTCGCGAGGGCGCTTCGCGCTGGTGGCCCGTGGCCCCACCCTTCCATCCTCGTCGGCGGCGCGATCCTGATCGCCTGCGCGGCGACGGCTACGTGGCGAGTCGTCCGCGAGGGCACGGCCGACCCGAAGGACGTCGAGGCCGAGCTGCGCCCCGTCACCCTCGACCTCGCCGGCGTCGCGCGCGCCGTCCGCTGCGCCGACCTCCTGAAGAGCGAGGCCGAGTTCGTCGCGGGCAAGCCCTACGTCGCCGAGCCGCTCACGGGCGACCGCTGCACGGTCACCTCGAAAGGCCGCCCGCGCGACACGTCGCACGGCGGCTTCCACGGCGGGTTCCGCGAGTGCAAGGAGGTGCCGACCGAGGTCGCGCGCTTCGAGAACAACCTCGCCTCCAACATCCAAGTCGCCTGTGGCCCCGACCACCAGCCGACGACGGTGCCCGACACGTCGGTGCGCCTGCGGGCCGAGATCGACCTCGGCGAGCGGCTGGCCGCGGTGGTCAAGGACGTCAACTCGGGCGCCGTCTCGCGGCGCGTGCAGCGCTGCTACTTCGAGGTGAAGGCGCGCATCATCGCCTCGGGCGAGGACGTCGACCGCGAGCGCTGCGCCGTGCTGAAGGAGGTCGTGCCGAAGAAGGGCGTCACGTACGCGGCCATCTTCCACGCCGCGCAGCTCGACGACGAGCTCGAGCGCTACCGTAAGGAGCACAAGGCCGAGTTCGACGAGGCCACGAAGCAGGACAAGCTCACGAGCTTCTGGGACACCTTCATCGCGCACGCGACGGAGGACGCGTGCTCCTCGGCCACGAAGGTGACCCCCGAGGACGAAGAGCGCGCCGGGCTGCGCGCCGCCAAGACCTGCCTGTGACCTGGGCGCGGCGGTGCCCGAGCGGACGTGTCCGCGAAGGGCGCCGCTGGCGTCGGTCGCAGCCGGCCAGCGGCCGCCCCCCCCCGGCGCGGCGATCCCCGCGCGTGGTAGTCTCTCGTCATGGTGTTCGCGAGCGACGGGCCGCACAGCGACGAGGAGCTGCCCCGGGCCCCGAGCGAAGCCGAGTAGGCCGCGCTCTCCGACGCGGAGCGCGATCGCGTCGTGGCCGCGCTGCCGCCGTCGCTGCCGGCCTGGGCGACCCGCTCTACGGCTGGGCCGGCTGCAACCACCTCGAGCAGGCGCAGGCGCTCGTGGGCCTCTACAACGCGCGCAAGGCCGACGGCTGGGACGCCGAGCGGCTGACTCCGATCCTCGCCGGGGTCGCGGAGCTCGTGCCGTGGATCGTGCCGTGGCACGACGAGCCCGACCCGGAGACGGGCGAGCGCGCGGGGGGGGAGCTGCCAGGCGTTCGTGGAGGGGGAGCTGAGGAGGCTGCGAATCACGGCGGAGGCGCTCCGGATCTGGCGGGCGGCGGCGAGGGGGCGCGGGGGGAAGAAGGGGGGAAGGCGAAGGGCGGCAAGGCGGCGGAGGGCGGGGAGGCGTGACGCTGGCCCCGACGCTCGTCGGGCGCGCGGCGATCGGCCGCGCCCGGGTCGGAAGCGGAGGCGCGCCGACCGATCCAGCCTGGGGCCTCGGGCTCGAGCGGCGTCAGCCCCGCCAGAGCACGCCGAGCGCGAGCTCGATGGCGTCGAAGGGCTCCGCGCGCACGGCCTCGTCGCCCTCGAAGGACTCGATCTGCACGTACCGGCCGCCTTCGAGCCGGTAGACCTCGAGCGTCCGCGCGATCGGGTTGACCAGCCAGACGTGAGCCACGCCTTCGCGGCGGTAGATCCGCATCTTCGTGACGCGGTCGCGCGCCTCCGACCGCGGCGACACCACCTCGCACGCCCAGTCGGGCGAAAGGTCGTAGTAGGTCGGCGCGTCGTCGCCGCCGATCGCGTCCGGCAGCCGCTCGCGGCGCCAACCGGCGAGGTCCGGCACGAGCTTGTCGGGCCTCGGGCCGAGGTGGATCTCCGGCTCGAACAGGATGACCCAGCCACCGGGGCCGCCCGCGCCGAGATCGAAAGGGCCCGCCACCTGCGTGCCGAGCACCGTCGCCGCGCGCGTGTGCGGGCGCGCCGGCCGCGGCTGGAGGTAGAGCTCGCCGTCGAGGATCTCGGCGATCTCGGTGTCGGGCACGGCCTGGAACGCGGTCTCGACGTCGGGGTCGTTCGGCGCGCTCGGGTCCGGGAGGCGTCGCGCGGGGTCGGCCATCCCGCGCAAGCTACCACGCCGTCCGGCACGGCCTCGCGTCGCGCGCGTGTGGCGAGAAGGACGCGCCGGCGCTCGCGGGGCCGGCCTGACGGGCGCGGCGCGCTTCCGACGCGGGAACGAGGCGCTCCGACGCGGCCGCGACCCCTTCCGACGCCCCCGCGAAGCTTCCGACGCGGGGGCGTCGCTGAAATGGGCCTGAAATGAGGGCTTGGCGCGCGGCCCACGGCGCGCGCCGCGCGGGGCGGCGGCGCCTCACGCCGAAATGGGGGCGTTTCCCAGGGCACCGGAGGGGTTCCGGGGCGCGTCGGAAGGTTCGGGGGCGCGTCGGAAGGTTGGCGCGAGGGCGGCGCCGGCCGTGGGCGACCGGTGGCCGCTCCGCGGGGAGCCCGATCGCCGGGCATGCGGGGGTGACCGACCACCGAGGCTCGTCGGCCCGTCTCGAAGGCGTGCCGGGCGGCCACGAGGCCCGTCGACATCGCCCGCGGCCCGCCGGCGGACGCCGCAGTGAGGACGCTGATGTGGCAGCGATGATCCACGCGACGGCCGGTTGACGCGCGATGGCCCGACCACGAGCATCCCTGGACAACCGGCGCCATGCGGAGCCCTCCACCAGCGGTGCACCATGGTTCGCGCCTGGCTCATGAACGCTCCCCTCAGGGCACGAGCGCCGCGCAGAACGCGAGCGCAGCGCGCGACGCCGACGACCGGGCGTGCCGGGGGGGGCGACAAGACAGAAGCTGCGCGCGATGGGGCTCGGGCAGCCCTTTCAACGTGTATCCTGGATCGCCGACCGAAACCTCTGCACCATCGCGCTGCTGACAGGCATCGATCAGCGCCAGGCGTTCTACGTGGTCCGCCAGCACGCGAATCTACCGATCGTGTCGGCCGGCAGCATGCGCATGCGCGGCCGAACGGATACCGGCGAAGTCTGGGAGCAGAGCGTCACGATCGCCCGTGCCGGCGGGGAGCGGCTGCAAGCGCGCCGCATCGTCATCAAGCTCGACACGCCAACGCGAGATGGCGACACCGAGATGGCTATTCTCACGAACCTCT
>CAIVJW010000012.1 GCA_903906315.1 uncultured delta proteobacterium | reverse complement strand
TCATCGAGCGCATCCTGACGACCCATGCCACACTGCGCCGACAGGAGAGGAACATGCTGGCGTTCCTCCGCGAGGCCTGCGTCGCGAGACTCAACAATCGCCAGCCGCCTTCCTTGCTGCCGACCCAAGCGTTCCGCCTTCACGCCGCGAACGCCGCATGAGGCGGTGAACGCGTACGAACCGTCGCCGGTGCGCAGGTGCGGCAGCTGCCCGCCTCGCGGCCCCCGCGGAGGAAACTGCCGATGACCGCAAGCAGGCAGGCGAGGTGGGCACGGGAAGGCAAGTCCCAACCCGCCGGCCCGCGTCGGGGCGGGGCGTGCCGTCGTGGCCGACGCACGATCGGCGGCGGCCATGGCGTTCCGCGTAGGCATGCCGCGCCGGTGCGCGACGGCTGTTGGCTCGCAGGGAGCACGGCTCCGCGCAGCCCCAGCGGTCGCTCCGTCATCGACTCACGCAGCGTCGGGCGCCAGGGTCACAGAACCCATCAGTCGGAATACCAATACTCCGCGCCTGCGGTGGAGAAGCAGGTATCGCCATGACACTCCCACATGTGGCAGAACTTGCCGCAATCTGGATAGCTACTGGCGCACTTCTGCGCTGCCTCCTTACCCTCCCCGCAAAGGTCGAACCACACCCACAAGACGTTGTTGCATACGGTCCACGTGGTCTGGCCAAAGCGGTGGGACACCTCCTCCTTGCCGCCGATCGCCAGCTGGTAGGGATGATGGGCTGCGTCGATGGTGCCCCAGCACTCCACTTCGACTTCGCCATTCTCGGGGGGCGTCGGTTCCGAGCATGCGACGTAGGCCTGACAGGCTGCCTGGGCGGGCATTTCGCAAGCCCCGGACTTCTCCCAGCTCGAGAAGCACTGCTCGGTCGCCTGCACCGTGCAATCCTTGTTGAAGCCGGAGAACGACCCCAGACAGAGCTCGACCCCGGCCGACGCGCCGCCATCGGTCGTTGCGGGCCCTCCGCCGTCGGCCGCAGCGCTCGGAGCTCCGCACGCATCGGCAGGCGCAGCGGACGCGAGCCACTGGCAGAACCGCAGCTTCTCGGCGTCGGTGGCCTTGCTCAATACGAGGGTGGTGGGTAGCCCGGACTTACCCGTCGTCTGGCCATTGTTGTCGCTCCCCGTGCTGCTGCACGCAGCCATCGGGAGGACCGCGACAAATATGGCGACCATTCTGGATCGTTCGCTCATGACGGCCCTTTCAGGGGGCTGAGCAACACCGCCCCACCCCCGCGAGCACTGTCGCCACGAGTCGACGCAACGACCCCCAAGCGTTCACCCGAACTCGCAGCGACTAGCTCGAGAAACGAAATCACGCTGGAGCGTTACGCCCCCACAAATGCGACGTCCAGCGCAATTCCTGCAGCGTTGCAGCCGTGAGCTCGCTCGCCCCCTCGGCTCTCACTCCCCGGCTGCGGCCTTGACGATCGCGAACGCCGCGGGTGCCATCTGTGACCGAGGCATGCCGCTGCTGCGGCGCATCCAGCGGCGCCCTGAATGCTGGAGATCCCACCCCGCCCGCGGGCCTCGCCGCGGCTACGGCTCGCGGCCGATCGCGTCGCCCGCGGTCACGGTCGAACGCGCCGCACGACGCGCCCCTCGCGCAGCGCGACGATCTCGCCCTCGGCGAGGGGCTCCCAGGGCTCGCGCGAGAGCGGCACGCTGGCGAGCAGCGCGACCTCTTGCTCGGCGCTCGGGTCGATCGCGACGCCGGCGAGCTCGACGTGGTCCTCGCCCGCCGTGCAGCGCCGACACAGCACGTGAAGCCCCGGCGCGCGGATCTCGCCGTCGTCGTGCCGCCGCCGGTGACCGTGCGCGAAGACCGCGTCGCCGTCGCTGTAGACGAAATTCGCCGGGCCGACCGAGGCGAGCGCCGCCGCGAAGGGCGCGAGCATCGCGATCCGGTCGTCGAGGGTCGGCAGCCCGAGCTCCCAGAGCGGCGCCATGCGGTCCATCAGCGCGCAAAACGCGTGCTCCGAGTCGGTGTCGCCGATGCGCCGAAAGCGCCTCGTGGGGAAGCGGAAATCGTCCTCGATGCCGGGGAGCATGCCATTGTGCGCGAAGAGGTGCGCGCGACCGCCGAGCTCGCGGGTGAACGGTTGCGTGTTGCGGAGCATGCGCGCGCCTTGCGTGGCGCGTCGGATGTGCGCCAGGACCGTCGAGCTTCGCAGATCGTGCCGTTGCAGAAAGCTCACCCAGCGGCTCTCGCTCGCAGGCTCCGGCTCGCGCACGACGAGGGCGTCGCCGTCCTGCACGAACGCGAGGCCCCAGCCGTCCTTGTGCGGCCCCGTGTCGCCCCCGTGTCGCGCCAGCTCGTCGAGCGAGAGGTGAATGGTGGTCGGAAAACGCGCCGACATCGCGAACAGCTCGCACATGGGGGACCTCGTGGTAGTCGAGAGGGACGTCAGGCGCGGCGCGCCGAGAGGCCGAGCTGCGCGTCGATCCGCGCCTTGTCGAAGCCGACGACGACGAGCCCGTCGATGTCGATCTGCGGCACGCCTTGCTGGCCGCTCCGCTCGACCATCCGCCGCGCGGCCTGCGGGTCGTGCTGCACGTTGATCTCGCGGAATTTCACGCCATTTTGCTTCAGGTACGACTTCACCCGCACGCACCACGGGCAGACGTCGGTCGTGTACACGACGACGAGGTGGTCGGCGGTCGGCCTGGCGCGGGGCGCGTCGACGAACGGCGCGTCCGGGCGCGCCGGCGCGCTCGGTCGCAGCGCGCGAGCGTAGGCCTCGGCCTTCTGGGGCCCGGTCAGCTTCGCGAGCAGCATCCCGTCGCGCACGAGGACGACCGTCGGGATGGCCGTGACCTCGAAGCGCGCGTGAACCTCGCGCACGACCGTGACGTCGACCAGGAATGCCTGCAGCGCCGGAGCCGCCGCGCAGAACGCCTCGAAGGCTGGCTGGGCCTGGCGGCTCGCCTCCGATTTGGCGGAAAAGAAGCCGATGACGACCGGGCGCCCGGCGGTCTCGAGGGCGGCGAGCACGGGGGCGCTCTCTGTGACGACGTCGAGGGACATGGGGGATCTCCGGGCCGGACGGGCGCCGCGCCCGCCTCTCCGGGCCGTACGAGCCAGGAACGTGCGATTGGTTTCGCGCGCCGTCGCGTCCTCACGAGGAGCCTCCGCGCGATGCCGCGCCGGACCGCGGCACGCCGCGCGAACCCTTCCGACGAACGGCGCGTCGCGGTCTGCGAAATGACGTTCCGCCTCTACGCCCGCGCGCCCTACGCCGACCCCTGCGATCGCGTCGAGCCGCTCGTAGCGGTGCCGCTCGACGAGGCGCGCCCCTTCCCCTGCGGCGTGGGCACGCTGCTGCGGGGTCCGCGCGAGACGAAGGGCGAGGGCTACGCGCGGACGACCGACGACCCGGGCGGCTGCTGCGGCGGCGGTTGCTGACGACGGGTCTCTGCGCGCAGCGGTCGAGCGCCCGCGCGTCCAGGGACCCGAGACCGTCGAACTCGAAACGCCCCGCGGAGCGGTCGTTCCAGCAGGTCCGACGGCCGCCGCGGCCCTCGCGCGGGCGCTACGCGTCCTCCGCCGGCGGGGGCTCGTCGAGCAGCTCGGTGCGGATGATCTCGTCGTGGTAGAGCTCTCCGCGCAGGCCGACGACGCGCTCGACCTCCTTGCGGTCGCGGAAGTAGACCACCGTCGGGGTGCCGCGCACGCCGAGCCGCCGAGCGGCGCGGGGCGCTTGCTCGACGTTGAGCTCGGCCACCTTCACGCGGCCCTCGTACCGCTTCACGAGCCGGATCACGATCGGCTCGAGCTGCTTGCACGGCGCGCAGCTCGGCCCCCAGACGTCGATCATCACGGGCACCGTCGACCGCAGGACCTCCCGCTCGAAGTTCTCGTCGTCGATGTGCAGCGGCAGAGTCTCGGGCTCGAGTCCCAGGAGCTTGCTGAAGAATCCCATGACCGTGGGAGCCACGACCGCCGGAGACGGTTCGCGGCGTCAGCGAAGCCCGGCGCGGCCGATCGGCTCCGGTCGACCCCACGGCGCGTCGGCGCCTCTGCGGGTCCCTCGCCGGGCGCTTCGTCCCCGCGATCGATCACCTCGGCGCCCGGCACGCCTCGCCTCGGACCTCGGACACGGCGCGGGCGAGGTCGCGCGGCGACTGCTCACCGACCATGCGACCGACCTCGAGGCCCTCCGCGTCGAGGCCCACGAACGTCGGGACCAGGGCGACGCGATACCGGCCTGCGAGCGCGCGACCATCGGGGTCGTCGACGTTCACGCGCACGATCGATCCGTCGGCCTGGGCACAAGCGTCCTCGATCGCGCGCACGACGGGCGCCAGCTTGGCGCACACGGCGCAATGGCCGCTGACGAACGAGGGGCCGCGTCAGCGCCGCCGAGCAGGTGATTCGCTACCCTCGTCATAGGCGGCGAGCGCTCCCTGCGCGGCGGCGAAGGTGCTCGCCCCAAGGCGCGCGCCGCACGCCAACCGACGGGCGCGGAGCACCGAGCGTGAGCACTTCGCGCGGCGAGCCCTCCCCGTGACGGGGTGGCACGTCGCGTGGGCCTTGGCGGCGAAGGGGAGGCGAACATGGTCCGAGTACGACGGGTCGACGCTAGGCCGGGCCACAAGCTCGCCCTGGGCTTCTCCGACGGGACGCGCGGCCTCGTCGACCTGACGCCGCTGCTCGCTACGGCGCCGTTCGCGCCGCTTCGCGAGGAGGCCGCGTTCCTCGAGGCGTTCGTCGACCACGGCGCGGTCGAGTGGCCGTGCGGCGTGGGCGTCGCGTCCGAAGCGCTCTACGCGATGGCGCACGCGCTCCAGCGCCCGGAGACACTCGATCAGGCCCGGGCGAACGAGCGCGAGGTCGGCCTTCGCGAGCTGCGCGCGCTCGCCGGCGCGACGCAGAGGGAGGTGTCCGAGGCGATGGGGATGGACCAGGGGCAGCTCTCGCGCCTCGAGCGGCAGGACGACAGCCTCGGCTCGACGCTGCGGAGGTACGTCGAGGCCCTCGGCGGCAAGCTCGAGATCACCGCCGTCCTCGGCGACAAGCGGATCACGCTCGGTCGCACGCGATAGCCACGCGGCGTCGTCAGCCAAGGGCACGACGCATTGCGGGCGCATCGCGCGGACGAGCCCTCTTCAGGCCCGGACGGCGCGCGCGGACCGCAAGGTCGACGCCGGCCTGGGCTTCGCCATCCCGGCCTCGCTGCGACCTGCCAGCGAGCGCCCACGGCTCCCACCGCGGTCGGGGAACAGAAGGCGGCGCGGACTTGTGTAGAAGTAGGAGGCATTCATGCCGGTGCACCCTGAGGTTCGGCCTCTCCCCCAGAGAGAGGTGGAGAAGCCCGGCTCCCGGCCTCCGGCCCCGCAGCGCCCGCCTCCTCCGTCCATTCGCTTGCCGTCCTCCTCGGTCCGCACCGCGGCGCCCGTGAACGCATCTCGTGCGGGGCGGGCGAGCCCGCCGGCGCGATCCGCCTCGCCCCCCTCCCCGCCCGGCCGTCGCTCCGACCTCGCGCGCCCCCGCCCCCGCCGATCTTCCTCCCCGCCCCCCGGCCAAGTAGGCTTCGTCCCCCGACGATGAAGCCCCTTCGACTCGCCGCAGCGCTCGCCTCGCTCGCCATCATCGCCACCTCCTGCGCGATGGATCACGCCCCCGACGGCCTCCGCCGCACCCCGGACGGACCCGGCGCCAAGGTGCGCTTCGATCTCGCCCACAAGCCGCTGCCGGACATCCCGATCCCGAACGACACCGCGACCTGGCCGGACCCGACCAGCCGCACGGGCCTGCGCGTCAACGCGAGCCTCGTCGCGTCGACCGAGGTGGAGCGCCAGGCGCGCAAGCGCTTCGACCAGATGGAGGGGTGGGGCACGTTCGCGCCCATCTGGATGTCGTTCGACGTCGACCGGAACGACCCGGTTTACAAGGACTACACAGGCGCGGCGCTCGACCTCGCCAACATGCGGCGACGCCACCAGGGCCAGGACTACGAGTTCGGCGACGACGCCGTCTACCTCGTGAACCTCACCACGGGCGTGCCGATCGCGCTCGACCTCGGCGCCGGCAACTTCGACTACACGCTGAAGAAGATCGACAAGTACTGGCCGAACGACTCGCGCGCGAGCGAGCGCAACCTGCTCTTTGACACGATCGACGAGTCGAAGGGCGGGCTGCTCACGCCGAGCACCTTCGGCCCCGCCGACGACACCGACTTCGACGGCGTCATGGACGTGCCGAACCTCGACGACCCGAAGGCCTGCCCCGGCCCGGATCTCGCGCGCTGCGACAACCCGCGGCACGGCGACTACGGCTCGGACGCGTGCGTCGAGACGCGCCGCGCGCGCGACCGCTGCATCACCGACCACCTGCTCACCTGGTACGAGCGCGAGACCGACACGCTCATCGTCCGCCCGGTGATCCCGCTCGACGAGATGACCCGCTACGCGGTCGTCGTCACCGACCGGACCATCGACGGCAAGGGCAACGCGGTCAAATCACCGTTCGACTTCGTCTACCACGCGTCGATGGAGGCGACCGCGGCGCGCGTCCGCGACATCGTCAACGACCCCTCGAAGAAGGCCTACTACGGCGACCTCGCGGGCACCGGCCTCGACCACGTCGCGTTCACGTGGAGCTTCACGACGCAGCCCACCGTCGACGACATGAAGCGCCTGCGCGACGGCCTCTACGGGCAGGGCCCGTTCGCGAGGTTCGCCGAGAAGTGGCCGACGAGCTTCGAGCTGCAGCGCGCCGTCGGCCTGAACGCGGGCCTGAACCAGGGCGTCACGGACGTGCCGGGCTGGCAGACCAGCGCCGACGGCAAGAACGCCGGCTGCCCGTCCAAGCTCGACAACCTCTACGTCATCAAATACGAGGACCTGCGCAAGGAGATGAAGCGCCTCGTGGTCGACGGCTTCGGCTTCGACGACGGCCCCGGCGCCGAGCTCCTGCTCCGGTCGTTCGACTCGATCGACAAGATGGTCGTCGGCTTCTACCACGTGCCCTTCCTGCTCCAGGGCGGATCGAAGGAGACCGACTCGAACGCCTCGTTCAACCTGAACTTCCAGACCGGCCAGGGCGAGGTCACCGACGATCTCGTGCAGTTCTGGCTCGTCATCCCCAAGGCGACGGCGCAGTTCCACCAGCCCTTCAACGTGAACGTGTACGGCCACGGCTACACCGGCAACTTCAGCGAGCTCCTGCTCTACGCCGGCAACATGGCCCGCCACGGCCTCGCGACGATCGGCATCAACGCCGTCAACCACCAGCTGTCGTTCGACACGAAGGACTCCGAGCTCGCCGCCAAGGCCGTCCTCGGCGGCCAGTGCGTCGCGCCCTTCTACGACGCGCTCACCACGGGCCGCGGCCGCGACCTCAACGGCGACGGCGTCCCGGACTCGGGCGGCGACTTCTGGTCGAGCTACCTCTTTCACACGCGCGACAGCGTGCGACAGTCGATCCTCGACCACATCCAGCTCGTGCGCATCCTGCGGTCGTTCGGCACGCCGACGGGCAAGATGACCTGCCGCACCGACGCGAGCGGCTGGGCGACGGAGGGCGGCGGCGCGTGCGACGTGAACGCCGACGGCAAGGTCGAGCTCGCCGGCGACTTCGACGGCGACGGCAAGCCCGACGTCGGCGGCCCGAGCGCGACCTACGGCACGTGGGGCGAGTCGCTCGGCGGCATCCTCTCGGCCATCCACGGGTCGATCGACGCGTACGTGACCGCGGCCGTGCCCGGATCGGGCGGCGCCGGCCTCACCGACATCGGCATCCGGTCGTTCCAGGGCGGCGTCATCGAGGCCGTGCTCCTGCGCATCTGGGGCCCGCTCATCGTCACCGTCCCGGCCGAGGAGCGCAGGTCCTGCGACGACAGCGGGGTCAAGGAGAAGGACCACTGCACGATGTGCACCGCGGGCCAGATGTCGCTCCGGTGGGTCATGCCGGACGTCAACGGCACCGGCGAGGTCGAGATCCGGTGCATCGACCAGGCGGACCTCGAGAACACCACGGTCTTCGCGGTCAACCGCACGAACGGCGAGGTCCGCTGCGCGCGCGTCGACGACGAGCGGCGCATCCGCGTCGGCCTGCCGGCCACGGTCGGCGACGAGGTCGTCATCGACTTCTACCCGGGCCGCGACGCCGTCACCGACTACAAGAGCTGCGCCGGCACGCGATCGGTCGACCAGCAGCCCAAGGTCCACGTCGACCGCTGGGGCGCGGGGCGCTACGGCGCGACCTACAAGAACGACCTCGAGACCGAGACGTGCACGCCCGGCGAGGGCGGCGCGTCGTGCGTCATCTTTCAGGGCCACTACTTCGGCGAGGGGACCGTGCTGACGGCGCCAGCCGAGGGCATGGGGCACATCCGGCAGACGCCCGCGCTCCGCCGCTTCATCGCGCTGGCCCAGTCCGCGCTCGAGCCCGGCGACCCGGCGAGCTTCGCCCCGTACTACTCGATCAAGCAGATGACCGATCCGTTCGGCCAGCCGATCGCGCCCCACGCGCTGCTGACGCTCAACACGATCGGCGACATGAACGTGCCGCTGAACTCCGGCATCGCGTTCGCGCGCGCGTCGGGGGCGCTGCCGTTCCTGCGCCCCGACCAGACGGCGCTCTACCCCGAGTACTCCAACTACGTCACGCCGCGCCCGCTCTTCGAGGCCCTCGGCAACCGCACGCCGAACCAGGTCCTGATCGACAACCACGTCATCGAGGGCATCAACGCGCTCGCGCGCCACCCGGCCGACCCGCGGTGCATGACGAGCCAGAACGAGGTCGACCCGGGCGGCACGTTCCTCACGCAGGACGGCGTGGCGAAGCAGTGCCTGCCGACCGGCTGCACCGAGGCGACGGAGAGCGATCCCGACAAGAAGAAGCGCGTGTGCTTCTACGACACGCACTGCGACTTCGGCACGGGGGCGTGCGTGCCGAACCCGCTCGGCAAGGCCAAGTGCGAGGAGGCGCTCTACGACGCCGACGACCTCGACGAGGGCCGGCAGCGCTACTTCGAGCAGGCCGCGCCCGTGCCGCTGCGGCTCGCGCGCTACACGCAGGCCGTCCCGCACGGCTCGCCGAGCGACGACGTCTGGGCGCCTCGCGTGAACGGCGTGCCCTACGGCAAGGACGGCGCGTGGCAGGCCGACCCGAAGCGCCGCCTGACGGCCCTGCTCGACGCGTACATCTACCCGGAGGGCAACCACTGCTTCGTGAACGGCGAGCCCTGCCAGAGCTGGGACGAGGGCACCTACCTGACGAACCTGGTCGCCCGCTTCTTCATGTCGGACGGCACGGACGTCTACTACCTCTCGCACCCGAAGACGCACCACTGCCTCGCGTCGAACGACGTCGGCAACTGCGACTACCTCCACCGCTGATCCACGGAGCAGGCGCCCGCGAGGGCCCCCGCCACGCCGTATGAACATCGAGGAACGAAGGCAGCAGATCGAGGGCATCCGAGCGCACCAGGCCGCGTTCCTCCTCGACCGGCTGGTGTCGCCGGCCGCGCGCGAGGAGTGGCGGGCCAACGTGCGCGCGACGTGGGAGGAGCTGCTCGACCGGCCGGTCGGCGAGATCGTCAGCCCGGAGACGATGGCCGACGGCCTCGAGGCGCTGCTCGACGGCGCGTCGGTCGAGGGCACGCTGCGCCCCGCCGCGCAGGCCATCGTCGCGGCCATGACGGCCGAGGCGCGCCGCGACCGCACGCCCGCGTCGACCTACGTGCCGCCGGCCGTGCGCGCGGAGCTCGACGCGCTCCTCGAGCGCCCGAAGCTGCTGCCCGAGGAGCTCATCCGCGAGGTGCTCGACAGCGACGCCGCCGAGGAGGTCATGCGCGACGTCCTGTTCGAGGCGCTGAAGGAGTTCTCCCAGAAGGTGAACCCGGTCGTCGCCGAGTGGGGCCTGCCCGCGATCCTGAAGAAGCTCTCGCCCTTCGGCCTCGGCGGCCTCGGCAAGGGCCTCGAGACGATGCGCGCCGAGCTCGACAAGCGCACCGAGCCCGAGATCCGCAAGTTCTTGCTCGGCTTTTCGCGGCGCGCGCTGCGCGAGATGGGCGACTTCACGATCGCGAAGGCCGACACGCCGCCGTTCGTCGCGCTGCGCAAGCACGTCGCGTCCTGGTTGCTCGGCCGCCCCATCGCCGAGCTCGCCGCCCCCGCGGGCGAGGAGACGGCGAAGCTGGCCGAGGCGCTGGCGATCGACGCGGTCGCGGCGCTGCTGACGCACCCGGTGCTGCGCGCGCGACGGCGAACCCTCGTCGAGAGCGCCGTCCGGTCGCGATCCGGCGAGCGGCTGGGCGACGCGCTGAAGGGGCTCGGCATCACGACGATCCCGGACCTCGACGCGCTCACGCGCGCGACGTGGGAGCCCGTGACCGCGATCCTCTCGACCGAGGTCGCGCGCCTGCACCTCGGGCGCATGCTCGACGAGTTCTACGACCGCGAGCTCGCACGCCTCGAGTACGAGGCCCCCGCGGACGAGGCGGGCGACCGCGCCGAATCGGCGTAATTCGCCTCGAATCGCGCCAACTTGGCGCGCGAATGAGGCCTCAAGGCCTCCACAGGGCTGCCGTTGATCCGGCTGCAGCCATGAACCTCGACGCCCTCGCCCCGGCGGCCCACCACCACCACCTCTTCGACTCGATCGACGATCTCGTGGGGAGCGCGCAGCTTCGGCTCGGTCCGGCCCTCCGCGACACGTCGGCGACCGCGCAGCTCTACCGCAAGCGCGACGGGTCCGCGTTCGACGTCGCGATCCGGCCGTCGTCGGCCGACGCCGCCCTGCGCCACAGGGAGGCGCGCCGCCGCCGCCACGCCGACCGGGCCGCGCGCCTCTTCGCCGGCATGACCGACGCGATCGCCGGCGCCCACGACGCCCACGAGCTGCTCGCCGAGGCCTGCCGCGTGGTGGCCGACGTCTGCGTCCTCGACCTCGCGTGGGTCTCGCTCGCGTGCCCGAACGGCCGCGTCCGCACCGCGGCGCGCGCCGGCATCGCCCAGGGCACGCTCGACGCCATGCCGCTCGACACCGGCGACGGCCCCGCGGGCCGCACGCCGACCTCGCGCGCGGTGCGCAAGGGGCGCCCGGTCGTGCACCTCGACGTGCTCGAGGACGTGCTGCACGACGACGCGGCCGGCGGCTGGCAGGACACGGCGTGGGCCCAGGGGCTGCGATCGGTCGCCTCGTTCCCGCTGCGCGTGGACGGCAAGGTCGTCGGCGCGTGGACGCTGTGCTCGTCGCAGAGCTACTTCTTCGAGGCCGACGAGATCTCCATGATCGTGCGCACGGCCGGGTGCCTGTCGCTGACGCTGGAGCGGATCGCGCACGCCGACCGCGCGACGCGCGCTGCCTAGCGGCGAAGGCGCCTCGTTGCCAGCGATCGACCACCGGCCGTACGATGGGCCGGCATGAACCTCTGCAACCGCGGCGCGTGGTCGGTGATCGCTCTCAGCCTCGTCGGAGGCGGCGCCGCGATCGGCGCCTGCGGGTCCGACCCGGGCGCGACGGACACGGCCGGGACGCACCCGGGCCAGGGCGGAAGCGGCGGCGTCACCGGCACGTCGTCGTCCAGCGGCGGGGCATCAACCGGCGCGGGCGGCAGCACGACGAGCTCGACAGGCTCGACGGGCTCGACGGGCCTCGGCGGCGGCGCCGTGGGCGGGGCGGGCGGCCAGGGCGGCGCGCCCCCGCCGCCGACGCCGTGCACCGGCCACCCGCTCGAGATCGTCTGTTCCGGGGACGTGGCCTTCACGTGCGACGTGCAGGCAGGGATTGCCGCCCAGCAGCCCTGCGGCAACGGCGTCTGCGACGACGGCGTCGGCTGCGTCACGTGCCTCCCGGGGCAGCACTCCTGCTATGGCAGCGAGCTGCGCGAGTGCGACACGAACGCCTTCCCCGCGGAGTGGGTCACGCTGGACACGTGCGACCCGAAAAAGGAGGTGTGCAACGCCAAGGCCGTGGCCTGCGTGCCCATCGCCCCCATCGGCGGCACCACGCCGACTGGCCTCTACTACAAGTACGCGCGCTTCACGGCGGCCAACAGCGCCTTCAAGGGCGGCTATGATGTCGACTCGTACGGCGACCGGCTGTACGTCAATCGCAGCGGCAGCTTCCTCGACGAGTACAAGGTGGAGCTCGTCGACTCGGACGGCGACGGCGCGCTCGAGCCGAACCAGCACCCGGACAACCCGGACGCGCCCGGCCCGGTCGAGGAGCGCATCCTCACGTTCGTGCAGACGTTCGCCATCCCCGAGCTCGGCCCGCCGAACTCCGCCGAGCTCTTCGCGAGCGCGGACCGCGTCCACTGGGTCGTCGGCTATCCCAGCAAGAAGGCCGAGCTCTGGGAGTACATCTTCGCGAACGGCGTCGCGACGAAGATCGCGGACGCGCCGCCTCCGCTGGCCGGGATGGCGTTCCTCGGCCGCGATGAGGTGGCCGGCGTCTGGTACAGCGGCGTGCACTACGAGCGCACGGTGTACTCGTTCCACGAGGCGTCCAAGACCTGGGTGCCCGAGTTCAAGTACCCCGACCTCGCCGGCGACCACATGGACGGGATGGAGGTCGTCACCGACCCCAACACCGGCGTGACGTACGTCTACGTCTCCGACATGACGAGCGACTTCATCGGGCAGTACGTCAAGGCGCACGGCGGCGAGTGGATCCAGCAGAACCTCTTCAAGTACGACGGCGTCGGCGACATGGTCGAGGGCATGGGCTTCGGCGCGTTCGACCACTTCTGGGTCAGCGGCTATCCGGAGCAGTCCATCTACGAGATCGGCGGCGGCGATCTCTCGAAGTTCACGCACCGCTGACGGCCGGGCGCCGGCCCGGGCCGCCTACTTGCAGAGCGGGTGAAGGGCGCAGTCGGCGCAGGCGCAGCCCTCGAAGTACGGATCGCACGCGCCGTCGTCGACGCACCGCGAGGGGTCGGCGCAATACGGGTCCTTCGCGCAGTCGGGGCAGACGCAGTCATCGGCGATCTTCTTCGAGTCGTCGAAGCAGACTCCGTCGTTCGTGCAGCCCTCGCACTGGCACTTCGCGGCGTCCTTCCCGTTGCAGCCGGGGAAGTCGACCGTCGGCTCCAGCACCTCGAGATCCACGCACTGGAACGGCGCCGCGCCGCCCCCGCCCGCCACGCCGCCGGCGCCGCCCGAGGCGACCCCGCCGCCGACG
>CAIVJW010000011.1 GCA_903906315.1 uncultured delta proteobacterium | reverse complement strand
CGCCGCCCACGCGCGCCGCCGTCGCGGCCCGGCCAGCGCCCTCGAGCGAGGAGGAGCTCGCCCCGACGCGCAGGGCGCCGACGGCGCGATTCGCCCGAGGCCACGGCGCGTGGATCGCGGTCGCGGTCGTCGCCGTGGTGCTGGGGATCGTCCTGGGCGTGATCATCGGCGCCCGGTAGCCGCCCCCCCGTTCGGCGCGGATTGCGCCCAGGGGCGGCCGGCGGCTAGCCTCGGGCCCGGTGAACAACTACACACAGCGCCTCCGGGCCATGGGGCTCGCCTCGACGACCACGCTCGCGCTCGCGGTCGGCCTCGCCGGCTGCGGCGGCGAGGATGGCGCGGCGAACGCATCGCACTCCTCCGACATCACGAGCGGCACCGGCACCTCGCCGGGGGGAGGCGGCGCGACGGGGCAGGGAGGCGCGGGCCAGGGCGGCGCGGGCCAAGGCGGCACCGGCCAGGGCGGCGCGAACGTCGAGGGGGCGACCGCGCTGCTCGAGATCTACCCGCTCGACCTCTGGGCGCAGCCGCTGCTCGCGGGCGAGGCCTCGATCGAGGTCACGCGCGCCGGCGCGAAGGTGTCGACCAGCGGCGGCAAGGTCCTCACCGTGCCGCTGTCCACCGCGGGCACGTACACGATCGCGCTCTCCGCGCCCGATCACCACCCGCTCGAGATCACCATCGAGTACGACGGCAGCGCGAGCGCCGACGGTGCGACGCTCGTCGCGGGCGCGGCCGCGAAGGGCCACGGCCACTCGCTCAGCCACGACGTGCGCACCGTGAGCGGCAAGACGCTGCCCGTGCACACGGCCTACCTCGGCCTGCGGCACAAGTGGTTCTCGGCCGAGGGCCGCCCCGCGCGCCGCGGCAACGCGATCGAGCTGCTCATGGACGGCGAGGAGGCCTGGGGCCGGATTCATGGCGATCTCGTCGCCGCGAAGAGCTCGGTCCTGCTGTCCACGTGGTGGTGGGAGTCGGACTTCGAGCTCGTGCGCGAGGACCCGGGGCATGCGTCGCTCACGCCCGACGAGCGGTGGAAGAACACCATGCTCGGCACGCTCGAGGCGAGCTCGGCGGACAAGCGCATCCTCGTCGACACGTTCTGGGGTCAGGACTCGATGCTCGCGTGGATGAACACGGACAAGAAGCTCAAGGCCTACGCCGACCTCCCCGGCGACGGCTTCGAGTTCATGGGCCAGGCCAACGAGACCTCGGGCACCTTCTGGTTCAAGCCGACGCCCTTCCTGTTCGGCGACCGCGTGCGGTCCACGTTCGCGGAGACCGACGGGCGCGCGTTCGGCGACGAGGCGGCCATCGAGTCGACGCTCCCCCAGTGGCAGGTCGACCTCACGCAGTGGCCGGTCAACGTCGACCTCGAGCACGCGACGTACCACCAGAAGTTCGTCGTCGTGGACGACGAGGTCGCCTACGTCGGCGGCATGAACGTCAAGGCCGTGGACTGGGACTCGTCCGAACACCTCGTGTTCGACTACCGACGCATGGGCTTCGACGCGACCGAAGCCGACCGCCTCGCCGTGCAGACGAAGGACCAGCTCCCCGCCACGGGCCCGCGCAAGGACTACTACTTGCGCATCGAGGGCCCGTCGGCCCAGGACGCGGCGGACGTCTTCCACGAGCGCTGGGACTACCAGCTCGCGCAGGGCGTCGACTACTCGGAGAACAGCACTCCCTTCCAGGTCGGTCACGGCATCTCGGAGCGACCGGGCGGCACGCAGGTCCAGGTGACGGCCACGCTGCCCGAGCCCTTCTGGGAGCACGCGATCGCCGAGAGCTGGGTCAACGCGGTCGGCAACGCCGAGAAGTACATCTTCATCGAGGACCAGTACTTCCGCGCGCCGCTCCTGGGCGACGCGATCGCGGCGCGCATGGCGCAGGTGCCGGACCTGCGGCTCATCGTCATCACGAAGCCGATCAACGAGTGGACCGACCCGGGCTGCGCGCAGACGTACATCGCGAACGCCGAGTTCGAGTCCGCGTTCCCGAACCGCTACCTGCTGCTGCAGCTGCGCGCGTACGACACGCACGTGACCTGGGGCATCGACGAGACGGACGCCGTGTTCGCCGACATGGACACGCACTCGAAGATGCTGATCGTCGACGACAAGTTCATGAGCGTCGGATCGGCGAACAAGAACAACCGCGGCATGGTCTACGAGGGCGAGCTCAACGCGGCCGTGCTCGACGCGGCGTTCGTGAGCCAGGAGCGGCGGCGCATCCTCGCGAACATCCTGCCGGCCGGCACGCCCGCGACGAACGACCCGGTCACGTGGTGGAACCAGCTCATCGGCGCGGCCGGGACGAACGACGCAGCATACGCGGCGTGGGACGCCGAGGGCTTCGACCTCAACCTGAACGGCGCGCCGGTGCCGCCGGAGTACAGGCCGAGCGGCCTCGTGTACTCGCTGCACTTCGGCGCGCTCGCCGACTGCCTCATGGAGAGCGTCGGGCCGGACATGACCGGCAAGCCGAAGTCGCCGTACTCCTCGCCGTACTGACCGCGAGCCGCGCGGGGGCTAGTCCTCGTCCCCGCGCCGCCGCGGGGGCGCGCCGTTGCCGAGCCAGCCGTTGCGGCGGTAGTAGACGAGCATCGACACGACGCTCCCGGCCATCAGCGCGAGCGCGAACGGGTAGCCGAGGGGCCACTTGAGCTCGGGCATGTTCCACGGAGACGCGCCCGTCTCGAAGTTCATGCCGTAGACGCCCGCGATGAAGGTGATCGGCAGGAAGATCGTCGAGAGGATCGTGAGGACCTTCATGATCTCGTTCATCCGGTTCGAGATGCTCGAGAGGTAGAGGTCCATCAGCCCCGAGGCGATCTCGCGGAACGTCTCGACCATGTCCATGACCTGCACGGCGTGGTCGTAGGTGTCGCGCAGGTAGATGCGGGTCTCCTTCGCGACGTGCGGCGAGTCGTCGCGCAGGAGCCCGTTGACGAGGTCGCGCTGCGGCCAGATCGCGCGGCGCAGCGTCAGGAGCTCGCGCTTCACGTCGTGGATCTGCTTCGAGGTCGATCGCTGCGGGTCCATCACCCGGAGCTCCAGGTCCTCGAGGTGCTCACCGAGCCCCTCGAGCACCGGATAGAAGCCGTCGACGATGGAGTCGATCATCGCGTACGCGAGGTAGTCCGCGCCCGACTTGCGCATGATGCCGCGCCCCTTGTGAATGCGCTCGCGGACCGGCGCCAGCGCGTCGCTGTCGGATCGCTCCTGCACCGTGAGGACGAAGCCCTTGCCGAAGACGATGCCGATCTGCTCGGCGCAGATCAGCCCCGCATCGTCGAGCCGGACCCGACGGGCGACGACGACCTGTTGGTCGGGGTACGCGTCGGACTTCGGGCGCTGCGGGACGTTGACGACGTCCTCGAGGGCGAGCGGGTGGATGTGGAAGATCTCGCCGAGCCGCTCGAGCGTCGGCCGGTGGCCGATGCCGCGCACGTCGACCCACGTGATCGAGGGAAGATCGTCGTCGAGGTACGGCAGGACCTCGTCGATCGAGTCCACCTCGCGCTCGACGACGACGCGCTCGGCGCAGTAGTCGATGAGGAAGATGCGCGGACGCTCCGACGATCGCACGACGAGCGTGCCCGGCGAGGCGGCGGTCGGCTCCGGCCCGAGCGTCAGGCGCTCGGCCGCGCGCGAAGGCGGGGCCGGCTCTTCGGGCGAGGGCGCAGACGTCGCCGCCGTCCCTTTCCGTCGTCGTGCGCTCATGACGGCGAGCCTACCAGCACCGCGGGGGATTCTCGGCGGAGGGAGCGGGCCGACCCGCGCGAGGTGGCCACGAACGACCGGCGCGGCCTGCGAACGGCTCGCCTCCGACGGTCGCGCAAGCGGGGCGTCGGGGCGAGACGCCGCGGGCAGGCGACGATCCGGGCGGGCCTCGCTCCGCCCCCCGCGGATCGCGCGGCGCTCCGTGGACAACGCCACCGGGCGAGCGCGACAATGCCGATCCATCATGCGCCTGCCCCCGCCTCGCTCCGCCGTCACGCCGAACGCGCCCGGGATCCGCCGACGTCGCGCCCACGCCGCGAGCCTCGTCGCGTTCGCCGCCATCGCCTTCGGGGCCCGCGAGGCCGCCGCCTACGACGTGCTCGCGGTGCCGTGCGAGACGGGCGGCATCGCGGCCTGGAGCTGCGAGCGCGGGCACGTCGCGTACGACAAGACCGACTCGCTCCCGATCGAGTGGAGCTTCGACACGGGGTGGATCCCGCAGGGATCGCCGCTCCAGGTGCACCTCGCGGCGGGCATCTACGCGCACACGCGCGTCGCGCTCGCCGGTGACCTCCAGGCCGACTGGCCGAAGGCCTTCCTGCTGACGGCGCCCGGCGATCCGCGCGGAGGGTCGATCGGCTTTCGCTACGGCGCGCAGGTGATCGCGCAGGGCCGGGTCGACATCAGCGTCGCGGGGCAGCACTTCACGTGGCAGGGCGATCTGCCGTACATCCCGAACTTCGACTTCGAGGCCTGGGGGCAAGAGGGCTTCGAGGCCTGGGGCTTCGCGCCGGGCGCGTCCGTCGAGGGGCAGACGCCGCAGACCAAGCTCGTGTCGATCGGCCTCTCGGACATCCTCGGCGGGTCGATCCCGGGCGTCGACGGCGGCTTCGAGCTCGACGTCGCGATGGCGCTGCGCACGACGTACACGAACGATCGCATCGTCGTGACGACGACCGCGGACGGCCTGCCGGTGAAGGGCGGCCCGATCCTCTCCGAGGGCGGCGAGACGACCTGCGGCTACAAGGGCGGCCCGTGGATCGACCTCGACGTGCACCCCGAGGGCACCCTCGACTACGACGGGACGCTGCACCTCATCCCGGCGTTCTACATCTCGGTGCTCGGCAAGAACTGGTCGATCCCGATCGCCGACATCCCGATCTCGTTCCCGATCACGAAGGTCGACTGGGTCTTCGACTCGCAGCGCGTCCACTACCCGCTGCCGGATCTGTCGCTGTCACGGCGCGAGATCGACTTCGGCAAGGTCGAGGTCGGGCAGAAGCGCCTGGCGCCGCTGCCGCTCGCCAACAAGGGCGAGGCCGCGCTGGCGATCACCCTGGCGAGCAGCGACCCCGAGGTCTTCCCGCCGTTCGATCCCGCGCTCGAGATCGCGGCCAAGGGCAGCCACGACTCGGCCGTGCGGTTCATCCCGTCGCACGCGGGCGAATTTCACGCCGTGCTGATCGTCGCGTCGAACGATCCCGACGAGCCGATTCAGCAGGTGAAGCTGCGCGGCGTCGGCGTCGACGTGCCGCCGCCCGACCTCGAGGCGGCGCTCGCGGACGCGCCGGCGGCCGAGGAGCCGGCCGGCGACGTGACCGGCGAGTCGGGTGGCTGCGGCTGCCGCGCGGCCGGCGAGGGGCACGGAGCCCCGACCGGCGCCTGGATCGGCATCGCGGCGCTGGCCGCGGTCGCGCGCCGGCGTCGCCGTCGCTGAAACGCGGGGCGGCGCGCGCCGACGGTCGGTCGACGCGCGGCCCGCGGGTCAGGAGCCGCGCAGGGCCAGGACCGCAGCCGCGAGGGAGCGCGCTCGCGTGCGCTCGCGGTGCGGCGCGATCCGCTACCGGTGCAGCGAGGCGAGGAACGCGGCGCCCTCGGGGCGCAGCAGGGCGCCCTCGCCGCGGCCGACGAACAGGATGCTGAGGTACCCTGCGCCCGCGTGGTACGTCCGCACGCGACCCCGGAGGCCTCCCGGCGCGGTGAACGTCGCCTCGAGGCCGCCGCTGAGCACCTTGTCGACCCCCTCGAGCGTCTTCGGGGCGTCGGCGATCGCGTCGATGTCGGCGAGCACGCCCGTGAGCGTGCCGCTCAGGTTCTCGGCCTCCGTCCCGCCATGCCGCGCGTTCGGGATCTCGACGTAGACCATGCGGTACATCTCGATCGCGAAGTGCGGGTTCATGGCCTCGTGCACCTGGCCGAAGGCGACGGCGAAGCCGGTGCTGACGTCGATGGGCTGATGTTCGATGCGGCGGTGCGTGCGCGGCACCGAAGCGACGAAGCGGCCCGCCTGCGCGGACTCGTGCACGAGCTCGGGCTGACCGAGGTAGAGCACGACCGGCCCGAACGCGAGGACCGAGAGGAGGGCGGCGAAGACGAGCTGGACGGTCCGCGTCTGCGCGACGTCCTTCTTCGCGGCGGCGGGGAGCGTCTCGGCGTCGCGCTTCTTCCCGCATTTCGCGCAGCGGACGCCGACGGTGTGCGCGCGCCCGAACGCGACGGCGGCGAACGGCGCCAGCGCGAACCCGGCGCCCGTCGCGAGCCCCAGGAACCACGTGGCCGCAATGGCGCCGAGCGCGAGGACCCCCGCGATGGCGTAGTGCACCGCGCCGACCTCGTGCCCCGTCACGAGCGCCCCGCCGCACGCCGGACACTGGTGCTTGTGCGTCTTGCGGCTGTAGCCGCAGTGAGGACAGTACGATGCGTCCGCGGGGTGCTGCCGGTGGCACGACGAGCAGACGGTCGCCCCGGGCGCGACGACGGCCGGCCCGCGTGCGACGGCGGGCGCCGCGGCAGGCGCGGAGACGGGCGCTGCGCCAGGCGCCGGCGAGGCGCCCGCGGGCAGCGCGCCGGCCAGGTCCTCGAGCGACCACGCGGGGACGTCCCCGTGGACCAGCGGCGGCGGCGGATCGCCGCTCGCGAGCCGCGCGGCGACGTCGGGCCGCAGCGGGGGGAGCGGGCGAAGGCCGCTCGGCAGGCGGGTCGCGTCCGGACCGACGCCCGGGGGCGGACGGCCCGAGCCAGGGCCGGCGCGCCCTGTCGACGGAGCGCGATTGCTGGCGGGCGTTCGCGGCGCGGGAGGGGCGTGCTCGGCGGCGGTCGCAGCGGTCGCGGCGGCCGCCGCGGTGAAGACCGCCCTCGGATCCTCGGCGCCCGGCGGGACGTACGCGCCGAGCTGGCCGGGCAGGTACGAGATGGCCGGCGGGCGGCCGGGCGCATCGGAGACCTCGCGCAGGGCCGAGGGCGGCCCGTCCGCGGCCACGCCCGAAGCGACGTACTCGCGCTCCTCGCCGGTGAGGTCGCTCGTGATCTTGAGGTTCGCGTCGATGCCGAGGAGCGCGGTCGCGAGGCGGCGCGCGACGTCCGCGGGGGCCTTGCCCTTCACGCGAACCGGCACCTGCCTCACGAGCGCGGCCGCGCGCTGCACGTCCATCCCGAACACGCGCGACACCGCTTGGGCGGCGTCCAGGTCGGTGACGGAGGGCGAGAAGCCGAGGAGCGTGAGCGTGAACGTCTCGCCCTCCACCGCCGCGTTCGTGCGCGACGCCGGCGACCTCGCGGCGGACGCCTTGCCGGACGTCGGCGCGGCAGCGGACACGGCGGGAGCGGACGTCGGCGAGGGCGTCGAGGCCGGCTGCGCGGCCTTCATGGGCGGCGGTGGCCCGGCGAGGAGGGGCGATCCGAGCCGCCCCCCCGCTGCGCCCCCCGAGAGGAGCGGCGATCCGAGGCGCGCGGAGGCCGCAGCCCCGGCGATCAAGGGGGTTCCCAGGCGCCCCGCAGCCGCGGGCGCATTCGCGGACGCGCCGCCGGCCCCCGTCGCAGGCGGCGCGGGCATCGGAGTGTGCCTCGGCACGGCGGCCCCGCCGGCGTGCGCGGCGAAGGCAGCGCGAGGGTCGGGCGCGCCAGGTGGAACGTACGCCCCGAGCGCGCCGGGCAGGTACGAGATGGCCGGCGGGCGCACTGTGTGCGGCGGCGCGTCGGGCGGCTCGCGCAGCGCGGAAGGAGGCCCGTCGTCGGCGACCACCTTCGCGAGGTACTCGCGCGCAGCGCCGGTCCTGTCGTTCTTGACGCGGACGTTCGCCTCGATGCCGAGCAGCGCGGTCGCCAGGCGGCGCGCCACGTCGGGCGCCGCGTTGCCCTTCACGCGCACCGGCGTGCCCTTGACGAGCTGGATCGCGCGCGCGGGGTCCATGCCGAACACCTTGGCGAGCGCCAGGGCCGCGTCCTGCTCGGACACGTGAGGCGAGAACCCCAGGAGCTCCACGGAGAAGGTGTCGGTCGTCGGATCCGCCATCGCGCCCGGGAGACTAGCGCCCGTCCCGGCTCCGCCGGAACCATTTCGGGCAGGACTTGAACGGTCCGGAGCCGCCGCATGTGCGCCCCGACCCCGACCCGGCGGTCGCCCCGGCGGGGACGGCACCTCCGAGCGATGCTAGAAGCGGCGCGTGGCCCGCCCTCGCACGAGCTCGCCCGCCAGCGGCCTGCCCATCGACTGGGGCGAGCTCGTGCCGCTGCGGCTCCGGGCGCGCGTCGTCGCCGAGGGCGTCTACGCGGGCGCGCACCGCAGCGTGCGCAAGGGCGCCGGCGTCGAGTTCGGCGGGCATCGGCAGTACGTGCCGGGCGACGACCTGCGCTTCATCGACCGGCGATCGCTCCTGCGGCACGACCGGCTGATGCTGCGCGAGTTCGAGACCGAGACCGACCGCGCGCTGTGGCTCTGCGTCGATGCGTCCGCGTCGATGGCCTACCGCGGCGAGGGCGCGCCCGGCGCGAAGCTCGCGTACGCCGGCCTGCTCGCGGCGGCCCTCGCGCGCGTCGCGCTCGCCAGCGGCGACCCGGTGGGCCTCGCGTGGGTGGGCGGCCACGGCGTGCGCGGGCTGCCAGCCTCCGCGGGGCGCGAGGCCTTCGAGCGCGTCGTCGGCGCGCTCGAGGGCGCGGCCGCGGCGGGCGACCTCGAGCGCGACGAGGACGCCGTCGAGCGCGCGCTCGCCCCCATCGCGCGGCGCGCCCGGCGCGGATCGATCCTCGTGCTCTTCTCGGACCTCGTCGACCTGCCGGCCGCGGCGCTCGGCGCCTTCACGTCGCTCGGCACCGGGCGGCGCACGCTCGTCGTGGTGCGCGTGCTCGACCCGACCGAGGCGACGCTCGGCTTTCGCGGCACCGTGCGCCTGCGCGCGCTCGAGGGCGGCGCGGTCGTCGAGGCGGACGCCGACGCCGTGCGCGCCGAGTACCTCGCGCGCCTCGAGGATCGCGACGCCACCTGGGCGCGCGAGCTCGAGACGCGCGGCGGTCGCCTCGTGCGCGCGACGACGACCGACGACGCCGCCACCGTCGTGCGCGCGATCGTGCGGGCCGTCGCCGAGGCGCACCGATGAGCCTCCTCTCCGCGGCCGCGCTCCTCGTCGCGCTCTTCGTCGCGGCCCCCGTCGCCGCGCACTTGCTCCGCCGGCGGCAGGCCGAGGAGCGCCCCTTCCCGCCCGCGCGCCTCGTGCCCGCGACGCCGCCCACCGCACGCCGAAAGAGCCACCTCGAGGACCGCGCGCTCTTCGGCCTGCGCGCGCTCTCGGTCGTGCTCCTCGCGCTGCTCGGCGCCACGCCCTTCGTGCGCTGCTCGCGGCTCGCGATCGCCCGGCGCGCGGGCGCGTCCGTGGCCGTCGCGATCGTCGTCGACGACTCGCTCAGCATGCGCGCGCCGCTGGGCGGGGGCCTGGCCCGCCCGGGAGCGACTACCCGCTTCGACCGCGCGCTCGCCGGAGCCCGCGAGCTCGCGGCGAGCCTCGGGGCGGGCGACGCGGTGGCGATCGTCACGGCGGGCGCCCCGGCGCGCGTCGCGCTCGCCGCGACCACCAACCGGGCCGCCGTCGCGAGCGCGCTCGAGGCGCTCGAGCCGAGCGATCGCGCGACCGATCTGGACGGCGCGATCCGCGCCTCGCGCGAGCTGCTGAAGGGCCTCGTCCACGCCGACAAGCGCATCGTCCTCTTGAGCGACCTCGCCGACGGCCACCCGAGCGCCGCGCCGATCGCGAGCGACGGCGGCCCCGTCATCTGGGCGCCGCTGCCCGAGCTCGAGGCGAGCGGCGCGGACTGCGCCGTGACGCGCGCCGATCGCAGCGGCGGCCGCGTGCGCGCGCGCGTGGTG
>CAIVJW010000010.1 GCA_903906315.1 uncultured delta proteobacterium | reverse complement strand
GGCGAGCCGCTGCCCCCGTACGAGCCCGAGTACGACCCGCCCGCGCCCGAGGCCGAGCTCTCGTACGCGTTCGGGCTCGCCATGGGGCGCTTCCCGCTGGACCGGAGCGAGCGGGGCGGCGATGCGGCCGTCGAAGCGGCGATCCCGACCGAGGGGGGGCGGCGACTCGGCGCCCGAAATGCCGATCCGGATCGTTCGGAGCCGGGCTTCGCCGAGCGAGCCGTGGGCGCGGAGCCCTCGGATCCGGCGACGGGGTCGTCGAGCAGCCGCGCGGAGGCGCTGCCGGCCGGGCTCTTGTTCCTCTCGGCCGCGAGCCCGGACCACGACTCGCTCGCGCACCCGGCCGCGGCGCCCATCCGCGCGGCGTGGGAGGCGCGGCCCGAGGGCATGACCGACGCGGCCGACCTCGGCGAGTACCTGCGCAAGGGCCTCTTCGCCTACGTGAAGAAGACCTACGAGAACCGCCCCATCTACCTGCCGATCTCGTCGAAGAAGAGGAGCTTCGTCGCGTGGGCCTCGATCCACCGCTTCGGCCCGGCGACGCTCGCGACGCTCCTCGCCGACCACCTCCTGCCCGAGAAGAAGCGCCTCGCGGACCTCGTCGAGCAGCTGCGCCACGCGAAGGCGACGGGCGAGAAGAAGGACCGCGCCGCGGCCGAGAAGCGCTTCGCCACGACGCAGGACCTCGCCGCCGAGCTCGACGCCTTCCTCGCCGCGGTGACCGAGATCGCCGAGAAGGGCCCGCCGCCGGCCGACGCGAGCACGACGAAGCGCGAGGCCGACGCGCGCTACGAGCCCGACCTCGACGACGGGGTGATGGTGAACAGCGCCGCCCTGTGGCCCCTGCTCGAGCCGCAGTGGAAGGACCCGAAGAAGTGGTGGAAGGAGCTCGCCACCGCCGAGGGGCGCAAGGACTACGACTGGAGCCACCTCGCGGCGCGGTACTTCCCGACGCGCGTGGCGGGGAAGTGCAAGGAGGACCCGTCGCTCGCGGTGGCGCACGGGTGCTTCTGGAGGCTGCACCCGGCGAAGGCGTACGCGTGGGAGCTGCGGCTGCAGGATGAGATTCGGGCGGGGTTCACGATCGACGAGGCGGGGAGCGACGACGCGCGGGCGGCGTTCGTGAAGGGGAAGCCGGAGGAGGCGCGGGCGATCGAGGCCGCGGAGATGAAGCGGCGCGAGCGGAAGGCGAAGAAGGCGGACGAGGACGAGGGGGCGGGGCCGCTGTTCGACGGGGGCGCTGATGAGGAGACGAGCTCGGACGGCCGAGTTGGGCAAGCTCCCGAGGCGTGACAGGATCCGGACATGCACGAGCGAGGTTCGACGTGATGCCGACCGCAGATCCCAGGGCACGGGCGCGCGACCTACGAACGCGCCTGAACGGCCCGGGCGTAGACGTCGTGGCTGCGGCAGAGGACGCCAGGCTGATCTTCGCCGAGCGCGGAGACCTCCAGCGCGTGCTCTGGCTTGCCCTCGAGATCGGCGGCTACGGGGCGCTCACCGACGCCGTCCCGCTCCACCTCGTGCTCGGCATCGCCGAAGGCGACCGCCTCGCACGGCAAGTCGCCGCCTACCGGACGCAGGTCGGATTTCGATGGCTGACGCAGCCGGCGAGCCGCATCGCCCACTTCTTCGTCGAGCCGCTCGCCGAGCTCCGGGCGGCGGCCGAGCGCGTGACGAAAGCGGGCGCCGCGGAGTCGGTCGAGCTGACGTTCGGGCCGCATGCGGGGAGGCCGGACTACCCGACGTCCGCCGAGTTCAGCGCCGACGTCTTCCAGCGGATCCTGCTCGGCTTCACGGCCACCCTGCACCTTCACCTCGGGGACGTCGCGTGACGACGATCGACCTCACCGAGCTCGTCCACGCGCACGGGCCCGAGTTCGAGCCCGAGCTCGCCCATCTGACGCGCTCCGCCGCGCTGGCGCTGCAACGGCTCCACGAGTCGGGCGCCGAGCTCACGGCAACCGTCGACGGCACGGAACATCGCCTGACGATCGCCTGGAGGCCCGTCGACGAAGGCGAGCGTGTCGCGGTCGACGAAGCCCGCGTGACGGAGAGCGGGGCGGAAGCCGTCGCGGTCGGCCTCGCGCGGAGCCTCCTCGGCTGGACGCTGCGGCGACGCATGCCGCGGCGGACGTACGCCGACTGGCTCGTCGTGGAGGCGGCCTCGTCGCGCGTGAGCGACCGAGCTCGTCTTCTATCAAACGGAGGACGGGCAAAGCCGGCTGCAGGTGCGGCTCGAAGAAGGTACGGCCTGGCTGTCGCAGCGGCTGATGGCCGAGCTGTTCCAGGTGTCGGTGCCGACCATCCACGAGCACCTCGGCAACCTCTTCGACGAGGGCGAGGCCGACTCGGCTCGAACCATTCGGAAACTCCGAACGGTTCAACTGGAGAGAAAGAGAGAGGTTTCGCGGCTCATCGACGTCTACGACCTCGGGGTCATCCTCGCCGTCGGCTACCGAGCCGCTGCCCGAGGAGGATCTCGACGCGGCCGCGAAGAGGGTCGACGCGAAGTGGGCGCGGGCGTGAGGCGCCGCGAGCCGCCAGGTCGCGGGGCAGGACGACGAAGAGGCCGGCGTAGGGCAGAATGAAGGCGCGGGGTGCAGCGATGAACTACCGAGACCACATCATCCGAGATCCAGGCATCTGCGGGGGCCAGCCGGTCTTCAAGGGGACGCGCGTTCTCCTGCGGACGGTGCTGGCTTCGCTCGCTCACGGCGACTCGTTCGAAACGCTGCTGTCGGCGTTTCCGACGCTGACCGAGGAGCACTTGCGGGCGGCCGTCGCTTATGCAGCCGCGGTGGCCTCCGAAGACCTTCCACCTCCCAACCCGGTGCCCTTCTTCGATGCGAATCAAGCTCGATGAGAACCTCTCCACGCTCAGCGTCGCGCCCCTCCGGGGGTGCGGACACGACGTCGACACCGTGATGAGCGAGGGCCTCGCGGGAGCGCCCGACGATCGCGTGTTCGCCGGGGCGCAGAGCGACAGGCGCCTCCTCGTGACGTGCGACCTCGACTTCTCCGACCTTCGCCGGTTCGTGCCTGGGGCGCACGCGGGCATCGTGCTGCTCCGCCTCGCCGAACCGTCTCGGGCGGCGCTCGAAGCGCGTGTCGCCGAGGTGCTCGCCCACCGGGAAGCCGAGACGTGGGAGGGGTGTCTCGTCGTGGCTACGGACGACCGGATCCGCGTGGTGCGGCCTGCGGACGGGTGATGGGCCCCGTCACCGCCACCCTCGAACGCGAGCTCACGACCGAGCTCCGCCAGCGCGGCACCGTCGTCTGGCTCGACAAGGACGATCACTACACCGCGTACGTCGACGAGCTCGCGAAGCGCGCCGCCGCGGGCACGTTCCCGTACCCGGTGGTGGCGTTCCGCGGCAGCCACCTCGAGGTGATGCTCGCGCTCGAGCCGTACGGCTCGAACCTCGACGACGCGCCGCTGCTGGTGCACCTGCCCAAGCACAACGAGCAGACGGTGCGCGAGACGCCCGTGCTCGAGACGTACCTCGCGGGCTTCCGCTTCCGGAAGGCGCTCGACACGCTCGTGGGCGAGGCGGCGACCGGCAAGGCGACCCCCGACGAGATCGACGCGGTGCTCGCCCGGGGCGACCTGACGCTCGGCACGGCCGACGAGTGGCTGGCCGCGAAGATGGCCGAGAGCGCGGGCGGGCTCGCGGGGCTCCTGCAGCAGCTGGATCTCCCCGTGCTCGTCACGCAGCTGATCCAGCCGGATGGGCGCATCCAGGAGCGCGCGAAGAGCGCCGAGGGGATGGCGGCCGTGCGCGAACACTTCGAGCGACACGTCGGCTTCGACGCGGCGTGGGAGGCGTTCTACGCCGAGAAGCCCGCGCCCGACCTCGCGCACCTCGCCGAGGCGGTCGCGGGCTACCTCCTGTGCGTCGAGTTCGTGCACGACCTGGGTCGGCCGCCCACGCTGCCCGCGCTGCGCGATCTCACGAAGCTCCCGGCGCACCTCGCGCGCGCCTGCCACGAGGTCTGTCAGCACCTCCGCGATCACGAGCCCGAGCTGTACGGGCACCTCGCCGACGAGGTCGCCACCCACCTCGCGGGAGAGCGCGACGCGATCGCCCCGCAGGATCTCGGCAAGATCGACACGTTCTGGTTCGAGGAGAAGCGCGTCCTCGAGGCCGCCATCGAGGCGGTGCGGGGCGGTGACTACAAGCAGGTCCTCGCGTGGGAGCAGAGCCGCCGGGACGGCGCTTCGTTCTGGCTCCGTCGCCAGCCCGAGCGTCGCCTCACGTGGGCCGTGCTCGGCGACGCGGCGCGGCTCGGCGAGGCCATCACGGCGAGCCCGAGGCCGCTCCAGGGCGCGCGCGACCACGAGGAGGTCCTCGAGCGGTACGCGAAGAGCGGCGCGTCCGTCGACCGGGCGCATCGCCGGTTCGAGCAGGCGTGGCTGGCGAACCGCGGGCCGCAGCTCCCGCACCTCGCCGAGCTGATGGAGCTCGTGCCCCTCTTGCGCGAGCGCCACAGCGCGTGGGTCGACGACCTCGCGCGGGACTTCACCCGCGTGTGCGTCGATCGCGGCTTCCTGCCGGAGCCCTCACTTCGTCAGCGCACGCTGTTCGACGACGTCGTCGCGCCGCTGCTCTCGGGCCCGGATCGCGTCGTGTACTTCATGCTCGACGCGTTCCGCTACGAGATGGCGACCGAGCTCGCCGACGAGCTCAAGGGGCCGGGGACGACGATCACGCTGAAGGGGCGGTACGCGGAGCTGCCGACGATCACGGCCGTCGGCATGAACGTCCTCGCGCCCGTCGCGACGAGCGGCCGGCTCGCGCCCGTCGTCGACCGTGGCAAGTGGAAGGGCTTCCGCGTCGGCGAGTTCACGGTGAGCGGCCCCGAGCAGCGCGCTCGCGCGATCGAGCAGAAGGTCGGCAAGGTCGCGCTCCTGTCACTCGGCGAGGTGTGCGAGGGCGGGCTCCACGCCAAGACGGCCGCGGCGCGGATCGTCGTCGTGCACGGGCGCGAGATCGACGACGCGGGCGAGGCGGGGCTCGGCGTCCGCATGTTCGACGGCGTGCTCCGCGACCTGAAGGCCGCGTTCCACCACCTGCAGCTCGAGGGCTTCAAGCAGTTCGTCTTCACGGCGGACCACGGCTTCCTGCTGCAGACCGACAAGCCGCGGGAGCGAACGTACGGGCGCGCGACGGACCCGGACCGACGTCACGTGCTCGCCGACGAGGCGCGCGCCGAGGTCGGCATGACGCCGGTGTCGCTCGAGTCGCTGGGCTACGACGGCGCGCGCGGCTACCTGCTCTTCCAGGAGGACACGGCCGTCTACAGGACGCCGAGCGCCGGTCAGGATTTCGTGCACGGCGGCAACAGCCCGGAGGAGCGCATCATCCCGGTGCTCGTCGTGCGGCGGAAGTCCGAGGCCGCCGCGGGCACGTCGACGTACGCCGTGGAGGCGAAGGCCGATCGGGACCTCGCGGGCATGCGGTGCCTGCACGCGCGCGTGCGTCAGGCGCAGTCGGCCCTGTTCACGCTCGGCTACGCCGGCGCGCGACACGTCGACCTCGCGCTGCGCGTGCCCGACGACCCACGCGCGCGCGTCTCGATCAAGGACGTGCGCGGCGCCGAGCTGACGCGGAGCGGGCGCATCCGCGCGCCGATCAGCGAAGCGTGGGCCGAGGTGTACTTCACGATCGCCGACGCGGCGGCCGACAAGGTGCGCGTCGAGGTCTACCACCCGGACGCGATCGAGGCGGTGAAGCCCCATTCGCCAACGGAGCTCTTCACGGTCGACGCGCCGGAGCGCGGCAGCCCCGTCGACAAGGGTGCGGCGCCCCCGCGCACGGCGTGGCTCGAAGGCATCCCCGAGGAGTACCGGGCGGTGTTCGCGCACCTCGAGCGGCACGGCGCCATCGTGGAGGAGGAGCTCGTGCGGATGCTCGGCAACGCCCGCAAGGCGCGAGGCTTCGCGATCGTGTTCGACGAGCTGAAGCTCAGGGCGCCGTTCGAGTCGAGGGTCGAGCAGGTGGCGAGCGGCAAGCGGTACGTGCGTGAAGGAGATCGGTAGATGGGCCTGAGCAAGCGCGACGTCGATCACATCTTCGAGCGGCTTCGCTCGGGCCTCGTACCGGAGCGCGGGCTCGATGCGTACGCCGTCGGCGTCGAGCGGCAGCGCGGCGAGATCGGCCGCCTGCTCGAGCTGACGAAGAGCGGCGAGGGCGTGTTCAAGTTCCTGCGCGGCGGCTACGGCTGCGGCAAGACGTTCATGGCCCGCCTCGCCGTCGCCGACGCGCACGCGAAGAACTTCGCCACGAGCTTCGTGGTCGTCTCGGACAACGATCTGCACTTCCACAAGTTCGACGAGCTCTACCGGAAGGTCGTGAGCGAGCTCGCGACGAGCGCGTGCCCGCGCGGCGCGCTCGGCGACGTCATCGACCGGTGGATCGCGCGCGTCGAGGAGGCGCTCATCAAGGGTGGCGCCGACGCCGACGCGCCCGACTTCGACGAGAAGGTGCAGGCGCGGCTCGGCGAGGAGGTCGTCTCGGCCACGCGCGGCGCGGCGCCCGAGGACTTCGTCCGTGTGCTGCGGACCGTGTTCACGCTGAAGCAGCGCGGTGACATGCCGAGCGCCGGCGCGCTGCTCTCGTGGCTCGCGGGCAGCGACAACGTCGCGGCGAGCGCGAAGAAGGCCGCGGGCATCCGGGGCGAGATCTCGAGCCGCGACGCGCTCGCGTACCTGCGGGGCATCGTCGAGATCGTGAAGGCGGCCGGGTACGAGGGCCTCGTGATCGTCATCGACGAGGCCGAGACGATCCTGCGCATGCGGCAGGACGTGCGCGGCAAGTCGATGAACGGCATCCGCCAGATCATCGACGCGGCGAAGGACTACCACGGCCTGCTCTGGGTCTTCACCGGCACGCCGGAGCTCTTCGACACGAAGCGCGGCGTCGCGGGCCTCGCGCCATTGCACGACCGCGTGCAGTTCATCAAGCACGGGGAGGTCGCGAACCTCAAGCAGCCGCAACTCGAGCTACGCCCGTTCGACGCCGCGCGCCTGAAAGAGGTCGCGATCCGGCTGCGCGAGATCTACCCGACGACGGACCGCGCGAGGCTCGAGGCCAAGGTGACGTCCGCGTTCATCGACGAGCTCGTGGCGAGCGTGTCGGCCGGCCTCAAGGCCGATGTCGGTGTCGTGCCCCGCCAGTTCCTGCGCACGTTCGTCGACCTCCTCGACAACGTGAACGACGAGCCCGACTTCGACCCGGCGAAGGCGCTCGGCTTCGAGCTCAGGAACCCGACGGTCACCGAGGAGCGGATCGCGAAGGGGCAGCCGCCGTTCGACGCGGAGCCGGGGGACGAGAAGGGCTACACCGCCGTCGACGTGGTGTTCTGAACGATGACGACCTTCGCGCGCTTCGCGCCGCGGCTGCAGGAGGCGATCGCGTCGCGGCTCGGGTGGTCGTCCCTGCGGCCGGTGCAGGAGCTCGCAGGCGCCGCGATCCTCGACGGCAAGAACGCGGTGGTGCTTGCGCCGACGGCCGGCGGGAAGACCGAGGCGTCGGTGTTCCCGGTGCTCTCGAACCTCGTGGCGCACGGACCCGACGGGGTGGGCGCGATCTACATCGCTCCGCTGAAGGCGCTGCTCAACAACCAGGAAGAGCGGCTCGCCGGCTACACCGGGATGGTCGGGCTCGAGAGCTTCGTGTGGCACGGCGACGTTGGCGAGCACGAGAAGCGCAAGTTCATCAAGGAGCCGGCCGAGCTCCTGATGACGACGCCCGAGTCGCTCGAGGTGATGCTGCTGTCGTCGAAGGTGCCCGTGCCTCGGCTCTTCCGCGATCTGCGCTTCGTCATCGTCGACGAGGTGCACGCGCTCGCGGGCACGGATCGCGGCGCGCACCTGTTGAGCGTGATCGAGCGGATCGCGCGCTCGACCGAGAACGACGTGCAGCGCATCGGCCTCTCGGCCACCGTCGGCAACCCCGCCGCGATCCTCCGGTGGCTGAAGGGCTCGTCGCGGCGCGACGGCGTCGTCGTCGACCCGCCGAAGGTGCCGGCGCGACGTGAGCTTTTCGTGCTGCTCCGCGACGAGATGTCGGACCTCGCGCGCGACGCGGCCGCGAAGGGCGTCGGCAAGAAGAGCCTCTTCTTCTGCCAGAGCCGCGCGCTCACCGAGACGGTGGCCGACCGCATGCGTGTGGACGGCCTCGAGGTCTTCGTGCACCACTCGTCGGTGTCGCTCGAGGAGCGCCGCCGCGCGGAGGAGCAGTTCCACCACGGCTCGAACGCCTGCATCGTGTGCACCTCGACGCTGGAGCTCGGCATCGACGTCGGCGATCTCGACCTCGTCTTCCAGGCGAACGCGCCGAGCACGGTCTCGTCGTTCTTGCAGCGCCTGGGGCGCACCGGACGGCGCGCGGGGCAGGTCGCCAACACGACGTTCTTCTGCGAGACGCCCGAGGCCGCGCTGCTCGCGGTCGCGCTCGTCGAGCTCGCGCGCGAGGGCTGGGTCGAGTCGGCGCCGCCCCAGCTGCGGTGCTGGCCCGTGCTGGTGCACCAGCTCTTCGCGCTCGCGCTGCAGTTCGGGGCCATCGACCTGAGCACGGCCTGGGAGCAGCTCGCCCGCGTGCCCGACTTCGCGGGCATCACGCGACCCGAGGTCGACGCGCTCATCGAGCACCTCGTGCGCGAGGACTTCCTCTTCCGCGCCGACGGCAAGCTGTCGCTCGGCCAGCGCGCCGAGCGCGCGTTCGGCCGCAAGAACTTCCTCGAGCTCTACGCCGTCTTCTCGAGCCCCGTCCTCTATCGCGTGGTGACCGCGGCCAACCAGGACATCGGATCGATCGAGCAGGACTTCGCCGACCGCCTCGTCGCGGAGATGACGTCGTTCCTGCTCGGCGGTCGCGCGTGGACCGTCGAGAACGTGAGCCACGGCGACCGGCTCGTGCGCGTGCGCCCCGCGCCGCGAGGGCAGAAGCCCAGCTGGGGCGGCTACCTCCCGCAGATGCTCGGGTTCGACGTCTGCCAGCGCATCCGCCGCGTGCTCGTCGACGACGTCGCGTACCCGTACCTCCACTCCGCCGCGGCGGCCGCCCTGCAGGAGCGGCGCGAGGACCTCGGCGCGCTCCTGCGCCGCGCGGTGCGGCCGATCCAGGTCGAAGCGGGGGTCGCGCGCTGGTGGACGTTCGCGGGCGGGCGCATCAACTACACGCTCAAGTACGCGCTCGAACACCTCGGCGGGTGGAAGGTCGTGGCCGACAACTTCCTGCTGCGCGTCGAGGGCGACGGCGTCACGCACGACACCGTCGGCGCCGTGATCGACCGCATCGCGAGCGATGCGTTCTGGAGCGACGCGGACGCGTGGCGCGCGATCCTCGCGAAGCTGCCGGAGTACCGGCTGAGCAAGTTCCAGCAGGCGCTGCCGGAGGCGGCGTCGCGGGAGATGATCGGGGCGTACCTGCTGGATGCGGCGGGGACGCGGCGGTTCCTGGGCACGACTGGAGGCGGATCACGATGAGCGACGCGAAGATGTTCAAGCTACTCGGCCCCGACGGGCCGTACTCGAGCACGACGAAGGGCGAGCTCGGCGGCAATCGTGAGTCGAAGATCTACGGGACGCTCGAGTGCAAGGCCGCGAGGAACGCGCTGGGGAAGGGGTACGAGGAGATCCGCGTGTTCTTCGCCGACGAGGCGACGGCGATCGCGGCGGGCTACCGGCCGTGCGGCACGTGCATGCGCGCGCAGCATCGGCTGTGGAAGGCGGGCGACCCGCGATGGAAGCTCCGTCCGCCGTCGTGACCGACGCGCGCTCGAGTACGGGTTCTTGATGGAGATGGCCTTGAAGATCGACTTGCTGAAAGCCGCGCTCGTCTACGACTTCGACGGGACTCTCGCACCGGGGAACATGCAGGAGCACAGCTTCATCCCCGGCCTCGGGCTCGACGTCCCGACGTTCTGGGGTGAGGTCAAGACGCACGCCCGGGCGCACGATGCAGACGAGGTCCTCGTCTACATGTGGCGCATGCTGCAGCACGCGCGCGACAGGCACATGCCGATCACGCGCGACGCCCTGAAGGAGCACGGGCGGCAAACGCCGCTCTTCCCGGGCGTCAGCACCTGGTTCGACCGCATCGACGCCTACGCGCTCGAGCAGGGCCTCGAGCTCGAGCACTACGTCATCTCGTCGGGCATCTACGAGATGATCGCGGGGTGCGAGGTCTTCGACAAGTTCAAGCAGGTGTTCGCCTCGCGCTTCCTCTACGACGAGGCGGGGTGCGCGACGTGGCCGGCGGTCGCCATCAACTACACGACGAAGACGCAGTTCCTCTTCCGGATCAACAAGGGCGTCGACAACAGCTGGGACAACGAGAGCGTGAACAGGTGGCGCCCCGTCGACGCGCGGCCAGTCCCCTTCGAGCGGATGGTCTTCATCGGCGACGGCGAGACCGACATCCCCGCGATGAAGATGGTTCGCTACCAGGGCGGTGAGGCCGTCGCGGTGTTCGACGCGAACAAGTGGAACGACAAGCAGAAGGTCATCTACCGGCTGATCGCGGAAGACCGCGCGCAGTTCGTCGCGTCGGCCGACTACTCGGAGGGGTCACAGCTCGACGTGACCGTGAAGGGCATCCTCGGGCGCATCGCGCAGGCGGCCAAGGCGACGGGGCGCCGCCCGGGCGGCGGTCGCTGACGGTTCCCGCAGGCATCGTGCCGGCGACCTCGAGGTCGAGGGCGGTCCCAGCGGACAAATGCGCGGCGTAGCGTCGGCGTGGACGGCAGGCGCCGGCGCGACGACGTTCCTCATCGTGCTCTCCATCCGGCACGACCCGTTCCCCATCGAAGCCGCGCGCGACCTGCTCGGGCTCGTACGTGCGGTGTACGCGGCTCGTGTTGCGGAAGGAGCCGATGCGGTCACGCTCGCGAAGATCGCCGTCGTCGGGATCGACCTGGCGTGCGCGCTCGAGCTCGGTGAGGCCCACGGCCCGGGCACGCTCGGTCACGCAGCCGCGTGGAAGCGCGCAGAGCGGGCGGCGACGACCGCGGAGGATCTCGTGGCCATCACCGACGGCGCAGAGCCGATCGTGCGGGCGGCGATGGGGCGGGTGACGAAGTAGCCCCCCATCGCTTGCCCGACTGCGACGGGCTCCGGCCGTGTCGGACCGGCACCATCTACGCGACGGCCTCGAACCCGAAGGGCAGGGAAGGGCCCGCCTTTCCCTGGCCTTTCGACCTGCAGCACAGGACGTACCCCGCTGTGGACGCCTCGCTTCTTCCAAACGCTTCCGCGTTGATTGGCCCACTCGCTCGGGCCTTCTGGCCGATGGGTTGGCTCATGGAGCAGGCTCGCCGGTAGGGCAGGGAACGGCGACCCGACGTCGCCGGTGAGCACCTCCGCGGTCCTCACGTAGCCCATCGTGGTCTTGAGCTCCGCGTGCCTGGCGCGCTGCATGATGCGCAGCGGCTCGTCCCCGCGCAGGGCCTGCCACGTGATGCCGGGGCTTCGGGTCGCGTCGTAGAACGTGATCCGCTTCCTCGTCGCGTCGACGGCCGGCGCAGCGCGCGCAGGATCGCGCGCAGATCGCTCCTTCGGCCCCCGACGGGCACCGTGTAGAGCGGAGCGTCGAAGACGGCGTGGAGGTCCGGGCGACGCACGGCGAGGCGATTGCCGCCGGCGAGCGACGCGAGGCCGAGTAGCCAGCGTCCGACGGGGCTGTCGGCGATGGACTGCCATCCACGGCTTCGCACCGGCAGCCCGGCCTCCTCGAGCCTTGCCTTCCACGTCGCGAGTCGAGGCGCGTCCTCCGGGATGAGGATCAAGACACGGCCCTCCAGGCGGGCGTCGCGTCGAGCTCGCGGGCCTCGGCGACCGGGCGACCCCGAACCCCGGACATCGAATGTCCTCCCCTCCGCTGATCCGACCCGCCTCACCGCGTAGTAGCGGCATGAGCACCCCCCACAGCGCTTCCCCGTCCTCCGCCCCCCTCGACCCGAACGGCGACGCCGCCTGCGGCACGCCTCGCGAGCGCCGCGCCGCGCCGTACGCGGACGCCCTCGAGCACCTCGCCGACCACATCCAGCGCATCGCCCACCTCGTCGCCGCGCACCTCGCGCGCCTGCCCGAGCGCCGGCGCGGCCTCGAACGCCGTGATCCGCAGCTCGCGAGCGCGCTTCGCTTCGGGTACGGCGAGGACCCGCCGGAGACCAAGCAGCTGCTCGCGAGCGCGGCCCGGAAGCTCGTCGCCATCCGCCGCCGCGAGGCCGCGACCCACGCCGTGGAGCTGCCCCTCTGCCGGCTCGCGAGCTCCTTCGGGCTCTCGCAGACCGAGCAGGATGCGCTGGTCCTCTGCGCCGCGCCAAAGATCGACCCGCGCTACGCGGAGCACTGGGAGGCGTCGGACGTCGACGTCAACGACCCGTCGGTGCGGACGGCGATCGCCATTCTCACGCGCACGTTCGAGGAGGGCGTCGCGATGCGACGGCTGTTCGGCCTGACCGCGCCGCTCGTGGCGCAGTCGCTGCTCCTCGCGGAGCGGCGCGGCGCGAGCGAGGGGGACTTCCTCGAGATCCGGCTCGAGGTGCCTCGGCGCGTGGTCGGGGAGCTCCTCGGCGAGTCGCACGTCGCCGAGGAGCTCGTCGCGTTCTCGCGGCTCCACACGCCGCGCGTGCCCCTCGATCAGGTGGTCTTGCCGCCGGCGCAAAAGGACCTCGTGCTGTCCCTGGTCCGCAATCACCCACGGTTTCTCGAGCGGCGGCGCACCTGGGGGCTCGACGACGTCGTGACCTACGGCAGGGGCCTCGTGCTCCTCTTCGCCGGGCCGCCCGGGACCGGCAAGACGATGCTCGCGAACGCCGTGGCGCACGAGCTCGGCAAGCGCATCTTCTCGGTCGACGTCTCGAAGCTCGTCGAGGCCGGGCGCGGCATCGAGACGAACCTGGACGCGGTGTTCCGCGAGGCGCGGCTCCTCGACGCGGTGCTGTTCTTCGACGAGTGCGAGCAGATCTTCGCGTCGCGACGGTCGGGCAACGAGGCCATGCCGCTGCTGCTCACGCGCATCGAGCAGTTCGACGGGGTCGCCATCCTCGCCACCAACATGGAGCAGCTGCTCGACGAGGCCCTCGCCCGTCGCGTGATCGCGAAGATCGACTTCCGCCCGCCGGCGACCTCCGCGCGCGCCGAGATCTGGCGCAAGCACCTGCCTCCGGCGCTGCCGGTCGCGGCCGACCTCGACGTCGATCGCCTCGCCGCGGGCTACGACCTCTCCGGCGGCACCATCAAGAACGCCGTCCTCGCCGCGGTGGTGCGCGCCGTCGGGCGCGGCGCCGAGGAGCTCACGATGGCCGACCTCGAGCACGGCGCGCGGCTCCAGATCCGCGTCACCGGAGATGATCTCGACCACCTGATCGTGCCCGAGGCCGGGCTCGATCACGTCGTCCTGCCTCCCGGCGTCCGGGGGTCGATCGATCGCTTCGTGTCCGCGGCGCGGGTCCAGACGACCGTCCTCGCCGAGTGGGGCTTCGGGCGCACCCTCGGACGCGGGACGGGGCTCGCCGCCCTCTTTCACGGCGCGCCGGGCACCGGGAAGTCGATCACGGCCGAGGCGGTCGCCAGCGCCCTCGACCGCCCGCTCCTCCGCTGCAATCTCGCGAGCGTCGTCTCGAAGTGGGTGGGTGACACCGCGAAGAACCTCGAGCGGCTGTTCCAGGCGGCGCGCGAGCACCGCGCGGTCCTCGTGTTCGACGAGGCCGACGCCCTCTTCGCCCGCCGCGTGGGCGTCCGGACCTCGCACGACCGCTTCGCCAACGCCGAGACCGGCGCGCTGCTCACGCAGCTCGAGCGGCACGACGGTATCGTCATCCTGACGACGAACCTCGTCGAGGAGCTCGACCCGGCGTTCGAGCGACGGCTGCAGTTCCGCGTCGCGTTCCCGCTCCCCGACGCGCGCGCCCGCGCGGCCATCTGGCGCACGCTCCTGCCTGCGGACGCGCCCCTCGCCGGAGACGTCGACGTCGCGCAGCTCGGGCGTGCGTTCGAGCTGTCGGGCGGGGCCATCCGGAACGCCGTCCTCGCGGCCGCGCTCGAGGCGGCGAGCCTGCCCGCCGGGGAGCGGCGCATCACCCTGGCGATGCTCGTGCGGGGCGCGGAGGCGCAGGGCGGGCGCGAGCCGGTCGCCGACCAGGCGCCCTACGGCGTGTCCTGAACATCGACGAAGGAGGCCAACGATGAATGCCATTCTGCTCGGAATCGAACGACTCCGCGTGCTCAACTCCGCCACCGACGGCGAGCTATACCAGGCGCTCGGATGCTGCAAGGACGGCGGCTCCGTGCCAATCCTCCGCGTGGACGACACCCCGCGACCGGCGGGGGCGGCGCCGTCGCCCGCGGTCGACCTCGTGCTGCTCGCCGTGGCGCCGGACGGCACGACCCGACGGTACTGGCAATGGACCCTCGACGAGCGTCACGGCGACGCGCTGCGGATCGCCGCCGAGGTGCGGGTCAGCGACACGCTGGACGAGGGGCGGGCGCTCTTGCGTCGCCTGAGCGAGGGACTCGACGCGATCGATCGCGGCGAGGATCCCCCTCCGCTGCACGAGGGCGCGCCCGACCCCGAGAGGAGGCTCTCGTGACGAGTCGCGCAGCTCGCCCCGCAGCGCCCGCCTCGTTCCGCGTCCGCTGGTCTGTGGAGCGTACGTGGGAGATCGAGGATCTCGCCGGCTCCTGGGAGCCACTGGTCACGCGCCGCGGCACCCCCGGCAAGCACGCCCGCGAGCCGGAGCTGGCCGAGCACGCGCGGGTCTGGGCGCGGTAGCGGGGCCTTGCCGTCGGACGCACGGTCGAGGTCGTGGTCACGCGCTGGCCGCAGCGCGGGAGGGTCGCGAGAGATTTGACCGCCTCCCCGACGAGCACGCCGTGGGGGAGCCCCGGGCGAGCGTGGCGGCTCGTGCTCAGCTCGCGGCGCGCCGTCGTCGGCACCTTCGTCACGACCGGAATCACCGTCCCTGTCGACCTGAACGCGCCGGACGAGCCCGAGAGCGTGCGGGCGCGCTGGGAGGCCGAGGTCACGCGCCGAGCGGCCAGGAACGGTCCGTCCAATTGACGAGATCACCACGCGAAGGCGCCGGGGACGGCATGGTTCGGCCGACCGCTTCGACGATCGCGCCTGGCTGACGCGCGGAGCGGGACGTCCGGCACGCCGCGTGCGTAGATGTCTGCATGGGATCGATCGTCGAGGCGCAGTGCCCATGTGGATTCACCTCGGAGGCCTTCTTCCTGGGTAGCGGGATGGATGGCGCATCCACGCGCTGCGCCATGCCCGCGCTCTGTCCGCGGTGCCGCCGGATCGGAGCGCACAATATCGGCAGCAAGCGGCCCCGCTGCGGCGTGTGCCGCGGCCCGGTGCGCGGGTACGCGATCGAGGGCAACCCCGCGCGCGACCCTGACGCGGCCGCGCCCGTGTTCGACTGGAACGCCGACGGTCGCACCTTCGTGCTGCCGGATGCCGGCTACCGCTGCCCGGAGTGCGACCAGCTCACGATGCGCTTCTTCGCGTGCGGCTGCTGGGATTGACCCCGGCGGTCCGGTCGTCGCGACGATCCGGTCTTCGGCACGGTCCGTGAAAGCGGCCACTCTGCGGCACGGCGCCGCGTCGTTCGTCACTCGCCGCCGTCTGCAAGGATCGCCCCAGTCGGGTCTTGCCCGCCGTTGTCGTCGGCGCCCTCGATGATCGCGGGCAGGGCGGGTGGCACGGGCGCTGCCGGTAGACGCGAACGACGTTCCACTGGAGTCTGCTTTTGACGAGGTGGCCATGGCGCGCGAGAGGGTGCTCGAGGTCGGCTACGAGGCCGGTGGGTTCGATCTCTTCGCGGAGCTCGACGGCGGCGTCCCCGCGCGCTTCTTCTTCGCGTCGGGTGGGCGCTCTCCGTTCGGCGAAGAGTTCGACCTGCCCCGTGAGGACCATGGTCCGCACAGCTGGGAAGAGGTCCTCGAGACCGAGCTCGATCGGAACGAGTGGCTGAGGCTCCACCCGTGCTTCATCCACCCCGCGATCGTTCCGCGCGTTCGCGCCACGATGGACCGAGCACCCGAGCGCGTCGAGAGTTCGTGGCGGTCCCAGGTGGAGCAGGCTGAGCAAGAAGCAGCGGCGGCGACGAAGAGGTACGTGCTCCTCGGGGCCGACGGGAAGCAGTACGAGAGCGCTGCCAAGGGGGCGCTGGGCGGCAACGCGAAGCACCGGATCTACGGCAAGCTCGAGTGCGGGTCGGCGAGGTCTGCGATCAAGCGGTGGGGGGAGGCGTACACGCGTCACCGCGTGTTCTTTGCGGACGAGGCGACGGCGATCGCTGCAGGTTTCAGGCCATGCGGCGACTGCATGCGGAAGCAGCACGCCGCGTGGAAGAAGACGCGGAGCGGCGGCCAGGGGTAGACCGCATCCGCTGGATCACTCGCGCGTCAGTGGTCACTCAAAATCGGGTACGATCCGCGACGCGCGACCCACCGAAACGAGGGCGTGATGATCGGAGGGCTTGTCGAACTGCACATGGACGCGCGACGCCGTCAGCCGCGGGCGCGCCGTCGTGGCGCTGTTCTTCCAGCTCATGTGGACGTTCGGCGACCCGAAGCCCGCCGTGTACACCGACCCGCGGACCGCCGAGCCGTGGGGCGGCATCAGCATGCACGCGAAGCGCATCGTCATCGACCACGAGTACACGCTGATCACGTCGGCGAACTTCACGAGCCGCGGGCAGACGCGCAACGTGGAGGCGGGCGTGGCGATCGAGGACCGAGCGTTCGCGGCGAGCCTCGAGAGGCAGTGGTTGAACTTGGTGGACGCGGTGGTGGTGGTGCGAGCGTGAATCGCATCGACAGTTTCGACGAGTTCGTGGTTGGCCGGGCCTCGTAGAGAGCTCCCGGCGTTCGCGCGGGCGCCGGCCATGGATCGGATGCAGCGAAGGAGAGAACGATGGAAGACGACTGGAAGCAGTTTCTCAAGGCGACGTGGGACGCGCTGGTGGTGAACGACCGCTGGGCGAACATCTTCCGGATGGTCGTTGACAATGTAGGAGCACCGAACGCCCGCTACTCGCGGCGCGAGCTCGACTACTCCTACGCCTGGTGCCACCGCAGGAAGAAGAACCACGGCAGCGTCGGTGTTTACCTCGAGCCGACGCACTTCGACCAGCTGGACGACGGTGGACATGTCGGCCGCGTCGGGGCGGCCGTCGATATCGCCGTTCGCCTCCAAACTCCTGGTCCTGCGTCGTCATACGCGGACGCCTTCCTCGAGCTGCTGCACCAGATCGACCCCGGCCTGAATGTACGCAGAGCCGTATACCCGAATCCGACGGCGGGGGAGCACCCTAACGACACCGTAGTAGTCTGTGCTCCGCCGGAAGGCGCCGTTCCTGCGATCCATCGCAACTGGGATCCCGCCGGTCTCTGGATTGGCCTCCGTTGCCACATGGATGGCCTGGAAGACCGCGGTCTCGGGCGTGTCGCAGATGTAGTTCAAAGCTTCTCGGCGAACATCGACCGCTTCCAGCAGGTCGTCAAACTCGCGTTGGCCTACCTTGCTGCCGGCCCGGTCCGGCCGTTCTCCTTTGAGGCGTTGCTTGGCTGGTGCGGCGAGTACGTGGTCGACGAGACGTTCGCCCGGTCGAACGGTCTTGTCTGGGATGGCGGTTACTCCGTGTGCGACTTCACCCGGCCCAATCCGGGCTTCGGGTGCGTCGAGGTGAAGACGACGACGACCGCCTCACTGCACTTGCCGCGATTCTCCCTCCGCGAGATCCGTTACGCGCTCGGGCAAGCGAACGGATACCGCGTCGCCCGCGTCAGCATCGATGCAGCTACGGTCGTGAATCTCCACAAAGTACTGTGTGGTATGACCCCCGCCATCCCGGCAAACAACACGCCGACGTGGTCGAAGAAGCTGGCCGGAGTGATCGGCTACTTCGTGCCGCACGATGATCAGGTCAGGAAGTTGCTCCGCGCGATTGTGGAGGGGTCGACCATCAACTGGTACGATAACCCCTTCCTAGAATGTGGTGAGGCGCCCCTCGCGACGGCACTCGGTAGTGGCGATGCGGCTTTCGGCGAAGGCAACGTCGAGGTGATTCTCCGCCCCAAATTCGCGACCAAGTTCCCGGTCCTCCAGAGCTAGCTACCGAGCTGCGCGACCGGGATGCTGCTCTGCGTGCAACCAGGCGCGCACGGCCTCGACCGTCGCCGCGGTCGGCGCCCCATTGCACGCGATCTTTAGCTGCTTCGCGACCACCACCCCGTCCCGCACCCGCACCTCCAGCGTCGCCCTCTCCGGCGCGAGCACCTTGTAGATGAACGCCTTCCCGTCGAGGCAGTCGGGAACGTAGCTGCCGACGCAGTGGCGCATCTCCTTGCCCTCCACGAGCAGCTCCCCCGCGGTGCCGATGTAGACGATCTCGTCGGTCCCCGGCACGGGCGCCGGCGGGAACTTCTCGGTGCCCCGGGCTTCGATGAGCTTGGCGATGGTGACCGCCTCGCCCTGCGCGCGGAAGCTGTGCATCCAGCGATCGTGCAGCCGGCGCAGGTCGTCCATCGTGCGCGCGCGGGCGATCGCGGCGTCCGCGTCCACGATGCCGAGATCCCTCGCGAGCCGTCGAGCGTCCCGCGCCATGTTCGGCGCGTCGTAGGCATCGAGCGGGTGGCCGCCCCCGACCACGATCTCCCTCACGCTGGGGAAACGAAGCCACTCCGAAAGAGCCGTCGCCACCCGCAACCTCGCCATCGTCACGTCGGCCCCGCGCCTGAACTCCCGAACGAGCGCGGGCTGGCCGAGCGCGCGGAGCAGCGTCTCGCGCTCCTGCTGCACGCGCGCTCGTGGCCGGTACCGTAGGACGAGCCGCACCATCTCGGGCGTCGCCGGCTTGCCGAGCACGAAGGACAGGATCTCGACACGCCGGATCTGTACGAGCGCCTCGACGTCCTGCGGCTTCATCCGCCCGATGAACGGGAGCATCAGCCAGACGAGGTTCGGCGCCGAGGCGGCCAGCTGCACGGCGGGAGCGCCGAGGCGCAGTAGGCGAAGCAGCGTGATCTGGTGCTCGTGGAACAGCGGCAACAGGGCGCGTGCCTCGGGCAGGAGCGTGTCCACGAACGAGCGGATGGGGTGCCCCGGCGGGAGCGCCTGCGCGCCATGGAAGACCGGTAGCTGCGGGTCGCCGTCGCTCTCCTCCCACTCGCCCTCGACGAAGATTCGGACCGGGAGCCCTGCGTCCCAGCCGCCGATCGTGAGCCGCAGGCCAAGCTCGACCACGTCGATCGAGAGAGAGCCGTCGTCAGCAGCAAATCTCACGGCAGGCGGGTCGAGAAGGAGACCCACGGTCAGCCCTCCGCCGGCCCGCCCATCGTCTTCGCGACGAGGATTGCCCTGCACTCCTCGCGGAACGGCTCATCGCGCCAGTACCGGAGGGCGAGGCCGACCGGCAGCCAGACCTCGAGGAACAACGCATCCGTGTAGCCGTACGGCCCGTCCTCCCAGAGGAAACCCTCGCGGCGGCACATCCGATCCATCGCTTCGAGCGAGGCGAGCGCTGCCTGGTGAACGACGAAGAAGCCGCTCATCAGGGTGCGCGTGTCCTCGTGCCACGGCTCCGCGGCGTTTCGCTCCTGCGACCACGTGCAGGTCATCAGCTCGCGGACGATGCGGACGAAGTGCGGGTCGACGCGCCACCTCTCGAGCGCGCCGACGAGGTGCGCGAGGTCGTCCTCGCCGTGCGACGGCGGCTCGTAGCCGAACGGCGTGAGCATCGCCTCGACCGCGACCTCCGCGAGCGCGGCCGCGTGGTACATCTTGTGCGAGTCGTGGAAGACTCGATAGACGAGGTCGCGCTGGCGATCCGGCGGGATCCGGTGACGCAGCTCGGCCAGGGACGTCTCGACGCGTCGGGGATCGAGCGTCCTCAGGAAGTCGATCGTCAGGGCGCGGTCGCGGTCGCGCTCGGCGTACATCTCGTCGTGGGTCGATGAGCTCATCGTCGTGCTCCACAGGGAGGCGCCACATCGCGCCGGGTTGGCGTCCTTTGACGATCCGAAGGGGATGCCCAGCATGCCTCAGCTCCGTGCGCCGCGCCTTCTCGATGGAACGGTCGTTCCGCCTCGTCAGGGCGGCGCTCGACGGTCGTGCACAATGGCGCTCGCGATGACGACCACCTTCGTCGGCAGCGACCGCCCAATCGAGCTGCTCCAGCTCGTCCTCACCGACACCGCAAACGTCGCGCGCGACGCGGACACCGTTCCGCTCCGGCGCCTCGTCGGCCGGCTGCTCTCGGTGGTGTCCGACGACGATCGCCCGCGGCTCTGGCACGAGGCCTCCCTGCGCGTCGGCTACTGCCCGCCGAACCCGACGATGGACGCCGTGCATGGCCCGCTCGCCGTGAGCGCGTTCGTCGCGACGCGAGGCCTTCCCGACGCGGCGGACTCGCTCGCGTCGACCGTGCCGCACGCGCGGTGGGTCGAGGCCATCGACGCCCAGCGGCCGGACATGGAGGACGTGTGGGACCTCGGCGCCGAGGAAGCCGTGG
>CAIVJW010000009.1 GCA_903906315.1 uncultured delta proteobacterium | reverse complement strand
GACACTCTTTCCCTACACGACGCTCTTCCGATCTCGTGCCTCCGCCGATCGCGCGGCACCTCGCCGCGCCCGCGCCTCCGCCGGCCCCGCCCGCCCCGCCCCCGTCGTCGCCGGCCCTCGCGGCCGCCCCGATCGGGCCCCCTCCGCCGATCGTGCCCTCGCTGAAGAAGGGCGCCCGCGCCACGTTCAAGAAGAAGGCGGCCAAATGAGCCCCCCGGACGAGGCCCGCCGCTCCCCCGACCGGACCGAGCGCGAGCGCCTCGTCGCGGTCCTCCGCGAGCTGTCGTTCGAGCGCAAGAAGGTCATCCTGGCCTCCGGCCGCGAGAGCGACTTCTTCATCGACTGCAAGCAGGCGGCGCTCACCGCGGAGGGCCACGCCCTCGTCGGATCGCTCATGTTCGACGCGCTCGACGCGCTGCCCGCGTGCGAGGCGGTCGCCGGCGTCGAGCTCGGCGGCTGCCCCCTCGCCAGCGCCGTCTCGCTCGTGAGCTACGTGCGCGGGCGCCCCCTCCCGGCCCTCTACGTGCGCAAGGAGGTCAAGGACCACGGCTCGCGCCGGCTCGTCGAGGGCGACAAGGCCCTGCGCCCGGGCCTGCCGGTCGTGATCCTCGAGGACGTCGTGACGACCGGCGGATCGACGCTCAAGGCCGTCGAGAAGCTCCGCGCGGTCGGCGCCGAGGTGGTCGGCGTCGTCGCGCTGGTCGACCGCCTCGAGGGCGGCGCCGAGGCGATCCGGGCCGCCGGGCTGCCGCTCGTCGCGATCTGTACGCGCCGCGATTTCATCAGCGACTGAGCGCTTCACGATCGGCCCGCGATCGGCCCCCCATGGGCCCGCGTGCGATCCCGAGCTCCGTGAGGAGCGGACCGCTACCTCGCGCGCGCGGGGCCGACGCTCACTTGCCCAGCAGCGGGTGGCGCTCGTCGATCGGCTTCTTGTCCCGCTCCTTGCCGCTGTTGCGGTCGACGGTGCGGTGATCGCCGGTGATGCGGACGTCGGCCTCGCCGATCACGACCTTCACGTTGCGCTGGATCACCATGACCGGCGGGCGCGCATCGACCTCGTCGGTGGGGATCGTGGCCGCGACGATCGGCTTGTCGCGGTCGAGCGTCAGCGTGACGATCACGCCGCCCGTCCACTTGCCCTCGTCTCTCACCCAGCGCGTGCTCGTGATCAGCACGTCCCGACCGGCGACCGTCGCGAGCCGCGTGTCGACGACCCCATCCACCGTCATCGCGCCGAGCTTGTCGCCGCGGAGCAAGCCCACCGGGCACGGACCCGAGCTGCAGTTCTGGTACGCGACTATCGCGCCGTCCGAGGTCTTCACCCGCCGGAGGAGGGCCGCGCACGAGGCCCGCGCGGTGGCGGCCAGATCCGGCAGGGCGGCCCCGAGCCGCGCGCAGATCGACGCCGAGCTCGGCACCTCGACCTCCTCGCCGAGGTCGCTCTTGAACCCGAAGAGCTGCGCGTCCCCTTCGGCGCGCTTGAGCACGACCATGGGTCCCTCGCGCGTCGCCGTGACCCCGTCCATCGTGCCCTTCCACCGGAGCGGCGGCAGGTCCTTCGCGACGTAGAGCAGGTCCCCCGCGTGCGGCACCTGCGAGGCGTTCTCGTCGTCCTCGATCTCGGGCAGGAGCGGCGCGGCGGCCGATTTGACCCGGACCAGGCGCTCGGTCGCGGGCGGCGCAGCGGGGATCGCCGCCGCCGTGTGGGCGGGCGCCGAGGTCGCCGGCGACGGCTGCGCGCCGGCGTCGTCGGACCGCTTGCAGGCCGATCCGACGCAGGGCGTCGCGACGAGGGCGCTGAGTACGAGTAGGCGGCGCATGCGACGGCTCGTAGCCCCGATCCCGCCCGAGTTCCAGGCGTCCCCGGCGAACGCCGCGTGGCGCGAGCGTCCGGCGCGTCGCCACGTCTGGTGATATTCTCGCGGAGCGAGGTGCATCATGCGAGCTAGCTCCCAGTCGAGACGTCTCACCGCCGCGGCCGCGCTCCTGGTCGGGGCCTCCGCGTCGGGGGCCGCCGACGCACAGACGAGGGTCTGGACGAAGGACGCCGACTTCGACGCCGGCTCGCTGAACAACGTCCGGCACACCCCGGTCGCCGACCAGCTCGTCCTCGGCCGCACGCCGGTGTCGAAGACCCGCCTCGTGTGGGTGAGCAACACGGCGCCGGGCGGGGGCGGCGCGACGCCCCTCAGCCCGGGCTGGATCGTGCGGGTCGACACCACGATCGGCCCGAACATGGGCAAGCAGACGGCGCGCTTCGACTCCGTGCTGCTCAACATCAACGGTCAGGCGACGGGCGTGAAGCCCTCGGGGAACAACCCCGGCCGCGTCGCGGTCGACACGAACGGCGACGTCTGGATCGCCAACCGCGCCTACTACGAGGGCGCCTATCAGGGCAGCCTGTCGAAGTTCTCCGGAAACCTCGCCCATTGCATCGATCGTAATGGCAATGGCGTCATCGACACCTCGATCGACGCCAACGGCGACGGCATCATCGACCCATACAAGACCCCCGCGCTCGGCACGCCGGCCGCGCAGGTCGAGTACTTCGGTCAGGCCGACGAGTGCATCCTGACGACCATCAAGGTCGGCGTGCCCGGCGACATCCCGCGCGCGGTCGCCGTCGATCGCAACGGCAAGATCTGGGTCGCCACGCACGGGGGCCACTCGCTCTATCGCTACAACCCCAACGAGCCCGTCGCCCTCGAGGTCTCGCGCCTCTTCACGCCCGCGGGCAGCCCGAGCTTCCCCATCACGTCGTGGTTCTACTCCGCGGCCACCGCGGACGAGTTCATCTACCTGACCTCCAACGCGGGGTGGTCGGCGTCGAGCAACACCGGTCAGATCCTGCGCGTCAGCATCGACAACATCGCCCAGGCCGACTACGTCACGTGCGGCGGCGGCGCCGGCACCTGCGGCAGCGTCTACGGCGTCGTGGCCATTCCGGGGACCCACAAAGCCTGGGCCGGCGGCTACTCGGGCACGGGCATCTACAAGGTCGACTTCGACGCCGTCCCGCCGACGTGCACCTGCGTCGCCGTGCCCAGTCAGGTCACGGCCGTCACCTACGACCTCAACGGGAAGATCTGGGCCTCCGGCTACAGCTCCGGCAGCGTCTACCGCATCAACCCGAACACCAACGCCATCGAGGCGACGTGCCCGACCGGCGGATCCAGCCCGCACGGCCTCTCGGTCGATTTCGACGGGTACCTCTGGTCGGTTCAGGACGGGCCGAACCACCTCGTTCGCTTCGATCCGGTCAACGTCGCGAACAACTGCGGGCGCACGAACTACCCGATCGACCGCGGCGGGCTGGCCGTGCCTGCCGGGCAGATCGCCTACAACTACGGACCCTATCTCTACAGCGACTTCACCGGCGTGCAGATCGACCGGCAGGCGCCGTACACGTACGTCGGCAACTGGGAGGGCACGTTCGACGGCGGCGTGCCGGGCGTGTCGTGGTCGAAGGTGAAGTGGAACGCCGAGCCGCAGGGCGCGGTGCCGGCCATGACCACGCTCGTGGTGTCCGCGCGCGCGGCCGACTCGCTCGCCGCGATCGGCCAGGCGTCCTTCGCGGCCGTGCAGAACGGCGCGGCGCTCGCCGGCATCAAGGGGCAGTACGTGCAGGTGCGCGCGGATCTGAAGGGGCCGGGCTTCGCGACGGCGGTCCTCGCGGACGTGAGCGTGACGGGTCCGTGCGACCCGCTGTCGAAGTCGTGCTGCGT
>CAIVJW010000008.1 GCA_903906315.1 uncultured delta proteobacterium | reverse complement strand
GCCCTTCGTGGACGCGCTGGCTCGCGGCCCCCCACCCCGAATCTTCCCTTGGCGCTCTTGGCGCTCTTGGCGTCCTTGGCGCCCCTCTCGCTCCCTATCCATCCATTCCACGGCGTTGCGAGCCAGCCAGTGGACGACGCGCGAACCGGGGGCCGTGAACGCGGGCGCCCGCCGAGGCGCCCACTCAACCGGGCACGACCCGCCACACGGTCGTCACCCAGGCGCCGCCCTCGAGCTGCCGCGCGGTCACCCAGATGCCCTCCGCGGTCCACACCGGGCGGGCGAGGGCGAGCGGCGCGCCGTGCGTGAGCTCGTCGGCGTGGCCGTCGAGGTCGAGCAGCCACAGCGACGTCTCGCCCTCGTACTTCGAGAAATGGATCGCGTCGCGCACGGGGCGCGTGAGGAACGCGAGGCGCTTGCCGTCGGGTGACCACACGGGGAAGGCCGCGTGGCCCTTGCCGCGCGTGACCTGCTCGATCGCGCCGAGCGCGGGCGCGCGTGAGACGACGATCTGGAAGCGATCGCCGATGAAGCGCGAGGCCGCGAGCCGATCGCCGCCGAGCGAGGGCGCCGGGCTCATCGCGTCCTCGATCACGATCGCGCCGACGCCGCCGGACGGCACGCGGCGCACGCGGAGGTGCCCCTCGCTCGACGCGCGCGTCGTGACGAGGAGCGATCCCTCCGGGCCCGCGGCCGCGTCGACGACGATCGGGTCCGCGATCGCGCCCGGCGCCCCGAAGGGCGAGAGGCTGCCGCCAGGCGCGCGCACGCGGAGGCCGTCCGGCGTGACGATCGCGAGCGATCCGTCCGGCAGCGGGGCCACGAACCGCGCGCCTGCGGGGAGATCGCTCGGCTCGGGGCGCGCGGGGCCGTCGCCGACGCGGCGCACGACGCGCGGCGGATCGCCCGCGAGGTACGCGTCGACGCCGCCGGCCTCGCGCGCGGCGAGCTCGGCGCGCGCCTCGCCCAGCACCGCGACGCGCGTGACGCTGCGCGCGCGCGCGCTCGGCAGGATGCGCGGCTCCTTCGGCGCGACCGCGCCCGGCCGGAAGGGGATCTCGACGGCGCGCGCGGCGGGGATCGCCGCCGTGTGAAGCGACGCGATGCCGATCGCGATCGCCGCCAGACCGAGGACGCCCATCGCGCCCGCGCGACGCCGCCGCGCGCGGCACGCGGCGATCACGGCCGCCGGATCGGGCGCGCGCGCGCCGAAGCGCTCGATCACGGCCGCTTCGAGGCGCAGGTCGACGACGGCCACGTTCGTCGCACCGCAGTAGACGCAGCGGCACACGGCCGAGTCACCCGGATCGCCGAGCGGCGCGCCGCACGCGCGGCACGTCATCGGATCGCCCTCGCGCGCGGGCTCGATCGCCGCGAAGCCGACGGTGATCAGGCGCAGCGCCCGTCGATCGGCGAGCAGCCGGTGCACGAGACCGAGCAGCGCGAGGCACACGCCCGCGGCCGCGACGCCGATCCCCTCGGCGCGCGGCACGCCCGCCTCGCGCCCGTCGACGAACGCGAACGCCGCGCCGACGATCACGGTCATCGACGCGAGGACCACGAGCGCGAGGCCGCCGACGAACACGACCGCGTTCGCGGCGCGCGCGCCGAGGCCTCGAACGAGGCTCGCGACGAGCCGCTCCTCGCCGCGCTTCGACGCCGACACGGAGGCCGCGGCCCGCACCTTCGCCACGAGATCCGCGGGCATCGCCACGCGCGTGGCGCAGTGGCGACAGGCAAGCTCGGCGGCGTCCGCTGGCGGCAGCGCAGCGCCGCACCCGGGGCATCGCAGGATCCCCGCCGGATCGCGGCGCGGCGCGGGCGCGAGGCCGGCCGACGCGCGCGCGCCGATCGTCGCCTCGAGCGCCTCGATCGACGCGCGCTCGTCCTCGTCCGGCGGCAAGGGCAGCTCGAGCCACCGCCCGCCGTCGCCCCGCAAGACGAGCGCGCCGTTCGCGCGCCGCATGCCCTCGGGCGGCGCGAGGCTCTTCCACGTCGCGGTGAACCCGTGCGCGGGCCCGCCCTCGACGCGCAGCCCCTCGGGCCCGATCACGACGTCGCACGCGCGCACCGCGATCGCGCGCCGCAAGCTCGACGCGCCCTTCCACAGCGCGGGCAGCATCACCCACGGCAGGATCGCGGCGCCGAGCCCGAGCGCGAGGCCCGTGAACCCGATCATGCGCAGCGGCTTTCCCCACGGCAAATCGGGCGCGACGAGCCACGCGACCTGCGAGGCGGCGATGGCGAGCATCGCCCAGGCCGGCCAGACGGCGATCAGGCGGAAGGCGCGCAGGCCCACCAGCAGCGGGAACCGCTGGGGCCGACGACGCTCCGCTGCCCCCTTGTCCGATCGCGCTTCGCCCATGCGCCGCTTTCGCAGCCACCCGGCCGAGCGTCAACGCGATGGGGGGGGGCGGCGCGGCGGAGGTGCCGACAGGAGCGAGGTCGGCGAAGAGGGCGCCACCTGCGCCGGCCCAGGCCCCAGGGGCGGGATCCGCGGCCTTCGCGCCCCGCCGCGCCCGGCGTCCGTGCCCACGTGCCCGATCGGCGCGAGGTCGGCGACCGCGCCGGCTGGGTCGTGAAGCGCGCGACCCGGCGCCCCCCGGGGCGCGCTACGGCGCGACGATCTGCCACGCGATCCGCAGCGCGAGCGCCGTCGTCACGACGAGCACCACCCCGCGCACCACGCGCTCGCCGCCGCGGATCGCCGTGCGCGCGCCCGCGAGCCCGCCGACGATCTGCGCCGCGGCCATCGGCAGCGCGAGCCGCACGTCGATCTTGCCCGCGATCCCGAAGGAGATCACCGCGGCGAGGTTCGAGGCGAAGTTCGCGACCTTCGCGTTCGCGGTCGCCTGCGTGAGATCGTCGCCGAGCAGGGCCGCGTAGAGCGCGATCAGGAACGTGCCCGTGCCGGGCCCGAAGAAGCCGTCGTAGGTGCCGAGCGCGAGGGCGATGGCCGTCGCGACCGCGAGCGGGTGACGGCGCGCGAACGCCGGCGGCTCGTGGGCCTCACCCGCCTTCGCCGAGCCCTTGCGCCGCAGCGCGAAGAACGCGGCGGCGAAGATCAGGAGCCCGAGCACCACGGGCCGCAGCGCCTCGGGCCGCAGCGCGAAGACGAGCTGCACGCCGAACAGCGATCCGACGAACGCCGGCACGAACGATCGCGCGGCGCGGTCGCGGTGCACGCGGCCGGCGCGCGCGTACGACCACAGCGACGCGGCGGCGCCGAAGACCGACTGGCCCTTGTTGGTGCCGAGCGCGAGGCGCGCGTCCGGCGCCGCGACGAGCAGCGCCGGCACCGTGACGAGGCCGCCCCCGCCCGCGATCGCGTCGACGAAGCCGCCGACGAAGGCGGCCGTCGCGAGCGCGGCGGTGGTCAGGGGCGGCGACAGGCTCATTCCGCGGGCGGCGGCGCGACCTGCGCGGCCTCGGCCGGG
>CAIVJW010000007.1 GCA_903906315.1 uncultured delta proteobacterium | reverse complement strand
TCGTGCTGCCCGACGGCGCCGTCGCGGTCGCGGCCGAGCGCGCGTGCGGCACGCCGATCGCGCTGCAGCCCGCCGGCGAGCGGCGCCTCCTGGTCGCGTGCCGCGACGGCGTCGTGCTGATGCTGGGGGAGTGACCCGACGGTCAGCTACGCGGCGCCATGCCGCGGATGAACATCTCGATCATCTCCCACGGCATGTTCGTGGGCAGGTTCAAGATGGGCAGATCGATCCCGAACTCGCGGCGGCGCTTGAGCTCCTCGATGCAGTGCTCGGGGTCGCCGGAGACGGTGAGCGCCTCGATGAGCTTGTCGGGCACGGCGGCCGCGGCCTGCGAGCGCGTCGCCTTGTCGGCGTAGAGCTCGGTGATGCGCTTCACGTCGTCGCCGTAGCCGAAGCCCGTGAGGAGCTCGGCGTAGTAGTCGCCCATGCCGCCGACGTAGAAGCTCACGATGTCCTTGGCCATCATCTCGCCCGCGCCGCCGCCCATCGGCAGCGCGGTCGTGAAGGGCGCGACCGTGATCTCCTTCGGGTCGCGGCCCGCCTTCGCGGCGCCCGTCGCGATCCACTCGAGCCCGCGCTTCGTCTCGGCGTAGGGCCAGAACGTCGGGATCCAGCCGTCGGCGAGCTCGCCGATCGACTCGATCGCCTTCTGCTTCAGCGCCGCGACGTAGATCGGGATCTTCCTGCGCTTGGGCTCGATCGCGAGCTGGAACGGCCGGTAGTCGGCGTTCTCGGCGCCCGCCTCGTGGAGCTTGCCGCCCGCGAGCAGCGTGCGCACCACCTTGATGACGTCGCGCGTCTGCGTGAGCGGCTTCGCGAACGGCCGGCCGTGGAAGCCCTCGATGACCTTCGCGCCGCTCGTGCCGATGCCGAGGATGAGCCGCCCCTCGCTGATGTCGTCGACCGTCGCCGCGCTCATCGCGATGAGCCCCGGCGTGCGGCTGAAGACGTTGACGATGCCGGTCCCGAGCTTGATGCGCTTCGTCTTGAGCGCCATCTCGGTGAGCAGCGAGAAGATCTCGTAGCCCCACGCCTCGGGGATCCAGAACGAGTCGTAGCCGAGGTCGTCGGCGAGCTCGGCGGCCCGGACGTAGAGCTTGCGGTCGAAGTTCTTCCAGAAGGCGACGAGGCCGGTGCGTTCGGTCATGGGGCGGCATCATCGCCGCGCAGGAGCGAGGCGCAACGGGGAACGCGCCCGGTCGAGACGCGGACCCGGCACTCGGTGAGGTTCCAGCTTGCGTCCTGGCAGCCCAGGATCTCGCCGGGCATCCGGCAGCGGCGCTTCGCGTCGATCGCGTGAGCGCCCACCCGCCTCGCGTGCTCCGGCGGGCACTCGCCGTCCGCGTTTGCCGGGCTGAGGCATCCGGAGGCACCGGCGTCGGCACCCGCGTCCGATCCCGCGGACGTGACGCCAGCGTCCTCGGCCGGGACGACCGCGCCGGACGTGCAGGCAACTGCCAGCGCGAACAGAAGCAGTGCCGCCGTTTTCACTTCCACCCGACCCTCCAATCCACGGCCCCCAAAGGGTGCCGGCGCCCCCCACCGCGTCACGGCGCCGGGTCGCCCGGCCCGAGCGCGTCGAGGGCCTGGCGGAAGATGGTGCCAATCTTGCGATAAAAGAGGTACTTCGCGTCGATGTAGGCGACGTCGTAGAGCGCGTATGCGTCGGGCGGTGTGCCGACGGACCAGTGGCGCATGTCGGATAGGCGATAGACGTGCACCTTCTCGTCTTTGTGGCTGTAGAGGGCGTAGTAGCCCTCGCCCGCCGTGGACAGGACCTCACCAACCAGCGGGGCGGGGCGTCGCTTCGTCGGCTCGACGGCATCCTTCGAAGTCGCAAAGGGGCTCGTCCAGAGGTCGCCCTGCAGGTAGTAGCCCTCGCCGTCACTGCCATGCGGAGCGCGGAGCCAGACGAGCGTATGGCCGTCTCCCTTCACATCTAGGATGTTCTCGGGCAGCGCGGAGATCAGCGGCTCGACGGCGTGCGTGGCGCGGTTCCAGACGCGCGCCTCGAAGGTCTCGAAGGCTGGTGCGTAGCGCACGAGGACGGAGTCGGCGACGGCGAAGGGGTGGTCGTACGAGAGCCCATTCTGCGGATTGTAGGTTCCCACCACGTCATCGATCCGGTCGTAGACCAGCAGCGCAAGCCCGCTCGACGCCTGCAACGCCAGCGTGCTGTCGGTGGCCGACCAGTCCTGTGACGGTGTTCCGAACGACAGCAGCTTCGGCGCCGATCCGACACCCGTATAGGTGCCAGTCACGTAGGAGGACGGCGGCGTGCCTCCCTGCACCCCCATCCACACGTGCTCCTCGCGCGGGATGGGTCCCACTGGCGAGCCGCAGCCCGCCACCTTAAAGTGCCACGCTGCCAGCACCGAGCCGTCCCATTCGTAGAGCACGCCCATGCGGAAGCCCTTCGGGTAGCCCACATCGAGGCCGATGCGATGGCCGTCCTTCCACCTGACCACGAATGGCCGCCCGAAGGGCATCCCGCTGTTCTCCCAGTCGACAGTGACGCGCTCGCAGCCCGGAAACTCGCTCGCGCAGGGTTGCCACCGGAGAGGAGGTGCCGCGTTGCGAGGGTTCGTGGCCACCTGCGTGGGGCATTGTTGGGCCCAGCCGACGTCCTGCCAGCCCGGATCGCCCGCCGGGAATCCACCGATCCCCTGCCCCCCCGTGCCAGCAATGCCGCCCGCCCCCGAGCTGCCGCCACTGGTCGTCGTGGTGGTCGTCGAGGACGACCCATGACCGCCGCCCCCGCCCGCGACCGTGGTCCCCGGCGACGAGGTCGCGCCGGGGGGCTCGCTCGTGCAGCCGCGGGAGGCGGCGGCGACCAGCACGAGGGCGAGCACGACGCGCGGGCGACGGTGGCGGTTCATTTCGGACTCCTTTCGCGTGACTAGAATATCACGGGGAACGGGGTGAACGACCTCAGGAGCCCACCAGCCGGAACGACCACCTGCCCGTGGACGGGCGCGGCGGGCGATGCGGCGGGCGCGTCCGCCACGAGCGCCACGCCCGCAGCGCCCACCGACGGTGCGGCGTACGACGTCACCGGACGCTCGGCCCCGCCCGTCCAGAGGAGCCGCCGACTCGGCGTGAGATCGAAGCTGTGCACCACGGTGCGCCCCGGCCCGGCGAGCGTCACGACGATCCCTCCCGAGACGCTGCTGTTGATCCAGGCGCGGGCGGGCAGGGCCGGAGGGGCCGCGGGCGCGGTGCCATCCCTGGGGTCCGCGACGGAGAACGCGACCTCGGCGAGCGTCTCGATGGCGGGGCGGCTGGCGGGGCCCTCCGGCATCCAGCGCAGCACGGTCACTGCACCGGCGCTGGCGTTCATCACGAGGAAGTACACGCTCCGGTCGGCGGCGCGGTAGGCCGATGCGACGACAGGGCCCGGGACGTATCCGCCGCGAAGGCTGAGGGGAGCCCAGGTCAACGCTCCGACATCGAGGCGCCACGCGTTGCTCCAGACGCTGCCGCTGGAGGTCGAGCCGCCGGCCGTGCTCGACGACCCACCGCTCGTCGAGCCGCCACTCGTCGCCCCACCGCTCGTCGAGCCGCCACTCGTCCCGCCGCCAGACGTGCTGCTCGATGCCGACGCCATCCAGGACGGTCCGAAGACATACGCGAGGCGCGCCGCCCCCCCGAACGCGACGCCGGCGTCCGAGGCGATCGTCGGCCCGCCCGAGAGCGGCACGGAAACGACGGTCGGCGCGCCGTCGAGGCCTGGCTGGACGAGCGCGCGAGTCACGTGCCCGGCGGCGTCGAGGGCCAAGCCGAGGATGGCGTTGCCCTCGTGAGCGACCCGCCCGACGAGCAACGGAGCCGGCTCGGAGGCGCGGACGAGCCGCGCCGCTCCTCCCGCCAGGTCGGCAAGAAGGCCCGACAGCGAGGCGCTGGCGCCCGCGATGGGCCGAGGCCCGGCCGGCCCCGCCGCATAGACGATCGGGCCGATCGAGTCCTGCGGATAGCCCGGGTCGTAGCCGAGGGGCCCCTCACCGAACGGACACTCCAGGCAGATCGCGGCGCTGTCGAACCACTGGATTCGCGTGCCCGTCTTGCCGTACCAGGCGCGAGCCGAGCCGTCGCCCCACGCGTTCGAGTACGTGTCGACGCCCCCGGGCTCCAGGGGCACGCCGAGCTCCGCCCCCTTGATCGTGGGCGCAAGGTACGCGTCGGGGTCGAGCGCGACCGTGTGTGCCCACAGCACCCCCGCGACCAGTTTCGTGCTACCGACGCTCTGCACGTAGGGCGCGCCGAGATCGAGGAAGTCCCATGTGATCGTGTTGTAGGCTGGTACTGAGTCGGCCGGGGCGAACAAGAGTCCAGGCTCGACGCCGAGATCCTTGCCCGGTCCATTCGAACCGCCGGCAGAATACCAGTCACCAGCGTGCCGCGTCACAAGTTTCTGCCACTTGGAGTTCGCCTTGCTGTACTCGTTGGGGGCAGCGACACAGCCGAAAGCAGCGCCGTTTCGGCAGGCCACCCGCCCGACAAGCGAGTGGGCATCGAAATCGCTGCACCAACACCACCGGAACCCGACGTTGCCTGGCACGCCCCCCGGCTTGGTGGGATCGCCCGCCGCCGGGAACCTCAGCCCGGCCCCGCCGCCGACCGGCCTGGCGCGATCGATCGCGATCGAGCTCGCCCCGGCGTACGTGATGTTGTTGACCACGCTCCAGTCGCACCACCACTCGACACCGCATTGCGGCGGCTTGTCCAGCGGCGTCGGCAGCTCCGAGTACGGCAGGCTGCCACCCAGCACGAAGCTCAGCTTCGGGCACGGGCGTGGATCGCGCCCGCGTGGGAGGAACGTCTCTCGGTAGCGCTTGGTCTCGCTATTGAAGGCCTGGTCCGAGGGGTAGTCGGCGCGCCGAAGGACCGGCATCTTGACCGCATCCGGGCTCCACTGAGCGAGCTCGACCTCGAGATTGCAGTTCGAGATCGCCGGATTCTGCTCGTCCGGCGTGACATCGGGCGAGCTGTTGGGGCACGGATCGCAGGCGTCGCCGACACCGTCGTCGTCGGCGTCCTCCTGGTCTGGATCGGAGACGGTCGGACAGACATCACAGTCCGACGCGATGCCATCACCATCCGGATCGCTCCCGGGTGCGGCGACGCACTCGCCGTCGTAGGTCCCGTCCGGGAGGCGAATATGCGAGTTGATGAAGTCAAGCGCGCTGGGGCTGTCGGTCGCGGCGTAGGCATACTGAATGTCCGCCCACCACGGCATCCCGAGGAAGGTCCAGAGCCGCGGCGCGTAACCACTTCCAATGCCACACAACGAGGTCGGCACGAGTGAGCCCTGGGCGCGCGCGAACAGTGGCCCGCCCCTGTCGGCCTCCGCCGGGCCGTCATACGCGTCACAAGCAGCTATCAGCGCAGTGAGTGGCTCGAGGGTCGGCTGGCCCGTGATAGCCCGCTCGTAGACTGCGAAGTTGCCCGCCTGCTGAGGCTGGTATGACCATTCCCATCCATCCGCGCTGAGCACGTGCCGTATTGTGCTGTCGGGCCCGACGGTCGTCGTATCCAAACCGTCACAGAAGGATGTGTTGGTGCGACCGAACCCGACGACGAGGCCAGTGGATGCCGCGGAATAGCACTCGGCGACCGCCGTTGGTGGGCGAATGGGAGTTGCCACGTTCGGCGGTACCCTGCGGTTCAGCTTGACCAGTGCCAGATCGCGCGCCGCGTCATCGAAGCTCAGCGTCGGTGCGATCACGCCCACCATCATTGTCCATAGCTGGTGGTTGACCGTGTCGGTCGCGAAATACACCGACTCTGCGTGCACGCCGCCGTGCGGTCCGTGCGGGCTCCCGAACTCGACATCCGGCGCGATGCCGTGCGAGAGGTACCCCGCCACGCAGTGGTTCGCAGTAAGGATCCATCTCGGCGTGACGAGGATGCCGGAGCAGCCGCTATGGCCCACGCCATCGGCGTCCAGCGTCGACAAATACACCGTCGCATTGTAGGTGTTGTCGGCATCGACGAACCCATCGTTCGCCCAGGCCCGCCCCGAGGCGGATACGCCCAACAAGGCTCCGGTTAGCAGCGCCAGCTTCCGCACAGGACGCCTCCCTTCACCGCCACGCGCTGGCTGCCGCGCTGTCCTTGCTGCCACCGGACGAATCCATGCTCGCGTTCCGCCCACCGCGCGCCGCGCGCCGCCTGCGAGGGGAGCTCTCCGCAGTAGTGTTCACCCACCGCCTCCTCGAGCTGCGACGCGACCTCGGAGGTCCGCTCGCGCTCGTCCGCAGGCAGCTCGGCAGAGCTGCATGCCACTCCGGATGCGCCCGTGAGAGCGATGAACATGACGAGTCGATGATTCGAGCCGCGGGCCATGCGCAACATGCAGAGCCTCCCTTGGAGCCTTCTGAGCGAAGCGGGGCCGCATGCAGGAAGGCCCCACCTGCGCAGCCGACCTCGGATCGGCATGGTGCCGATGGCGGGTGCGGGCGCTCCAATCGTGGAATGTGCCACCATGGAAATTCGCCGAATCCTTCCTGGATCGCGCGGTTGTCTGGCGCGGTATTTGCGCCTGGGGGGGGCGCGGCCAGCCCGCGCGAGCCTGGGGATTCTCCAGCAGTGACCGATGCGTCCACGGTCTAGCGCGGTTTGCCTGGCGGACGCCGAGCATGCCGTTCTTCTCCGGGCATTCGGTCTTGCCGCGCCGTCGCGCCTCCTGGTAGTTTCCCGCCATGGCCAGGCGCACGAACGCGAGCAAAGGAACCGAGCAGCTCACCCAACACGCCGTCGATCCACCCGTCGCCGCCTTCGCGGATCAGGCCCCGGCGGCGCCGGGCACGATGGTGGCCCTCACCTGGGACGGCGTGGGCGCCGCGCTCGGCGCGCCGACGGATGTCGACCGTGACATGTACGCCGTCGACCTCGACCCCGACGAGCGCCTCGGCCTCGGGCGGCGCATCACGAGCGCGAAGATCCTCACCGACCTCCTTCGTTGGTCGGGCGACATCGCCGCATGGCTCGGGCGCACGCCCGCCGCCGAGGTCGGCAAGCTCGTGGGCTTCTCGGTCGGCCACGTGCGCGTGGCCTTCGCGGAGGGTCTGCGGTTGCGCTCGATGCTCGCGCGCTTCGAGGGCCGCGCGGCGGCCGCCGAGGTGGAGCAGGGCGGAGCCGACGTGGGCGTCGACCGCGCGGCCAAGGCCGTCCGCCAGGACTACGATGTTCTCTACACGGCCCTGGAGCACGCGACGAAGAGGAACGCCGTGCTCCGCGGCATGGTGACGACGGCGTACTCGAAGGCGGTGACCCCGAAGCCCCTTGCCGCCGCCGTCGCTCTGCTCGTCCCGCTCGCGCGCGAGGCGCTCCGCGGCAAGGACGCGCGCGTGGCGGCGCGGCTCGCGCATGAGCACGTCACGCTCGAGCTGGTTGCGGCGCTCGAGCTCGGCGGCAAGGCCCTCGAGGTCGCCGGAGCCCAGTCCGCGCGCGCCGTCGGCGGTGTGACCGAGCGCGACCTCGACCTGCAGGACGGCACGTGTCTCACGCACATGCAGTGGTTGTACGACTTCTTCGGCAACCTCCACGACCGGGACCCGAGCGCCCCGCAGCTCGTGGCCAACGCGACGCGATCCTTCTTCGCGCCGCACGCGCGGGGCAAGGCGTCCGCCCCCACGAGCCCCGCCGACGACGCTCCGAAGCAGCCCGTCTGACGACACCTCGACCGAGCCCGCGGAGGCCCAGGAGCCGCGGCGGCCGGGCTGAGGAGCGGCGTCTCGTGCGTGCGCGGGCTGGCCCGCGAGGCTGAGGAGATCCCACCCGAGGGTGAGGAGATCCCACCTGAGGGCCAGGAGATCCCACCCGAGGCCGACGGGATCCCGGCCCCGCGCGGCGCCGCCCCCTCGCCGCCCGGGGAGAGGGGGGCCGCCTTCGGCATCACCCCGACGCGCGCGTCGCGATCTCGACCGGCAGCTGCGGGTCGAGCTGGAACCGCCGCTCCTCGCAGCCGTACGCGGTGGGCGTCAGCTGGATCACCGTGTGCAGCGGGATGGACACCCGCGTGCACTCCTGCGGCGGCTTGTCCATCAGGTACGCATAAAGCATCCGCAGCACGGCCTGGTGGCCGATGACGAGGACCGGGTCGCGCTGCCGTTCGAGCTCGATCACGACCGGGTCGAGGCGCTGGATGACGTCCTCGTACGACTCGCCGCGCGGGTAGCGGTAGTGGAACTTGTCGCGGGCGCGCGCCGCCCACTCGTCGGGCATCGCCGCCTTGCACTCGTTGTAGGTCTTGCCGTCGCAGATGCCGGCGTCGATCTCGTCGAGCGCGCGCCACGCTCGCGTCCTCCTGCCGAGCGGCGCCGCGGTCTGGTCGGTGCGCTTGAGGCGGCTCGTCCACACCGTGACGCGCCCCTCGGGCCCCGCGCTCGAGATGAACCGCGCGAGCGATCGCGCGTAGGCCTCGCCGCGCGGCGTGAGGTCGGAGTCGCCGCCGAGCGTGCCCTCGCCGTTGGCCATGCTCTCGCCGTGGCGCGTCAGGTAGATGGGCCGAGGCGCGACGTGGAGGTTGATGAGCAGGGGCGCGAGCCGCGCCGGCAGGTAGCCGTGGATGCGGTTGAGCACCACCTGCCGGCCGACGTCGATGATCTTGATGTAGCTCTTCGACGTGTCGCTGATGGGCTCGTAGGCCCGCTCGTAGTGGGCGATGCGCGATCGAAAATCGCGCATCGCGTCCTCGGCCTCCATGAAGCGGTAGTCCGGCGAGCTGATCTTCGTCTCGCGGACGTTCGCGTCGATGACCGCGGGGTCGTTGCAGATCGACTCGATGAAGACGAGCGGCATGCCGGCCTTCTTGCAGCGATCGCGCACGATGCGCCGCCGCTCGCGCGTGCTGTTGGTCGCGTCGTAGATGCCGACGCGGCCGGGCTGCTCGGCGAGCCACGAGAGCATGTCGTCGAGCGCCAGCATCGCGAGCTCGAGCAGCGCGCCGTGGCCGACCGGGTTGTCGGGGTCGAAGAACTCGTGCGGCTGGTAGGCGCCGTACTTCTCGCGGCGGTACGCCCCGATGTTGAAGACGCGCGTCGGGTGGCCGAGCCAGGAGAGGTAGCGGGCCACGCGGCGCGCGACGTACGTCTTGCCGCGCGCCGGCAGCCCCACCATGGCGAACGCGGCGGTCGCGGTCTCTTCGCGGTCGAGCATGGGCGAAGGATCGCCGACCGCGCGGCGCGCGGGAAGGGACTACGTCGGCCGCGCGCTAGAGATCGGCGTCGACCGCCCGCGGCCCCGTCGGCGGCGTGCGCCCCATCGGCATCGTGCGCCGCAGGTGGTCGCCGAGGCCGCGCAGCTGCGAGGCCGTCTCCGCGTCGGGCACCCAGATCTCCCCCGTCTCCGGGCTCACGGTGCCGTCGTCCGGCACGAGCCGGGCGGCGTCGACGAGCGCCGTGCGGTCGACCGGCAGGGTGCTCTTGACCATCAGGCACAGGCCGAAGTCGCGAGGCGGGACGACCGCCGCGTGCTCGCACCAGCCCGCGGCGTCGCGAACGGGCGGGGCCGCGAGCTTCTTCACGACCGCCTGGGTGTCGCACGAGACGAGCACGGAGGTGACCACGTTGCAGGTCTCGTCGGCGGGCGGCTTGACCGCGAGGCGGACGATCGCGCCCTGCCCGAGGCTCGCCGCGGCGCCGCGGAAGAACAGGATCATCTTGCGGTCCATCACCGCGCAGTGCAGCCCGCTCTTGCAGAGCCCGCCGGTCTCGACCGCGAACGCCTTCGCGCCTGCGCCGCCCGTGTCGAAGCCGATCACGCCGAACTGCCCGCTCGACCCCGCGGGCAGCGTCGAGAACTCGAGGTCGCCGTCGACGAAGAGGTTGCCCGCCGGTCCGCCGAGCGGGTTCACGAGCCGGACCGTGCGCCGAGGCACGCCGGCGTCCGCGAGCGGCCCGCCCGACCCGCCGCCCGCGTCGGGGAAGGGGGTCGCCGTCGGGACCGCGCTGGCCGAGGGTGCGGGCGCCGCCGCGTCGGGCGCGGTCGCGAGCGGGCTCACGCCGGCCTCGGTGCCGCCGCAGGCCGCCATCGCGATCGCCGTGATCGCGAGGTTGAACGTCGCACGGGCGCTCATTTCGCCCCCTTCAGGTTGGCGCGAACCCACGCGAGCGCGGCCTCGTGCAGCGTGTCCTTGCCGGCCAGCAGATCCGACTGCCTCGGCAGCACGACCTCGTCCGGCTCGACGCCGTGGCCGATGAGCCCGCGCCCATCGAACGCGATGGTCTCGCCCGAGGCCAGCTGGAACGAGATCGCCTGCCAGTACTCGAACTGGATGAACGTGGAGAAGCCCCCGGCCGTCGCGTGGGGGCCGAAGAGCCGCACGTTCGGCGCGCCCTTCATGCCGAACGGCATGTAGTCGCTGGCCGACCCGTCGCGGTGCAGGACGAGCGCGACGGGCAGGTCCGGCGCGTAGTCGGCGTCGCCGACGTAGTAGCCGCTGGTCTTGACCCACTCGTCGAAGATCGCCTTGCCCGCCTCGGCGTCCGCGGGCCCATCGTAGCCGGCGATCTCCATCGGCATGCGCACGGCCGCGACCGCCTCGGGCGGGCGCACGAGGCGCGTCAGGTTCGACGCCGCGTCCATGGTGCCGCCGTTGCCGGCGCGGTGATCGAGGATGACGCCGCGCGCGTTCGCCTTGAAGTCGGTGATGGCGGCGCTGATCTCGGAGTTGATGTGGCCGTTCGGATCGCCGCCGCCCATCAGCGAGTCCCAGGCCATCCCGAAGATGGCCTCCTCCTCGGTCGTGTCCTTGATGCGGCCGCGGAACACCTGCCACCAGAGGCCGTAGTGGTTCGCCGGGTCGGGGCCCTTGCCCTCCTCGAGGTGATAAAACGGGCGGTTGTCGCAGTAGACGTCGTAGCCGCCGCCGTCGTTCGGCAGATCGGCCACGGCGATCGTCGTCGGCACGTCGTCGCAGGTGCCCTTCGCGGCGTCGCAGCGCACGACGGTGATCGTCTTGGCGTAGCGCAGGATGAGCCCGCCGCCGCCCCAGGCCGGCCCGCCGAGGCGCTCGGCGGCCTCGGCGAAGATCGTCGGGTCGCACGCCTGCCAGAGGCCCCAGTAGACGTCGATGAGCGACCGCACCCATTCGATGGGGTGCTTGCCGTCGACCGCGACGAGCCGGTCGCCGGCCTGGAGGCCGCCGGACACCGGGCCGACGTGGGACACGAGGATGTCGGCGTAGCGCGGGTCCTTCGGCCAGGCGGAGTGGCTCGCGTCGGCGTCGCCCTCGAGGAAGCACGCGTTCAGCCGGTGCGCCTGCGGGATGCCGCCGCCGATGCCGGCGTCGGCGTGCGTGTGCCAGTCGTGTAGCTCCCGCACGCCGCGGCCCCACGCGCCCCAGAACGCGGTCGCGGTCGGCGCCACGCGCATCGCCTCGACCCACGCGAGCGCCTTCGGCAGCGCCTCGGCGCGCGTGCGGTGGCCGCCGAAGAAGAGGCGCATCTGCGACGCGAGCACGTCGACGACCGGGCCGCGCACCGCGTCGGCGGGCAGCGGCGGCAGGTTCAGGCGCGGCAGCACGCACTGGCCCCACTCGCACTGGCGCTCCGCTCCGCAGCTCGCGTCACCGTGGCCGGCGCACGACCGCGCCGCGACGAACTCGCCCGATGGCACGATCTCGAGCGCGTCGATCTCGGCGCCGTCGACGCCCGCGTAGTCGGCCACGCGCAGGTACGCGTGCCGGAGGTTCGGGCCGTCGACGGGGAAGTCGTTCGACGCGAGCTCGACCCAGCCGTCGCTGGTCACGCGGCCGGTGGGCAGCAGCTTCGCGACGGTCGGCGCCGCGCCCGATCCGTCCTGGTAGATGGCCACGAGCTGCGCGTTGAGCGACCCGTGCCGCATCCACACGCTCGCGCGGTACGAGGCCTCCACGTGCGGGAGGTAGGCCATGAGCCGCTCGGAGCACCCCTGCGCCGCGGTGAGGTGCGCGACCGACGCGCCATCGAGCGCGTCCTCGCGCGGCTCGATCGCGAAGCCGAGCGCGCGGCAGCGCGGATCGCCTCCCTCGGGGAGCCAGCGCGTCGGCGCGGTCTCGAAGTCGACGTAGGCGACGGCGGCCGGATCGGCCACGAACGAGCCGTCGGGCCCGAACGACCCGGCGCGCGCGGGGCCGCTCGCGAGAAGGCTTCCGATCGCGCACGCGGCGGCGATCGCGCGCGCCGCGGACGTCGTGGTCGGCCTCACGGCGCCCCCCGGCGCTCGACGGCGCGGCGCGCGGCGTTCGGGGGCGGATCGTGCGGGCCGCGCGGCAGCTTCGCGAGCTCGGCGACGAGCGTGGCGTGCGCCGCGACCTCGTCCTGGGTCGGCGGGCGGATCTCCAACGTGTGCACCTTTTCGACCGGCGCGCGCACGATCACCGCGTCGTCGACGACGAGCTCCGCGCCCGTGTCGTTCTGGAGGTAGAGGTAGGGCTTGTCGCTTCGCGGCGGCGCGATCACGGCGAAGTGGCACCACCCCGACGCGTCCGGCGCGTCCGCGTCGGGCGGCAGGACCGCGTCCGCGTCCGTCCCGCCGTTCGACGTGAGCAACGCCGTGATCTTCGTGCATGACGGCGGGCTCGCGTTCGCGCTCGTCGGCTTCGCCCAGACGCTCGCCGCGAGCTCCTGCCCCCGCGAGGTGACCGCGATGCCGACGAGGCCGCCGCCCTTCTTCACGGCCGCGCACTTGAGCCCCGATCGGCACTCGGGCCCGACGCGCACGCCGGTGAAGGTGAGCGAGGTGATGGGCACGTTGATCCACCCGTATTGATCCGAGAACGCGCTCGACCACTCGAAATCGCCGTCCCAGAGCAGGTTGTCGCGCGCGGCGACGTTGCCGAACGGGTTGCGCTCGAAGACCTCGCGCTTCTTCGCGCCGGCGTCCGCGGGCGCCGAAGCATCGGGCACGTCGGCGCCCGCGTCCTCGCCGCCGGCGTCCGGTGTCGGCGCCGAGGCGTCCGGCGTCACGGCGATCGCGCCGTCGCGCGGCGAGAGGCTCTCGCCCCCGCCACAGCCTGCGAGCGCGGCGACGAGGGCCGCCGCGCCGATCGATGCGATCGCGTTCGTCACGGCGCGAGCCCTCCCCGCACCCACGCGAGCGCGGCTTCGAATACCGTGTCCTTGCCGGCCAGCAGATCCGACTGTTTCGGCAGGACGACGACGTCCGGCTCGACGCCGCGCCCGTTGTGCGTGCTGCCGTCGGGCACGAACGTGTCGCCGACCGCCACCACGTACCCGAGGCCGAGCCAGTAGCCGAACGAGTAGCGCGTCGAGAAGCCGCCGTTGGTCTGGAACGGGGCGAAGAGCTTCGTGCTCGGCGCGCCCTTCATGCCGAGCGGAAGCCAGTCGCTCGCCGAGACGTCCTGCGTGAGCAGCAGCGCGACGGGCACCTTCGTGTTCGGGTTCGCGGTGCCCGCGTAGCCCACGGTGCCGGCGGCGACCGCGGCGTCGAAGATCGCCTTGCCGTCCTCGATCGCGGGCAGCTCGTCCTCGGCGCCCGCCCGGTCGACGTAGTGGTCGCTCGCGTGCTGCGGCACGCCGAAGCTCCAGAGGATCTGCGGCCCGACGATCGTGCCGCCGTTGCCGGTGCGGTGGTCGAGGATGACGCCGCGCGCGTCGGCGCGCCACGACGCGACGGCGGCCTCGAGCTCGCCGCCGAGGGCGTCGTTGCCGAGCGTCATCAGCGACTCCCACTCCATCCCGTAGACCTTCTCGGCGGGATCGGCGCCGATCACGAGCCCCCGGTAGATCGCCTCGCCGATCGCGTGATCGGCGGGCGCGCCCGGCAGGTGCCGGAGCGGCCGGTTGTCGCAGACGACGTTGTCGACCGGCGTGCTCGGCGCGTCCATCGGCAGCTCGTCGATGGCGAGGCGCTCCACCGCGCCGCACGACCCGGTGCCGGCGTCGCAGCGCACGACGTCGATCGTGCGCGCGAAGCGGGAGATCGTCGCGCGCAGCGTCGAGGCGAGCTCGGCGTACGTCGTGTGGTTCGAGATGCCGGGCTGCGAGGTGTTGACCGCCACGAGCGACCGCGCCCACGCGATCGGGTGCATGCCGTCGACCGCGACGAGCCGATCGCCCGCGTGCAGGCCGAGCGTGTGGTCGCCGCCCACGTGCGAGACGATCACGTCGAGGTAGCCCGGGTCCTTCGGCGCGGCGCCGTGCGTGAGGTCCGCGTCGCCCTCGAGGAAGCACACCGCGATCGGTCGCGGGTTGCGCATCACGTAGTCGGCGATGCTGTTGGTCGTCGTGTGCCCGTCGTGCAGGCGCCGCACCGCGAGCAGGAAACCGCCCCAGTACGCCCAGCGATCCTGTGCGAGGCGCATCTGCTCGAGCGCCGCGTCGACGGCGGGCATGTCGACCTTGCGCTCGAGGTCGGGCCCGAACAGAAAATGCAGCCGGCTCGCGAGGTAGGCGGCGACGTCGTCGCGGTCGGCCGGGATGGGCGGCACCCAGGTCGCCGTGTCGCGGCACTCGCTCCAGAGGCACATCTGTCCGGCGCGGCAGGAGAGCGGGTCCGTCGCGCCGCCGCAGGCGGGGTTGGGCGCGCCGCCCGGCACGACGAGGTCGCCCTCGGGCACGATCTCGATGGCGTCGACCGCGGCGCCGCCCGGGGCGAACGCGCTCACGTTGGCGCCGACCAGCCGCGCGCCGTCGACGGCGACGCCGTCGTTGCCGAGCTCGACCCAGCCGTCGCTGGTGACGCGGCCGGTGGGGTAGAGCGCGGCGACGTCGTCCGTCCGGCCCGGCGTGCCGTACGCGAGCTCGAGCCCGCCGACGACCTCGCCGCCGCGCGCCCAGAGCCGCAGCCGGTAGGTGCGCGCGGTCTTCGGCAGCTCGACGGGCAGCGACACCTGGCCGTAGGCGCCGAGCACGAGCACGCTCGCGCCCGAGAGCGCGCCGTCGTCCTTGGTGACCTTGCCGCCGGATCCCGGCTGCAGGGGCTCCTCGAAGTCGAGCGTGGCGGCAGCGCGGGCGTCGAAGGAGAACGCGCCGTCGCCCGCGAACGTGCCGGCGAGCGCCGCGGAGGGGCTGCCCGCGAGCGCTCCGATCGTCAGCGCGACGAGGGTCGAGGGACGTCTTCGCCGAGGGAAAGCGAGCATGTTGGCCTCGACCCCTACCGCAGCGCTCCTCCGACGTCGAGCGGGGCTCCACCGCGTGAGCGGCTCCTTCTCAGCGCTCCGGCGCCGCGGTACGGTGCGTCGTGCCCATGCGAACGAGCGGTCGTCGCCCCGTCCTCGGCCTGTCGATCGCCGCCCTGGCGACGCTGGCCGCGATCCCGGCGTGCTCGGTGTACGACGCCTCGCTCCTCACCGGATCGACGGGCAAGCGCACCACGACGCACGGCTCGGGCGGCGCGGGCTCGAGCACCGGATCGGGCGGGGCGGGGCAGGGCGGAGGCGCGGGGCAAGGCGGCGCGACGTCGACCGGCAGCGGCGGGACGGGCACGGGCGGGCAGGGCACCGGCGGGCAGGGCACGGGCGGCAGCGGTGGCTGTGGGACGGTCGACGACTGTCCCGGGTCGGACTCGGTCTGCTCGACGCGCACGTGCGTGCAGTCGGTGTGCGGGGTCGACGACGTCGCGAAGGGCACGCCTGCGGGCCCCCAGACCCAGGGCACCTGCCAGCAGGTGGTCTGCGACGGCGACGGCGGGCAGACCGTGCTCGACGACGACGCGAACCTCCCCGACGACGACGGCAAGCAGTGCACCGTCGAGGGCTGCTCGGGGGGCGTCCCGCAGCACGCCCCCAAGGCCACCGGCAGCGCCTGCAACCAGGCTGGCGGCAGCGTGTGCATGGCCGGCGGCGAGTGCGTCGAGTGCGTCCTCGCCGTCGACTGCCCGAGCGGCGTCTGCGACGGCAACACGCACCTGTGCGTCGCGGCGAGCTGCAAGGACGGCAAGAAGAACGGCGCCGAGACGGACGTCGACTGCGGCGGTGGCGCGTGCTCGCCCTGCGCCCTCGGCAAGCTCTGCTCGATCGGTTCCGACTGCGCCGGCGGCAAGTGCACCGGCGGCACGTGCGCCCCGACGTGCACCGACGGCCTCAAGGACGGCGACGAGACGGACGTCGACTGCGGCGGCGCGTGCGCGAGCAAGTGCGACGTCGGCGAGGCGTGCTCGAAGGCCGCGGACTGCGCGACGGCCAACTGCTCGCAGAGCGCGTGCGCCTGCCAGCCCGGCTGCGCGTGCGATCACCTGGTGCTCAGCCAGATCCGATCGCGCGGCGCGGCGCTCGCGTCCGACGAGTTCGTCGAGATCTACAACCCCACCTCGAGCGCGATCACGCTCGACAAGGCCTGGACGATCGACTCGCGCAGCCCGGGCACCGCCAACTACACGACGCGCTACCTCGGGACGGGAGGGGTGATCCCGAGCCACGGTCACTTCCTCGTGACGGGCGGCGCGTACGCGGGCGCCACGAAGTCCGACGCGGCGCTCACGACGGGCATCAAGGACGCGGCCGGCCTGCGGCTCCTCCACTCGGGCGTCGTCGTGGACGCGGTCTGCTACTCGTACAACGCCGCGACCGCAGCCGAGCTGGTCGACCCGGCGAAGGGCTTCACGTGCCACGGCACGCCGGCGTCGAACCTGCCGCACAACGACGCGACCAGCGCCGCCAGCAACAGCGACGTCGCGATCGAGCGCAAGCCCGGCGGCGCGGCGGGCAACTGCGGCACGACCGGCGACGACGCGACGGACTGGGCCACCCTGGCCCCGGCGGCACCGCGCAATACCTCGAGCCCGCCCGCGGGCTGACCGGGCCGGGGCCGAAGCGGGCCCCGGATCCCGCGGTGGTGGTCACGCGGGGGCGGCGATCGGGGCCGAAACCCGCGATCCGGGCCAGGGCTCGCACGCGGCCTCGCGTCCCGGGTGGCACGGCGTCCACGGAGTGCGTATCCTTGCCTAGGCAGTCGCGAGGCGAACGGTACGTACCGTTCGCTCCGCCTCGACCGACACGCTTCGGCGGGCCGCCCGACGCCCGCGACGGACCCCGCAGGAGGACGACGGATGAGCATCACGATCACGGAGAAGGCAGCCGAGAAGGTTCAGGAGATCGCCAAGGCCGAGGACCTGGCCGGCCAGGGGCTGCGCCTCCGCGTCATCGGCGGCGGCTGCGCCGGTTTCAGCTACGACCTCTACTTCGAGGACAAGCCGACCGAGATGGACGAGACCTTCGAGGACAAGGGCGTCAAGCTCTACGTCGATCCGCTCTCGTACCAGTACCTCGACGGCACCGAGATCGACTACGTCGAGGGCCTGCACGGCTCGGGCTTCAAGTTCGGCAACCCGAACGTGAAGGGCACCTGCGGCTGCGGATCCTCCTTCAGCGCGTAGTCCAGCGGGGCCGCGATCGGCCCGTTCGGCCTCGCGATCCGCCGCGTGAGTGGCCGCGCAAAGGGCCCGGCCCCCGCGCTACTACCCCGGGCCGGCGGAGGGCCTCCACGAGATCGAGGACGCCGGCTCCGGTCGGCGCCACGCCGCCGTGGTCGGCGCGGCCCAGCCCGCCGCGATGGTCCCTGTCGGCGGAACCCTTTCCCATCCTCGTGGCTCTCTCCCGTGCGCAGGCGGCTGCGCAGGCGAGGACCGCGACGATGACTTGGACGACGACCATGGTGAGGGTGAGAGCCCTCGCGACCTCCAACGGTTCGCGAGGGCCGGGGCGAGCGACGAGGCTCGCGCTCGCGATCGCGCTGACCGGCAGCGCGTGTCGATCCGAGGCCAGCACGGGCGCGGCCCGGGCGGCTGCGTCGACGTCGCCGCCCTCGACGAACGATTCGCTCGCGAGAGCCGAGGCGGCGGCGAAGCGGCTCGGCGGGACGCTCCGGAGCAAGCTCGAGGAAGCGATGACCCAGGGCGGCGCGGCGCGCGCGATCGAAGTGTGCGCTTCGGAGGCTCAGGCCGTCGCCGCGAAGGTGCGCGCCGACACGGGCGTCACCGTCGGCCGCGCCTCGCGCCGCCTCCGTAACCCGGTCGACGGCGGGCCGCCGTGGGTCGGCGAGTGGCTCCTCGCGCAGGGCGCGCGAAAGGCCGCCGAAGCGAAGGGCGTTCGCGAGATCGTCGACACGCCCCTGGGCGCGACCGCCCGCGTGCTGAAGCCCATCGAGGTCGAGGCCAAGTGCCTCGCTTGCCACGGTGCCCCGGAGGCGATCGCGCCCGACGTCAAGGCCATGATCGCGGCGCGCTACCCGGCCGACACCGCGACCGGCTACGCCGCCGGCGACCTGCGGGGCGCGCTCTGGGCCGAGGCGCCGGCCTCGCGCTGACCCGAGCGTCGATCAACGACGCTGCCCTTTCGAGGCCGTGAGAGCGCGGCGCATGGGATCCCGATGACCAAGACTCGAGCCCTCGCCTTCGTCCTGCCCCTCCTCGCCGCCTGCGCGCCGGCGCCGAAGCCGACCCCGATGCACCCGATGCACCACGGCGAGGGCATGCACCACCGCTTCGACGATCCCGAGGTGTGGGCCGCGCGCTTCGACGACCCGGGGCGCGACGCATGGCAGCGCCCCGACGAGGTCGTGAAGGCGCTCGCCGTCGCGGATGACGCGAAGCTCGCCGACCTCGGCGCCGGCACCGGCTACTTCACCGTGCGCCTCGCGCGCGCGGCACCGAAGGGAGTCGTCTACGGCGTGGACGTCGAGCCAAAGATGGCGAGCTACCTCGAGGCGCGGGCGAAGAAGGAAGGCCTCGCGAACGTGCGTGGGGTCGTGGCCTCGGCCGACGACGCAAACCTCCCCGAAGCGGTGGACCTCGTCCTCGTCGTCGACACCTACCACCACCTCGACGCGCGCCCGGCGTACTTCCGACGGCTCCAGGGCAAGCTCACCGCGAACGGCCGCGTCGCCATCGTCGACTTCCGCCGAGGCCAGCCGATGGGGCCGCCCGACGCCCACAAAATCCCGGCCGATCAGGTGACCGCCGAGATGGCCGAGGCCGGCTATCGGCTGGATCAGGGTCATGCGTTCCTGCCGAACCAGCACTTCCTCGTGTTCGTGCGGCGCTGAAGGTCCGGCCAGGAATACGGAGGGATCAACGACAGAGACGCGGAGGACGCCGAGCACTTCGTCCAACGGTGCTCGTGGTGATCGAGCGCGTCCGACGGCGAAGAGAGGGATCACCGCGCGTCGTGGACTGGAGGTCGTCCGCGGGGCGCGCGCCTCGAGACGGGCGACGGGGATCCTGAGGCGGCGACCGGGCCGGAACGCGCTTGCCCCTCCGAGCTACCCCGCGCCGCCGCACCCCGCGCCCATCGACAAAAGCACGACGCCCACCTTCACAGGCGGGCGTCGTGGTCGCAGGGGTCGTAAGCCGAGTTCTGTTGCCCGACGCGGTCGCCCACGTCGAGCCGACGATCATTCCTCTAGGGCGCGCGTTGCCGCGCGCCTCGAGCAGCCAACCCGGAGGCATCGGGCGGGCAGCCCTCTCGCGCCTCGAGCCTCGCGGCTCGTGACGCCTCGCCTCCCTACGCGGCCTTGCTCCGGGTGGGGTTTGCCATGCCACCCTCGTTACCGAGGGCGCGGTGGGCTCTTACCCCGCCGTTTCACCCTTACCTCGAGGCGCCCGCGAAGGCGCGTCGAGGCGGTCTGTTTTCTGTGGCACTTTCCTCGAGGTCACCCTCACCGGGCGTTACCCGGCACCCTGCCCTGCGGAGCTCGGACTTTCCTCCCGCGGCTCGGCTCGCGCCTCGCCGCCGGCGACCGTCTGTCCCGCTGCGACGGGCGGAACCATAGCAGACGGGGCGGGCGCGTCGTTCCACTCGTTGTGGATGCGCGTGGCCACGTACAGCGCGGGGAACGACAGGAACAGGCCCACGAAGCCGAACGCATGCTCGAACAGCAGCAGGCTGACGACGAGCACCAGCCCGGGCAGGCGGACGTGCTGCGCCGCGAGGCGCGGGTTCAGGTAGTAGCTCTCGACCTTGTGCAGCACGAACGTGACCACGAGGAAGACGACGACGGCGCTCGGGCCCTTCGTCGCGTAGGCGACGGTGCAGAGCACGGCGCCCGCGATCGCGTTGCCGACGACCGGCAGCAGGCCGCTCACGAGGATCAGCACGAAGAGCAGCTCGACGCGCGGTAGCCCGAGCACGAGGAGCACCGGCAGCGTCACGACCGCGTTCACGAGCGCCACGATCCCCTGCATGCGGACCGTGATCGTGACCGCGTCGCCGACGTAGCCGAACCAGCGCACGAGCGTGCCCGCCACCGAGGTCGTGCGCAGGCCCGCGAGCCACGCATCGATCTCGTGGCGCTCGAACAGGTAGATGACGCCCAGGATGAGGCCGATGAGCAGGTACATCGCGACGTGCGCGGTGGCCGTCGCGTAGTGCACGGCCTCGGCCGCGTGCTCGCGGGCCCTCTCGACCACCTGGCTGCCGTCGATGCCCGTCGCGCGCTCGAGGCTCCGCACGGTCGGGTGCTCGGCGAGGTGCTCGAGGTACTCGCGCCCGTCGAGGCGGACCGTGTGCACGATCGGCACGAGCCGCCGCACGCCGAGGAAGACCCCGAGCCCGATCGTGCCGAGGAGGCCCACGAGGACGGTCGCGATCGAGCTCTTCGGGCCGAGCGGCGTGTGGCGGTCGACGAAGTCGGCGGTGGCGCCGAGCGCGCGCGAGATGAGGACCGCGCAGACGAGCACGACCGCGAGGTGCCGGAAGCCGTAGAGGATGCCGAGGAAGAACGCGACGCCGACGAGGCGCCGCCAGCGGACGTCGGTCGGAAGCGGGAAAGTGGACGATTCCATGGGTGGGCGCTCCTCGGTGCCGCGGGCGCGGCGCGACCAGAGTAGCCGCGGATCGACCGCGCGCGCGCACGCGGCGAGCCGGAGCGGGGCGCCGAGGTCACGGCCTCGCGCAGGCCGCCGATCGACCGTCGAGCGGCGCGTGGCCGGGGACACCTACGGACGCGATCGGTCGCCGCGATCTCCTCGACCCGGGGGATCGCACGGTGTTCTGCGCCACGGAACAGGCGCGCGCCTGCGGCGCGGCGTCGGCCGCTGCTGGTAGCGTCGGGGGAATGCGCAACGTACCGCTCCACCTCCGACCGTTCCCCGCGCTCGCCTTGCTGGTCGTGGCGGCCTCGATCCCCGCGGCGTGCTCGTCGTCGAGCGATACGGCGCCTGTCGGAACGACGACCACGACCACGCATACGACCACCGGATTCGGCGGTGCGGGCGGATCCGGCGGTGCGGGCGGCGATACGGGCTCCGGCGGCGCGGCGGGCGCGTCGCCGGACGGCGGCACGGGCGACGCGATGGGGGCGTTCTGCGGCGATCTCGCCGCGACCGTCTGTGATGGCACGGCGGGCTGCGGCTGCCCGGCGGACCCGCCCGGCAGCCCGTGCCTCGATCGGCAGCGCGGGATCTGCGAGAAGAGCTTCGCCGCGCTCGTCGGGGGCGTCGTGCTCGGTGACCTCGCGTTCGACTCCGTGGCGGCCGCAGCCTGCCTCGCGGCCGTGAAGGGCGTCGCGGAGGCTTGCGCGGAGCCGACCGCTCGCAACCGTCCGATCGCGTGCCAGTCCACGTTCGTCGACGGGGCGAAGCTCGGCGGTCCGTGCTCGCCGCTCGGCATCGGCCTGCTCTGCGCAGGCGGCACCGGCGCGTGCGGCCAGCCGGGCGGACCGGGCGCCGCCACGTGCGAGCCGCTCCCGAAGAAGGGCGGCGCGTGCCCGATGGGGCGCTGCGACCTGGGGCTCGCGTGCGTCGACGGGGCCTGCGCCGATCTCGGCGCGGAGGGCGCGCCGTGCAGCTCCGACGACGGCTGCGCCGTAGGTCTCGCTTGCGGGGTCACCCAGACCTGCGCAGCCGTCGCCGCGAAGGGCGACCCGTGCCTCGAAGCGACCGATTGCGCCGCCGGGCTCGTCTGCGCGATCGGCGTGTGCGCCGACGGGCCTGCGCTCGGGGCCACGTGCGGGCCGGCCGGCTGCGGCGCGGACCACGTCTGCTCCGCGTCGATCGCGCCGCCGGTGTGCAGGGCGAAGGGCGCCGTCGGCGAGGCGTGCTCGAGCTACGACGACTGCCAGGCCACGCTGGGGTGCGACGCCGCGACCCTGACGCCCACGTGCAAGGTGCTGCCGGCCGTCGGATCGCCGTGCATCCTCGGACAGTGCGCGGAGGGCGTCGCGTGCGACGTCTCCCAGGTCTGCGTCGCCGCGCCGAAGCTCGGCGAGGCGTGCCTCTCCGGCGCCTCGATCGCCTGCGGGACCGGCCTCGGCTGCAGCGAGCAGACTGGCCTTTGCGCGCCCGCCGGCAAGGACGGCGAGGCGTGCGCCGGCGGCATCTGCGTGGCCGGCGCGGCGTGCGACTTCCTCCTCCCCGCGACGTGCCACGTGCTCGCCGCCGCGGGCGCCGCGTGCGCCGGCGACTGGCTCTGCGAGGCGGGGCTCTACTGCGACCCGGTCGCGCAGGCGTGCGCGACCCCCGGCCCCGCGGGCGCTGCCTGCGCATCCGATCTCGGTTGTGCCGGCGGCTACTGCGAGTTCGGCCCGAAGGGCGGGCTCTGCGTCGACTTGCCCGCGACCCTCGGCGCCGACTGCCAGGGGCGCTGCGGCGGCGGCCTCCGGTGCGCGGCCGAGCCCGGCACCTGCGCGCACGGCGCCTGCGCCCTGCGCTGATCCGGCGTGGGCGCGCCCTCGATCCGCGCCCGGTGGGGCAGGGGTGGGCGCGCCGTCGACGACCGCGCTCGAGGAAGACACGCCGCGCGCGCGGCTCTACCCTCGGCCTTCATGCGGCAAGTGGCGCGGGCACCTTCGGCCGCCGCGGGGGAACCTGGCTCACGGCGCGCAGCCCTCGCCGACGTCGCAGCCCTCTCCCTCGGGGGCGGGCGGGGCGCACGCATCGAGCCAGTCGAGCAGCGCCCGCTCGTCGGCGGGGGCGAGCTTCGGCGGGGCGGACGGCATCGTGCCTTCGCGGATCACGCGGGCCATGCGCGACCAGATCTCCGTGCCCCCGTAGCGGCCTTTGACGTCCTCGTAGCGGAGCAGCTCGAAAGGCCCCTGCGCCGCGGGGTGTTGGTCCGCCGGCACGTGGCAGCGCTGGCAGTTGACCAGCGCCTTCGCGACGGCCGGAGGGAAGTCGCCGGCAGGCTTCGCGTTTTCGCACGGCGCCGCGTCGATCGCGCCCCCGTCCTCCCCCGATCCGGCCCCGCCGCCCGGGCCCGCCGTGCCGGGCGCAGCGCCGCCGCACGCGCCGCCGATGCAGCCCTCGTCGAGCTCCGCGCGGCACGAGGCGAGAGCGGCTCCGAGCACCGCCAGCGCCGTCACGACGGCGATCCGCGCCGTGAACGTGGAGCTCACTTGCAGACGGCCGAGTCCTTGCCGATGTGCGCGCAGTGCGTGGCCGGGTCGGTCGCGGCCACCGTGAGGTGGTAGAGCCGGCACTCGACCGTGTCTCCGGTCGTGGCATTCGTCGAGAACCCCTGGCCGTTCGACCCGAATCCCTCGCAGTCCGTCAGGCACGACGCCTCGTCGGCCCACGCCTTCTGGTCGCCCGTGCAGAGCTTCACCGCGGCGGCGCAGAAGTCGTCGCAGGTGCTCGCGCCGCACTGCCCGTCGCCGCTCGGGCCGCCGTGGTAGCAGTGCGGGTCCGGCGACCCCTGCGCAGGCGCATCGGCGTGGTAGTCGTGGCACGCGACCGTGTCGCCCGCGTGCTTGCCGGGATCGCCCGCGTCCCAGGTCGCGCAGAACGCCTTGCACGAGGCCTCGTCGGGGAACTGCTGGAGCGCCCCCGTGCAGTTGCCCATCACGTGCGCGCAGTACCCGTCGCAGGTGGCCGCCGCGGCGCCTCCCATGCCCGTCCCGCCTTGCCCCCACCCGCCCTGGCCCATGCCACCCATGCCCATGCCGCCGGCGCCGGTCGCGGTGCCCGAGGAGGTCGTGGAGGCGGTGCTCGTCGCAGAGCTCTCGGTCGAGCTCGAGCTGCACCCTAGAAGGGCGCCGAGGGCGGCGATCGCGAGGCACGGAGCGAAACGGATCATGGGGCGCATGGACCTGGGTCTCCACCGCGCGGCGTGCGCGGGAAACGAGCACCATAGCCCGCGTCCGCAGGCCGCGCCCGTCGGCTCGCGGGATCGCGCGGCCTTCCCCCGCCGCGCGCGGCCGCCTACCCTCGGCGCGTGACCGCCCAGACCCCCACGCCCACGGCCGCCCTCGTCGCTCGACGCCACAGGCTCCTCGCCGCGCTCGGCGACGCGCCTGCGCTGATCGTCGCGGGTCGCCCGCGATCGCGCAACTACCCGGCGAACACCACGCCGTTCCGCGCCGAGAGCCACTTCCTCTACTTCGTCGGCCGCCCGATCGCCGGGGCGGCGCTGCTCCTCGACCGCGGTCGTTCGACCCTGCTCGTCGAGCCGCCCGAGCCCGACCACGCGCTCTGGCTCGGCGAGACCCCGAGCGACGAGGCGATCCGCGAGGACACGGGCGTCGACGAGGTGATCGCGCTCGACCGGGTAGTCGACGTCGTCGGCGGGCGGCGCGGCGAGCTCGCGACCCTGCCGTCGAACGACGAGGCCGTGGCCGCCTGGCAATCCGAAGCCACGGGCCGCACGATCCGCGCCCGAACGGGCGCCCGCGTCGAGGGCGTCGACGCGCGCCTCGCCGACGCCGTGATCGCGATCCGCCTCGCGCACGACGAGGCCGGCCTCGCGCAGATCCGCGCCGCCGTCGAGGTCACGACCGCCGCGCACCTCGCCTGCTCGCGCGCCGTGCGCCCGGGCATCCGCGAGTCCGAAGCGCGCGCCGCGATCGAGGCCGTCTTCCTCGCGGCCGACATGGCGCCCTCGTTCGGCACGATCGCGACCGTGCGCGGCGAGGTCCTCCACAACGAGTCCCACGGCGGCCTCGTCCGCGAGGGCGACCTCGTGCTGTGCGACGCCGGCGCCGAGACCTCCGAGGGCTGGGCGAGCGACGTCACGCGCGTCTACCCGGCGAGCGGTCGCTTCAGCGCCACGCAGCGCGCGATCTACGACGTCGTGCACGCGGCGAACCGCGCCGCCATCGCGAAGATCGCCCCGGGCGTCTCCTACCGCGACGTGCACCTCGAGGCGGGGCGCACCGTGCTGCGCGGCCTCGTCGACCTCGGCATCTTCCGCGGCGACGTCGACGGGCTCTTCGAGCGGGGCGCGCACACGCTGTTCTTCCCGCACGGCGTCGGCCACCTCATGGGCCTCGACGTCCACGACCTCGAGGACCTCGGCGATCGCGCCGGCTACGCGCCCGGCCGATCGCGCAGCCAGCGCTTCGGCGACGCCTACCTGCGCCTCGACCGCGACCTCGTCGCCGGGATGGTCGTCACCATCGAGCCGGGCTTCTATCAGGTCCCCGCCATCCTGCGCGACCCGGCCATCGTGGGGCCCGTCGAGGCCGATCTCGACCGCGCCGCGCTCGCCCGCTTCGCCGACGTGCGCGGCATCCGCCTCGAGGACGACGTGCTCGTGACCGCGTCCGGGTCGGAGATCCTCACGCGGGCGATCCCGATCGAGGCCTCGGCCGTCGAGGCCTCGATGCGGGGCTGATCGCGTCGTCGGACGTCGCCCACGAGCGCGGCCGGACCGTCGGGCGACCTCCGGCCCGATCTCGACGTGCCGGCTCCGCCCGCGGACCTCGTCGCGAAGCTCTGCGAGACGCCGCGCGACGCGCACGTCCGGGGGTCGATCCTCGGCGAGGCCAGGACGCCGATCTCGCCGAAGCTCGAGGCGCCGTTCGTGACGTGCAACGTGACTCGCGGGTCAGCACGACGGCTGACCCGCCGGTCACCGGGCGCGGTCAGCGGCGGAGCTTCTTCGCCATCTGCTCGCCGAGCTCTGCCGATCGGCCCGCCGCGGCCTCGACGGCGTCGATCAGCGTGCGACGCAGGCCGCCCGACTCGAGCGTGTGCAGGCCGGCGATGGCGGTGCCGCCGGGGCTCGTGACCATGTCCTTGAGGCGGCCCGGGTGCTCGCCCGTCTCGAGCTGCAGCTTGGCCGCGCCGTAGACGGTCTGCGCGGCGAGCAGGAGCGCGGTGTCGCGGCCGAGCCCGACCTTCACGCCGCCGTCGGCGAGCGCGTCGATGATGACCATCACGTAGGCGGGGCCGCTGCCCGAGAGGCCCGTGACGGCGTCGAGCAGGGACTCGTCGAGCACCACGCAGCGGCCGACGGCCTCGAAGAGCGCCTTGGCGATCTCGACGTCGTCGCGGGTCGCGTGGGTGCCGGCCGCGATGGCCGTCGCGCCCGCGAGCGCGATCGCGGCCGTGTTGGGCATGGATCGCACGACGCGCGCGGACGCCGGCAGGCGCGCCTCGAGGGCGTCGATGGGCACGCCGGCGGCGATCGAGACGACGAGGTCGCCGTCCTTCAGCCCGTTGGACAGCGTGCCGAGGATGCGGTCGACGATCTGCGGCTTGACCGCGAGGACGATCACGTTCGACGAGCGGACGAGCTCGTCGTTGTCGTCGGTCGTCGTGACGGCGTACGTCGCGTGCAGCTCGGTCAGCCGCTCGTCCTTGACGTCGCTGACCATGATCTGGTCGGCCGTGACCGTCCCCGAGTGCAGGAGGCCGCGGATGAGGGCGGCGGCCATGTTGCCGCCCCCGAGGAAGCCGATGCGCCGCCCGTGGAGCAGCTTTGCGTTGGTCGTGGACACGGCCGGACCCTACCACCGGTGCGCCGAGCCGCGCAGGCTTCGTTGCGCTCGGCGGCGCCCGCCTGGAATGATCCGCGGGCCCGGCCGGTTCTCCCGGTCGAACCGCGACGCGCTCGCCGCGCGGCCCTGCGTGGCCTCGACGAACGCGCCTCCACGGAGCCAGGATGAACTCGATGATCGATCGCACGGCCGTTGCCTCGTGCAGGCCCCTGACGCTCGCGCTCGCCCTCGGATCGGTCGCCGCCGGCTGCGGGCACCCGTCCGCGCACCCGGGCGCCGGCGCGCCGATCGCCGCGGAGCCGCAGGGCTCGCCCTCGCCCGTCGGGCCGATCGCGCCTCCCGTGCCCGCGACGTTCGACGTCGCCGCGCTCGCGGAGCGCGTGAAGCCCGCCGTCGTCAGCATCACGACGACGCAGGAGGTCCGCGTGCCCGGGGGCGGTGAGGCCGACCCGTTCGACTTCTTCTTCGGCCCGCGAGGCCCGCGCCAGCCGGATCGCAGCACCAAGCGATCCGCCCTCGGCAGCGGCTTCATCATCGACGCGAGCGGGTACGTCGTGACGAACGAGCACGTCGTGCGGGAGGCGGACGACGTGCGCGTTCATCTCGCCGACGACCGCGATCTCGTCGCGGAGGTGGTCGGTCGCGATCCGAAGCTCGACCTCGCGCTGCTCAAGATCAAGGGCGCGACGGGGCTGCCCGTGGCCACGCTCGGATCGAGCGAGCAGACGCGCGTCGGCGAGAGCGTGCTCGCGGTCGGCAACCCGTTCGGCCTCGGCCACACGGTCACGCTCGGCATCGTGAGCGCCAAGGCGCGCACGATCGGCGCCGGCCCGTACGACGACTTCATCCAGACCGACGCGAGCATCAACCCCGGCAACTCCGGCGGGCCGCTCTTCAACTGGAAGGGCGAGGTCGTCGGCATCAACACGGCGATCCGGGCCGGCGCGACGGGCATCGGCTTCGCCATCCCGTCCGACGCGCTCCGCGACGTCCTGTCGCAGCTCCGCGAGAAGGGGTACGTCGAGCGCGGCAAGATCGGCATCGCCTTCCAGCCCGTCACGCCCGCGCTCGCGAGGGGCCTCGGCCTCTCGTCGCCGCAGGGCGCGCTCGTCTCCGACGTCGACCCGACCGGCGCCGCGGCGCGCGCGGGGATCCGCCCGCGCGACGTGATCGTCGCCGTCGACGGCACGCCCATTCGCCACGCCGAGGAGCTGCCGCGCAACGTCGCGCGCCACGCCCCCGGATCCACGATCACGCTGGCGTTCGTCCGCGGCGACAAGCGCACGGAGGTGTCGGCCACCCTCGACGCCCTGCAGGACGACGACGCGAAGCCGGCGCGCCCGGGCCGCGTCGGCGACGGAGATCGCAAGGCGCACGCGGCGGGGCGCTACGGCATCACGGTGTCCGACGTGCCGGGCGGCGCGCGCGTCGACTCGGTCGCCGAGGGCGGCGCGGCCGAGGAGCTGCACCCGGGGGACGTGATCACCGAGGTCGACGGCGCGCCGGTGCGGAGCGGCGCGGACCTCGCGGTCGCGCTCGGCCACGCGAAGCCGGGGGCGACGGCGCTCGCGCGCGTGCGCCGCGGCCCGATCGCGCGCTTCGCGGCGATGCCGATCCCGGCGAAGTGACCGGCGGGTCAGCGCGGCGGGTCGAAGAGGCGAACGAACTGGCGCGGCGCCCGGCGCTTGCGCAGGCAGCGCGTCGACGCGGGCAGGTAGCAGAACGTGACCGCGCGGCGCGGCAGGTCGGTCCGGTTCACGCCGGAGCGGTGCCAGAGGTAGTTGTGGATGAGCAGGCCGTCGCCGGCGCGCGCCGGCAGCGCGAGGGCGTCCCGACCCGCGCCGCGGGCCTCGACGATCGCCGCCGGGATCATCCCCCCGAGCGGCGTCGCCAGCCCGCCCGTGTGGCTCGCGTCGAGGACCTCGACGCAGCCGGCCTCGATCGGCGCGTCGTCGATCGCGACCCAGATCTGGAGCGTCGGATCGCGATCGAGCCCCCAGAAGCGGCCGCCGTCCTGGTGCCACGGCAGGAGGGTGCCGCCCTGCGCGCCCTTGGCCATCAGGAGCGCCCGGTAGAGCGTCACCTCGGGGCCGACCACGGCGTGCGCGATGCGCTCGAAGAGCTCGTTTTCCAGGAGCGCGCGGTACACCGGGTCGCGCTCGAGCTTCTCGATCTTGCGGTAGGCGAGCGAGGGCCCCACCCAGCCCTCGCCGAAGGGCAGGTCCTCGTAGCGGCCGGTCGCGCCGTCGTGCTGGAAGAACAGGCCCTCGTGGCGCACGCGCCCGAGCATCAGGTCGTCGGCGCGCTCGCGCAGCGCGGCGAGGGAGTCGCCGTCGAGGAGGGGGCCGAGCCGCGCGAAGCCGTGGGCCGCGTAGTCGGCGAGGACCGGACCGAGGTCGAGCGATCGGGCTTCGGGGATCAGCACCGGCGCGGAGCGTAGCGCGCGCGGCGGGCGGGCGCGCGGAACGTCGACGCGCCGCGTGGTCGGGCGGCCGGCGCGTGGTACGACCCCCGCCGTGACCTCGCCACCCGTGCGCGCGCTGCCGGAGGCCGTCGCCGGTGTGCTGTGGATGGCCGCGGCGCAGCTCGCGTTCGGCGCGATGAGCGTGCTGGCGCGCGTGGCGACCTCGCACGCCGCATGGCCCGAGGTCGCCTGCGCTCGGACGATCGTCGGCGCGGCCGTCGCCTTCGGCGTCGCGAGGCTGCGCGGCGCGCCGCTGGTGGTGCACGATCAGCGCAAGGCCTGGGCGCGATCGCTCGCCGGCACGTGCGCGATGATCTGCGTGTTCTACACGCTAGGCGCGCCCTCCGTGGCGATCGGCGACGTGGTCACCCTCGGCGCGACCTCGCCCGTCTTCATCGCGCTCCTCGCCCCGCGCATGCTCGGCGAGCGGAGCGATCGCCGCGTCTGGGGGGCGATGGCGATCGCGTTCGCCGGCGCGGCGCTCGTCGTGGGGCCGCGTCTGGAGATCGCCGGTCACGTCGCGGTGGTGGCGACGATCGGCGCCTTCTGCACGGCCGTCGCGATGATCTGGCTCCGCCGCCTCGGGGGCGAGGCCGGCGGGCGCCGCGAGAGCCCCGAGGCCGTGGCGCTGCATTTCTCCCTCGTCGCGAGCGTCGCGACCGGGGTGATCGCGGCCCGATCGTGGTCCTCGCCCGACCCGGTCGGCTGGGTGCTGCTCGGCGCGACGGGCCTCGCCGGCGGCCTCGGCCAGCTCGCGATGACGCGGGCGTACGCGCTCGATCGCGCGGCCCGCGTGGGCGCGGTGGGCTACCTCGGGGTCGTCGTCACCCACCTGCTCGGCGCGCTCGTGCTCGGGGAGCGGCCGACGCTCGCCTCCGCCGTCGGGTCGACGCTCGTCATCGCGGCCGGGATCGGCCTCGCGATCGGGGCGCTGCGGCCTTCGCGCACGCCGGCGCCGCTCGCGCCGAGGGTCGAGGTCCGCGCGACGCCGGTGCCCCCCGTCGCGAGCTGAAGCGACGCTCGCCCCCCGGAGTTGTCCGTCCGGGCGAGCGTGGGGGATGCTGTCCTCGCCATGCGGAAGATCGCCATCGACACCGGGGGAGGCGACGCGCCCGGCCTGAACGCCGTCATCCCTCGAGGAGGCGACCCGCCGCGCGAAGCTGGTGCCGCTCGACGGGGACACCGTCCACCGGGCGCGAGCAGGGCGTCGCGTTCGGCGACGAGCCCGACGGCTATTTCGCCGCGTGATCGCGCATGATCGCAATGCGGTCGCCTGCCCCGGAGCGCGCCCATTCACGAGGCGACATGTCGGTTCGGTTCGCCGCTCCCGCAACGTTTGACACCCCTTTCACCCCGCCGATATCTTGATCTCCCGCCCGCGAGAGACCCCACCTCGACATGACCAAAGTCCTCGTCTTTGAAAGCGATCCTGCCTTTGCCGGAGAGCTGCGAACGGAGCTCGGGAGGTTTCAGTGCAGCGTGCAGGTGGTCGACGACGGCAACGTCGGCCTCCAGGCCGCGAGCGCCGAGCGCCCCGACTTGATCCTGCTGTCGATCGAGCTGCCGCGGATGAACGGCTTCTCGGTCTGCAACAAGCTCAAGAAGGATCCGCAGCTCAAGGACGTCCCGCTCATCATCATGTCGAGCGAGTCCAGCGACGAGACGTTCGAGCAGCACCGCAAGCTCCGGACGCGCGCCGAAGACTACGTCCACAAGCCGATCGCGTTCGTCGATCTGCTCGAGCACATCCGCGCGTACGTGGCGATCGACGCGGGCCCGCCGCCGGAGGGAGAGGTCGACGACCTCATCGCCTTCGACGAGGCCGAGGTCCTCGACGAGCCGGCGCCGCCGCCCGTCGTCGACGCGCCCCCCGTGCATGCCCCCGTCCACGCGAGGCAGGCCATGGGCCAGAATCGCCACACCCCGGCGCCGTTCGAGGCCGTGGCGCCGGAGGCCGCGCGGCCCCGCGAGGGCGACCCCGACAGCGAGATCGACGCCTTCATCGGCGGTGCGTTCGACCGGCTGCTCTCCGACGACGACGAGTCGACGTTCACCAAGCCCGCGAGCGATCTGCTCGGGTTGGCCCAGCAGCCGACGCCGCCCGCGGCGCAGGTCGCCCTCGCGTCCCCCCCGACCGCCGTGAGCGCGCCGGCCCCGAGCGCTCCCGCGGTCCAGCTCACCCCAGCTCCGGTGAGCGTCCCGGCGCCGGTCGCGCCGACGCCGGCGCGCCTGTCCACCTCGCCCTTGCCGTTGCGCCCTGCCATCGTCGCGCCCGTGCCGCCCGCGCCCGTCGTCGCATCGCCCGCGCTTTCGCGCGCTACGCCCGTTTCCTCGCGCGCCGTGCCTGTGGCGACGTCGTCGACGGGCAAGCACGCGGCGGTGTTCAAGGTGTCCGACGCGCTGCCGGCCGACGTGACGGCCGACCTCGAACGGATGCGCGGGGAGCTCGAGCGCTCCCGCGCGGAGCTCGACTTCACGAAGGCCGAGGTCGTCAAGCTGACGCGGGAGGCCTCGGAGGCCGGCGCGCACGCGCACAAGGTGGAGCTCGACGCCGGCGAGCAGGCCCAGGAGGCCCAGCGCCTGCGCCGCGAGCTCGACGATCTCAAGGTCAAGGCCTCGGCCGCGCCGGGGGCCGCGAAGGCGTCGAACGTCTCGAGCCGAGAGTTCCTCGACCTGCGCGAGGCGCTCAACAAGAAGGACAAGGAGATCCTCTCCCTGCGCGACCAGATGGCGCGCAAGGACAAGGACGGGCTCGAGCTGCGCGACCAGAACCTGTCGCTCGAGCACCAGAAGGCCGACCAGAACGATCGCCTCCTCGAGCTCGAGCGCGCGGCGGAGGACCGCGACGCGGAGGCCGAGACGGCGCGCACGGAGCGCGACGCCGCCGTGAAGCGCACCGATGAGCTGAAGGCCGCGGCGGACAAGGCCGCAGCCGAGCTGTCTGCGGCGCGCAACGAGGCCGCCGCGCACAAGTCCCGCGCTACCGACGTCGACGCGGAGCTCGCGAAGGCCCGCGCCGGCAGCGCCGAGACCGAGCAGAAGGTTGCGGCGATCGAGGCGGCGCACAAGGCAGCGCTGCGCAGCCTCGCCGACGATCACGAGAAGGAAATCGCGACGGCCGAGGCGGCCGCACGCAAGGCGCGCGACGAGGCCGTCGGCGCCGAGCGAGCGCGCCTGGAGGCCGTGGCCGTCGAGGCGCAGAAGCGTTCGGCGGACGAGGCCGCGCAGGCGGCGGCGGCGCGGCTCGCAGCGCGCGAGGGCGAGCTCGCCGCGGAGCGAGATCGCGGCTTGAAGGAGCTCGAGGGCAAGCACGCGCAGGCGCTCGCCGCCAAGGACGCGGAGCTCGCGAAGGCGCGCGCCGACGCGGACGTCGCGTCGGGCGCGAAGGCCGAGGTCGAGGCGCGGGCGTCCGCCGCGAAGGCCGAGGTCGCCACCGCGAAGAACCTGGTCGCCGCGACCGAGGCGCGCATGCACGAGCTCGAGACGTCGCTCGGCAAGCGCGCGCTCGAGCTGGAGCACGTCAACGGGCGCGCTCAGGCGGCCGAGCAGAAGCTCGCCGCGGCGGAGGCCGATCTCGCCGCGCGGACGCAGGAGCGGGACGCGCAGGCGACCGAAGCGAAGCAGAGGGCCGACGAGGTCGCGAACCTCGAGGCGCGCCGCGCCGAGCTCGAGGCCGACCTCGGCCGCGAGCGCGGGCGTCTGGAGAAGGCGCGCGCCAAGTGGGGCGAGGACCGCGCGTCGCTCGAGAAGGCGCGCGCCTCGCTCGGCGCGGCGATCGAGCAGATCCAGGCCGCGGTGGGGCGCCCGATCGAGTAGCGGAGCGGGTCACGACGGGGCCGCGAGCGGCCCCTCGCGCCTCACTTCAGCTTGTCGGCGCGGAAGGCGTCGGGGAGCAGCGCCGCGAGCGTCGTCGTGCGCGCGGCCGAGGGCGCGTCCGCGCTCACGAGGCGCACGGGCAGGTCGATCGCGAACTCGGCGAGGGTCTGCCGGCACATGCCGCACGGCGAGCCCGGCTCGGGCCCGCGCGTCACCACGACCACCGCGACGGGGTCGCTCTCGCCTGCGGCGACCATCTGCGCGATGGCCGATCGCTCGGCGCAGATCGCGAGCCCGTACGAGGCGTTCTCGACGTTGCAGCCGGCGAAGACGCGACCCGAACGCGTCACGATCGCCGCGCCGACGTGGTAGCCCGAGTAGGGCGCGTAGGCGTGATCGCGGACGCGCCTCGCGGCGTCCTCGAGCGCGCCCCATGCGACGCCGTCGTCCGTCGAGGGCGAGCCCGCCCGAGGCCCCGCCGCGGCCGTCACCGCGGGCTCCCGCTCGCGCTCGGCGCGCCCGCGACCAGGCCGCCCACGCGGCGGACCCACGCGGAGAGCAGGGCCTTGAATCGGTCGTGCACGCGCCTCGCGGTCTCCTCGACCTCGGCGTGGTTCAGCGCGGCGGGCGACAGGCCGGCGGCGAGGTTCGTGATGCACGACATCGCGCCGCACCGCACGCCCATGTGCCGGAGGGCGATGACCTCGAGCGCGGTGCTCATGCCGACCGCGTCCGCGCCGAGCCGCCCGAGCATGCGGATCTCGGCCGGCGTCTCGTACGACGGGCCGAGCAGCGCGGCGTACACGCCCTCGTGGATCGGCACCCCGACCTCGGCCGCCGCCTCGCGCGCGAGCGCGCGCACCTCGGGGTCGTAGGCCGTCGACATGTCCGGGAAGCGCGGCCCGAGCGCGTCCTCGTTCGGCCCTACCAGCGGGTTCTGGCCGCTCAGGTTCAGGTGGTCGGAGAGCAGCATGAAGTCGCCGGTCTGGAACGCGGGCCGGATGCCGCCCGCCGCGTTGGTCAGCACGGCCCCGCGACACCCGAGCCGCGCGAGCATCCGGACGCCGAAGACCGATCGCACGGCGGGGTGGCCCTCGTAGGGGTGAACGCGCCCTTGCAAGCACGCCACCGGGACGCCGTCGGCGACGCCGATCACGAGGTTGCCCGCGTGCCCGGCGACCGTCGAGATCGGCATGTGGGGGATCTCCGCGTACGGGATCTTCACCGCCTGGTCGAGCGCGTCCGCCCACGCGCCGAGGCCAGAGCCGAGCACGACGCCGACGAGGGGCTTCGTCGTCGCCTTCGTCCGCACGAACCGCACCGCGTCGTCGAGGATCTGGGTCACCGCGTTCATGGTGCGAACCTATCATTTGCGCGGACGAACCGAGAACCGGCTCGCGTGTCCGCCGTCCGGTGGCGAGGCCCGAGTGGTCGTGGCGCCGGCGGCCCTCCGAGCGGGGCCATGTGCCGAATCCGATGGACAACCGGGGCCCCCATGATAGCGTGCGCCCCCCTCATTTAGAGCGTCCAGGGAAGAGACATGGCCACGAAGTTCGAAGAGTTTCTCAAGGCGAGCAAGGTCGACCCCCGCCGCATCCTCCTCGCGTCCGCCAAGATTGAGCGGCTGCACCCCGAGGACCGCGCCCTTCGGCTCTCCCGCCGCATCGCGCGCAAGAGCGAGGACGGCCCCAAGAAGAAGGAAGGCGAGACGCCGACGAAGCCGCGCAGCGGCCGTCCGATCACCGACCGCACCCTCTCGGCCGCGCTCATCGGCAAGACGCTGAGCGGTCCGGCGAAGACCCGCATGCTGCGCGCGGTCAATGCGGTCCTCGAGCAGAAGAAGCTCGCGAAGGTCGAGCTCTCGGCGCTCTTCGACGCTCCCAAGAAGGCGCCTGCCGCGGCGCCGGTCGAGGCGGCCGCCGAGGGCTGAGCCCAGCCGGCGCGCTCCCCAGCGCCCCGCTCGAAACGCCGCCTGCGCCAGTCGCGGGCGGCGTTCGTTTTTCTGCATTCCCCGTCGTGACGACGCAGGGGCGCCGTGCGCGCTCGTCGCGTGCAGGTCAGTCCCCCCTGTCTCGATCCGAAGAGCCTAGAGCGGCGGCTTGCGCGCCGTGCGACGGGCTCCGAGGTCGAACAGGTCCGCCGTCACGAGGGCCACCGTCAGGCCGATCGCGATGAACACCATGCGCCGACCCTGCCGTCGGACGCGGGTTTCGGACAAATTTGCTGCGCGCTCCGCGGTGCGACGGCTCGAGGCGTCGGGTCGGTCCGGGGTCTGGCGACCCGCGCGGACGCGGCCTTGAATGCGGTGGTGAGGAGGGGCACCTCACCGGCCGGACATGATGAGCACGGTGGGACTCCAGGGGGACTTCCGGTCGACGCCGCCAGGCGCGTTCCGGGCGTTCAGGCCGTCCCTTGCGGTGCCGGTCGTCCTGCGCGAGTGCGTGGCGCCCTCCGTGCCCAGCCTTCCTGAGCCGCCGCCCCGGAACATTCCGTTCTCGCGCGCCTCCGTGCCCTCGCGCCCGTCGGACGGGATCGCTACGCTGACGCGGGTGAGCGATCCAGGCGCGGACGCCGAGCTCGACGAGCTCGTCCAGCGTTCGCAAAAGGGCGACAGAGCCGCGTTCTCGCAGCTCTTCCGGCGACATCGGGCCGACGTCGCCCGGCTCGTCTTCCGCATGATGGGCCCGACCGCGGACGCCGAGGACGTCATCCAGGAGGTCTTCCTCCAGGTGCACCGCAGCCTCGGCGAGTTCCGCGGGCAGGCGCGCTTCACCACGTGGCTGCACCGGGTGACGGTCAACGTCGTGCTGATGGTGCGGCGAGCCGCCAAGAGCCGCCCGGTGTTCACGGGTGAGCCGCTGTCCGACCGTGAGCCGGACGCCGGCATCTGGCCGGACGAGGACGCCTCGCGCCAGCGCCGCATCGAGGCGTTCCGGCGGCTTGTCGATCGACTGGCCGAGAAGAAGCGCACCGTGTTCGTGTTGCACGAGCTCGAGGGCATGACGCCGGCCGAGATCGCCGAGGCCGTGGGCGCGCCGGTGCTCACCGTGCGGACCCGCCTGTTCTACGCGCGCCGCGAGCTCGCCGAGATGATGCGGGAAGAGCCCGCGCTGGCGCAGCTCGCGACCGATCTCGCCGGGGATGCCGGGGACCGGGCCAGCCAGGCCCGACAGGGGACGGAGGCCACGTGACGCACCGCATGGATGAGGCACGGGCAATGCGCGTGATGGTGAGCGCCCTCCGCGAGGAGGACGCGCCGCAGCACGACTGGGACGCGGTCGAGCAGCGCCTGTCGGTGCGCCTCGACGAGGTCGAGCGGGTGTCGAGGCTCCACGCCCCGGTGCGCATCGCTTCGCCGCTGCGCATGGCGCTGCCGCTCGTCGCGGCGGCCGCGGCCATCGTGCTCGGGATCGGCCTCGGCGGAACGAGCGCGCCGGCGCCGGCGGTCGGCGCGTCGCGCCACGTTGCCCCCGCGTCCGTAGCGCTCGCGTCCGGCGAGGCGGGCGGCCGAGGCGATCACGATCTCTCCGCGCTCCGCGCCGGTGACGTGGTCGAAACCGGCGACGCGGCCGCGACGTTCTCCCAGGCAGGGTCGCTGCGCTGGTCGATCGCCCCGCACAGCCGCGTCGTCATCAAGACCCAGGCGCGCGCGCCCGGCCTCGCCGAGTCGGAGGGCGGGCACGTGGTCGCGCTGGAGCAGGGCTCGCTCCGAGCCGAGGTCGCGCCGCGCGACCCGTCGCTCGGGCTCATCGAGGCCTTCGCCGTCGAGGTCGGCGGCACGCGCGTCGCCGTGCACGGGACGGCGTTCTCCGTGTCCCGGGGGCCCGGCGGGATCGTGGTCGACGTCGAGCACGGGGCCGTCGCCGTCGGTCCGGTCGGGCACGTGGGCGCGACGAGCGGCCACCTCCTGGTCGGTCCGTCCCGCGCCGCGTTCTCGCTCGATGGCGGCCGTACCGCACGCAATCTGCCGCGCCCGCTCGCCGTCGCGGCGGAGCGCGAGCCCGACCCCACCGAGGCGCCTCCGCGCGACGACGAGCCCTCGGGCGCGCCGCCCGGCGCTAGCGTGTCTGCTCGGGCCGCGGGCACTCCGGCTCGGTCTCCCGTGGCCGCGCGTGGCGCCGAGCCGGAGGCGAGCGCAGGCGCCGCGCCGTCGGTCGCCGATGCCGCCGCGCCCGAAGCGGCCGCACCGACGCTCCCCACGCTCACGCTCGGGGGCGTGCGCGCCGGCCTGCATCGCTGCTTCGCTCAGGCGTACGGCGGCGCCGGGGCCGCGCTCGGCCTGTCCGTCCGATCGACGCTCACCGTCACGCTCCGCGACGACGGCTCCGTGCAGTCCGCTCGCTTCGACCCGCCGATGAAGCCCGAGTTCCTGGCTTGCTCCGGCGGCGTGCTCGGTGGCCGCTTCGGCGAGGGCCCCCGCACGCTGAGCCTGCCGGTGGCCTTCGGCCCCTGAAGCGGGGCCGGCGCGCTCCGCGCTACTTCCTCGAGGCGAGGAGCTCGGTCAGGGCGTACGTCTCACGCGCGCCCATGGCCCCGAACTGGATGCCGAGGCCCTCGGGCTTCGTCCAGCGCACGATGCCCGCCACCCGGGTCTCCACCTTCATGCCGGGCAGCAGCAGGTAGAGGCGGAGCGGCTCGCCGAAGGGCACCCGCGTCGACGTCTCGATGAACATGCCGCCGAGGCTCACGTCGCGGCAGATGGCCTCCGTGCGAGCCCTGCCCACGCCGTCGAACGCGATGGGGATGGCGACGGGCTGGCGCTGGTGCTGGCGATTCTCAGGCACGGAGACTCCTTCTCATCATCGCGCGACGAACGCGCGCGCAGGCGGCGGGCGCGTCTTGCTATGCTCGGCCCCGAGTCTACCTCGGATGCCCAAGCCATCCTCGCGATCCCGTCCGCCCGCTGTCAAGGCGCGCTTCCTCCCGTCGCCGGGCAGGCCCCGTCGCGACCCGCTCGAGGGCTGGCAGCCAGCGGTCGTCCTTGTCGCCTTCGCCGCGCTCGTCGCGCTCGTCGCCGTTCCCCGTCCGGTCGAGCCGGACGAGGCGCTGCCCGATCCGAGGGTCGACCGGCGCGAGCTCGCCCGCGTGACGTCGGCCGACGACGCGCTCGCGGCCGCCGCCGAGCAGGAGCGGCTGGACATCGACGTGCGCGAGCTCGGGTCGGCCTACCGCGCCTACGGGCGCGCGGACCGCGCCGGGCAGGCCGAGGACCTCGGCGGGGCTCGCCGCCGGCTCGCCGACGTGGCGGGGCGCGCGCTGAAGGTCGGCGAGATCGAGGTCGCCAAGCTCCGTGCGTTCGAGCAGCGCTCGCTGCTGCGCGAGCTCCGCCGGTGGGAGGCGACCGGCGAGGAGACCGACGAGCTCGTCGAGCTCGGGGGCAGCCTGCTGCACATGCTCGGCCGCAACGGCTGGCTCGTCGAGCCGCCGGTCGCGCCGCGCCGCCACATCCGGATGGATGACGCCGCGCTCCGGGTCGTCTTCAAGAAGCGCTGGGGTCAGATCACGGGGCTCGAGGGCGGCCCGATCGCGGTCACGCTCGACGAGGAGCGCGTCCTCGCGGGCTTCCTGCTGCGCCACCCGCCCTCGCAGGTGGCCGCGGCCGCCGATGGGCCTACAGGCACGCCGGGCGCGTCGAAGCCCGCGGGTCCCGATGCGGAGCTCGACGCGGTCGAGCAGCGTCGCCTCGCGCTCGTCGAGGGGTACCGCCTCAAGAAGGTCGACGAGCTCTCGCGCGTCGACCCGGCGTACCCCGCCGCGCTGGCGAGGGGCATGCTCGCGTACCGCATGGGGCGCTTCCCGCTCGCGGTCGAGCAGCTCCGGCGTCACCTCGAGGCGGCGCCCGACGGGCGCTTCGCGCTGCGCGCGACGAACTACCTCCGCGCGGCGCTCGAGCGGGCCGGCGAGGACTGATCGCGCCCCGTCGCGCGGCGCGGCTCGCGCGCGGCGCCTCGGCGCGCTTCAGGGGACGGTGACGCCGCCCGGCAGCTCGGTGCGGGCGCGCGGCGCGTACAGCTCGCGCGCGATCTGCACCTCGATCAGATCGAGGACGGGGCTCTTGCCGATGGCCCGCAGTCGTTCGTCGGCGCCCGGATCGCCGGCGACCTTCCTCGACATCGCAAGGTAGAAATCGAGCTCCACGCGCTGCGCGGCGCTCTGCGCGGCGCGCGCGAGGTCCGCGTCGGGGAGCTTGCCCGTCGCCCACGCGGCGAGCTTGTTCGCCCACGTGCCGTGGCCGGGCGATCGCAGCGCGCGGTCGGCGGTGCCATCGCCCGGTTGGCGCAGCTCGCGCTCGAGCAGCTGCAGCCACAGGCCCGCGTAGACGAGGTCCTCCTCGGGCGCGTCGCTGTCGATGCCGCGGCGCACGGCCGCGCGCGCGGAGGCCAGGTCCTTCAGCACGAGCGCGCGCGCGACCGCGTCGAGCATCGCCGCGCCGAGCGTCGCGCGATCCTCGGCCGCTGCCGAGATCGCGCGATCGAGCGCGCGCGCCGCGCCCTTGCGGTCGCCGTAGTCGTCCAGCACGCGCCCGAGGAGGCGCTCGGTGCGCGCTCGCGCCACCACGTCGCCGCGCAGCTGCCGGGCGGACAGCGCCCACGTGAGCGCCGCGTCGAGCTCGGCCCGGGCCGAGGCGCCCGCGCCGCCATCGCGTCGGATCTCGAAAGCGAGCGCGTGCGCCTCGGCGACGTCGAGCCGCGCCGTGCGTGCGTCGGGCGCCGTCAGCGCCTTGGCGAGGTGCCCCAGCGCCGCCGCGCCATCGCCCGCCTGCCGCTCGAGCATTGCCAGCAGCGTGAAGCCCGCCACCGTCGGCTCGGCCGTGGCGGCCGCCTCGAGCAGCGGGCGCGCCGCCGCGAGCTTGCCGTCGCGGATCTCGATCGAGGCCATCAGGAGCCGCACGCGCGCCGGCGTCGGCTCGACGTGGCCCTTCGCGTCGGGTCGCTCCGCGGCCGCCAGGATCGGCGCGGACGCCGCGAAGGTGCGGCGCGCGGCGTCGAGGTCGTCCGCCTCCGCGCCGTCGCCCACCGCGGCCATCACGAGGCCCATCGCGGCCGACAGCGCGCCGAGGTTCGGCTGCGCGCCGAGGCCGTCGTTCACCACGAGCGGCGCGGCCTCCGAGAGGCCGAGGCTCACGAGCGACCGCGCGAGCAGCATTCCGCTCTCGAAGGCGGTCGGCGCGCGGCGGTAGCTCTCGAGCGACGCGCCCCAAAGGCCCGCCGACACCACCGCGGGCGCGACGGCCGTCTCCGGCGTGTCGTCCGCGTCGCCCGCGCGCGCTGCCTTCTGCGCGAACACCGCAGCCAGCACCTGCCAGTCGCGCGCGCCGTCGTCGGTCGCCGCGAGCCGGATCCGCTCGTAGAGCGGCGGCCGGATGAGCCTCCGCGCCCCGGTGCGATCGATCGCCTCGAGCGCGCGCTTCGCGTCGCCCTGGCGCAGGTAGAGCGCCGCCATCGTCTCGGCGCCCGACTCGAGCGCGCGCGCGGCCTCGATGGCCTCCTCGCGCTCGGGCCGCTGCCGCGTCTGCTGCAGCTCGAAGTTGTACTGGATGGCGCGGTCCACGAACGCGCCGATCGCGCTCGTCGCCGCCGCGAGGGCCTCGTCCGACGGGTCGATCAGCGCGCGCCCGACGGCCGCGCGCTCCTCGGCGCCGAGCCGCTGGAGCGGCCCTCCCGTGCGCGTCTCCTTCATCCAGCGCTCGAGCGCCGCGAGGTGATCGCTTACCTCGGCCCGCGCCGGCGCGCCCTCGGGCAGCGCCGCCGACCGCAGGCGCAGGAGCGCCAGTGCGCGCCCCTCGTCACCGCGCTGACTGGCCCGCGCGAGCGCGCCCGCGATCGCGCGATCGCCGGTTGCGTCGAGGAGAGCGCGCTGCGCCTCGCCCGATCGGAGCAGCGCGATCGCCCCGAGCACGCTCTCGGTGCCGCGCGCGTCCCGCCCGCCGGCGAAGCGCTTGTCCGCGTGCGCGAGCTGTCGCCGCACGACGCCGGCGAGCAGCGCGCTCCGATCCGGCGACGCGCTCCCGTCGCGCAGCACGCGGTGCAGGCTCTCGGCGAAGCGATCGTCGGGCACGTCCGTCACCCCGATCGTCGCCTCGCCGCCTAGCGTGGGGCGCGGTCGGGCCGCGGTGGGCGCTGCGCCGCACCCGGCGGCGGCGAGCGACAGGAGGACGGCGAGCGCGGCGGACCGGGGGCGGCGAGCCGCGGACGGGAGAGCACGGGCCATTGCCGCCGCAGTGTACACGGCGGTCGGCCGCGCGCACCCGGGCGCTCCGCTCCGATCTCCGCGCCGGGCGTGCGCCGAGCGCTACTTCGCCAGCAGTCGGGCCGCGAGCCCCGCCCCGAGCTCGCTCACGAGCAGCCGCTCGACGAGCTCGGCGCTGCGCCCTCGCTGCCCTTCGTCATCGTACAGAAACTCGATTCCCATTCCGGCGGGCGACGCGGGCGACGCATCCTCGGGCCGCACGGCCCACTGGACCTTGCCGCGCAGCCGCAGGCCCTCGTCGATCCCGCGCACGCGCAGCTCGAAGACGAGCTCCGTGCCGACCTCGAGCGGTCGCTCCGTCCGGATGAAGGTGCCGCCCTTGGAGATGTTGCGCGTGTAGTCCGCGAAGAAGCTGTTGACGCGCTTGTACTCGACGCTGAGCTCGATGGGGGCCCGCGATGCGCTCCGACGGTCGGGCTCGGTCACGCTCGAAAGCATACACGCGCGCGTCGACGGACCCCATCCGCCAAGGTCACCGCGTCGTGCCCGGCCGCGGCGCACCCTTCACGCCGCCGCGGCCGCGGGTGGTAGAGTCGGCGGCGATGGGACTCCGCGACACCGTGCTCGACGTCGGCCGATCCGCCCGCGGGTTGGCCTTCCGTGCGGCGACCTTGGGCGTCGTCGGGATCCGATCGGGCATGGCCCGCGCGCTCGAGCTGCCCGGCGCGCTTCTGCTGCTGCGCGAGCTGCCCAAGGGCACGCCCAACCCGTCGCTCATCTACCGCTATCACGCGCGCAACACGCCGCACCGCACGGCGCTCGTGATCCCCGCGCAGCCCGGCGTCGACGCAGGGCGGGCGCGCGACCGCGTCTACTCGTGGCTCGAGCTCGACCGCGCCATCGACCGCGCCGCCCGCGCCCTCGCGCGCCGCGGCGTCGGGCGCGGCACCCCCGTTCTCTTCGCCCTGAAGAACCGCGCCGACGCCATCATCCTGCCCGCCGCCGTCAGCCGCGTCGGCGGCGCGAGCGTCACCATCTCGTGGCGATCGACCGCGAGCGAGCTCGAGTACCTGGTCAATCACTCCGGGGCGAAGGTCGTATTCTTCGACGCCGACGTCGCCGACGTCGCTCGCGCCGCCTCCGCGGGCACGCCCGCCGCGCCGATCGACGCCTGGGTGAGCGTCGGCGGCGCCTCCGCCGGCTTCCCGAGCGTCGAGGAGCTCGTCGCCGACTCGGCCACGGGCGAGAAGGTCGTCGACGCCGACACCGGCGACGCCGCCGTCGTCATCTACACCTCGGGCACCACCGGCCGCCCCAAGGGCGCCGTCCGCAAGTTCCCGAAGGACGCCCTCTCCGGCGCCCTCGCCTTCGTCGGCGAGACCCCGCTGCGCGTCGGGCAGGTCCACCTCTGCGTCTGCCCGCTCTACCACTCGACCGCGTTCGGCTTCGTCAACCTCACGTACATCCTCGGTGGCACGATCGTCCTCCTGCCCGACTTCAGGCCCGACACGTTCCTCTGGGCCGTGCGCCGCTACCGCGTCGAGACCACCGCCGTCGTGCCGACGATGCTCCACCGGCTGATGGCGCTCGGCGCCGACACGCTCCGCGCGCACGACACGACCTCGATCCAGGCCATCTTCTCGGGCGGCGCGCCGCTGCCCGCGTCGCTCGCCCTCGACGTGCTGAACGTGATCGGCGACAAGCTCTGGAACTTCTACGGCGCCACCGAGACGGGCCTCGTCACCGTCGCGGGGCCGGCCGATCTGCGCGCCTCGCCCGGCACCATCGGCCACCGCGTGCCGGGCAACGAGATCCGCCTCGTCGACGAGCGCGGCGAGGCGTGCCCCGTCGGCGCCGTCGGCGAGCTCTACGTGCGCAGCTCGCTGATGGTCGAGGGCTACTCGAAGGACCCCGACGCCACGAGGAGCTCGATGCTCGAGGGCTTCTTCTCGGTCGGCGACCTCGCCCGCGTCGACGCGCGCGGCTGCTACCACCTCGAGGGCCGCAAGCGCGACCTCATCATCTCGGGCGGCGTCAACGTGTACCCGGCCGAGGTCGAGGCCGCGCTCGACGCGCACCCCGACGTCGTCGAGGCCGCCGTCATCGGCGTGCCCGACCCGGAGTGGGGCGAGCGCGTTCGCGCGTTCGTCGTGCGCCGGCCGGGGTCGGCGCTCGACGAGGCCGGGCTGCGCGATCACTGCAAAGCGCGCCTCGCCGGGCCGAAGGTGCCGCGCGACGTCGTGTTCCTCGAAGCGCTGCCGAAGAACCCGACCGGCAAGGTGCTCAAGCGCGAGCTGCGCGAGCTCGGCTGAAGCGGGCGCGGGCGGCGCGCCTCAGGCCCCGGCGGGCTTGCCCCAGAGCGCGCCGAGCTCGAGCGGCACGGCGTCGAAGGGCTCGGCGCGGACGGCCGCGTCACCCTTGTACGTCCCGAACAGCGTCCAGCGATCGCCCTCGCGACGCAGCACCTCGAGCGTCTTCAGGATCGGGTCGACGAGCCAGGCGTGGGCGACGCCCGCGCGGGCGTAGATCGGGAGCTTGTCGGCGCGATCGTCGGCCTCGGTCGAGGGCGACAGCACCTCGCAGACCCAGTCGGGCGCGACCCCGAAGTAAGCCGTCTCGGGCAGGTCGGGCATGCGGGTGACGCGCCAGCCGGCGAGGTCCGGCACGAGGATGTCGCCCCCGGCGAGGTGCAGCTCGGGCTCGTCCAGGATCCACCAGCCGCCGGGGCCGCCGCGGCCGCGCTGGAACGCCCCGCCGAGGTCGCCGCCGAGCACGGAGGACGCGCAGGCGTGGCGCGGCCCGGGGCGCGGCTGCGCGCGCAGCTCGCCCGCGATGATCTCGGCGACGAAGCGGTCGGGGACCGCGAGGAGGTCGTCGTAGGTGGCGAGCTTCCGGGCGGGGTCGGCCATCGGCGACAGGGTAGCAGGCCCCGATGCGGGCGGTTCGGCCCGGCCGCGCTTCCCCTGTGCTGAAACGGGCTGGGGCGGGACGCCGGCTCGACAGCCGCTGCGGGGCAGCCACGAAGGCCGGCCCCTCGCCGGGCCGGGCCTCGGAGGGGCGTCCCGCAGGGTCGGAAGGGCGTTGCCGCCCGCCAAGTCGCCCTCCGCAGCCCTTCCCGCGCGTTTTCTGCTATCCCCCCCGTTCGCCATGACCGAGCCCACCGACCTCCCCAACGCCCCCACCGAAGCCCCCGATGCGGACGCCGAGCGCGACGAGGTCCGCAAGGCCATCCGCGCGATCTGCGCCAAATACGACGTCGACTACTGGCGCCGCGTCGACGCCGAGAAGGCCTATCCGGCCGAGTTTCTGGCCACGGTCGGCGAGGCCGGCTACTTCGGGACGCTCATCGCGCCCGAGTACGGCGGCCTCGGCCTCGGTGCCGGCGTCGCGAGCGTGGTCGTCGAGGAGATCAACCGCGCCGGCGGCGACGCCGCGATCGTGAACGCTCAGATGGCCATTTGCGGCACGCTCGAGCGCGCCGGCACCGAGGAACAGAAGCAGCGCTATCTGCCCAAGGTCGCCACCGGGGAGTGCAAGTTCCTCACGGTCGCCGCGACCGAGCCCGATAGCGGCGCCGACATGAGCCACCTCAACAGCACGGCGCGGCGCGACGGCGACGACTGGATCCTCGACGCGCAGAAGGTCCTCATCTCGCTGGCCGAGGTCGCCGACGTCATGATCCTGCTCGTGAAGACGAGCGAGGGCGCGACCACCTTCCTGCTCGAGATGGCCGAGGTTCGCGGCAGGTGCGAGATCCGCCCGATTGACCTCATCGCCAATCGAATGACTACCACGCTCTTCATCGACGGTCTGCGCGTGCCCGACTCGGCGCGCCTCGGCCCGCCCGGCGGCGGCCTCAAGGGGCTCATGGGCGGCTTCTCGGTGCGCCGCGCGCTCGCGGCCTCGGAGTCCATCGGCAACGGCCGCTTCTTCCTCGACCGGAGCCTCGAGCACGCCAAGACCCGCCGCACCTTCGACCGCCTGATCGGCTCGAACCAGGGCGTGCAGTACCCGCTCGCGCAGGCCTACGGCCGCCTCGAGGCCGCGGACCTGATGCGCTGGGACGCCGTCCGCCTCATCGACGCGAAGAAGGACGCGGGCGGCCGCTCGGCGCTCGCCAAGGTCCTCGCCTCGGAGGCCGCCTGGGAGGCCGCGCGCGCCGCGCTGACGACCTTCGGCGGCTGGGGCCTGGCGGGCGAGTACCACATCGAGCGCAAGCTCCGCGACGCCACCGTGTTCGTGTTCAACAACATGCTGAACAGCTACGTCGCCGAGCGCGTGCTCGGGCTGCCCAAGGCGTTTTGAAACGATGGGGCCTCCAGCGGCCCCAAACCCCGCGGTCCCGTTTCCCCCCAGACCCCCTTTCTCCCGATCTCGGGGGAATGGGGGAGCCCACAGAGGCGACGCGATGATCGATTGCCTCTTCTGGCCGACCCTCACCATGTGGAACCCCGGCCGTGAGGCCGTTGACCCGAGCGCCGGCCGTGAGGCCGGTGGGAGCCTTCGATGATCGACCTCCATTTCTGGCCCACCCCGAACGGCTACAAGATCACGATGTTCCTCGAGGAGGCGGCGCTGGCCTACCGGGTCGTGCCGGTGAACATCGGCCGGGGCGAGCAGTTCACGCCCGAGTTCCTCGCCATCAGCCCGAACAACCGCATGCCGGCGATCGTCGACCACGATCCCAGCGACCACGGCGCGCCGATCTCGGTCTTCGAGTCGGGCGCGATCCTCCTCTACCTCGCGGAGAAGGTCGGGCGCTTCCTGCCGACCGACGTGCGCGCGAAGACCGAGGCGATCGAGTGGCTCATGTGGCAGATGGGCGGCGTCGGCCCGATGTTCGGGCAAGCGGGCCACTTCCTCTTCTACGCCCCCGAGAAGATCGCCTACGGCGTCGACCGCTACACGAAGGAGGTCGGCCGCCTCTGCGGCGTGCTCGACCGGCGCCTCGAGGGCCGCGACTTCGTGGCCGGCGAGTACTCCATCGCCGACATGGCGCTCTACCCCTGGGTGAAGCTCCTCGAGAGCTACCAGCAGAAGCGCGCCGATTTTCCGCGCGTCGCGGCGTGGGTAGACCGTCTCGGCGCCCGCCCTGCCGTCGCGCGCGCGATGGAGGTGGGTAGCGAGCACAAGAAGCCCGGCCCGCTCGACGAAGAGGCCAAGAAGATCCTCTTCGGCCAGCCCCCCCGCTGACGCTCCGCCCCCTCTCCTGTCCTCCCCGCTGCCTCTCCTCTGCTCCCCTTTCCCCCGGAAATCGCGGGAAAGGGGTCGGGGGATAGGGGCCTCTCCCGCTCAGCGCCCGTAGAGCCGCGTCAGGTGCGCGAGCCGCCCGAGGACCGCTTGGTCGAGCGCCCCCTCGCGCAGCCGCCACGCCCAGTTGCCGTCGGGCGCGCCGGGCAGGTTCATCCGCGCCTCGGACCCGAGGCCGAGGAGGTCCTGCGCCGGGACGATCGCGAGGTCGGCGACCGACATCAGCGCGAGGCGGATCATGTCCCAGTGGATCTCGCGGCCGTCGGTGGCCATGTACTCGCGCGCGACGTGGCGGGCGGCGTCCTCGCGCGCCGGAGTGGCACCCTCGCCGCCGCCGACCGGCGAGCCGTACCAGCCGACGACGGTGTCGTTGTCGTGCGTGCCCGTGTAGACCACCGCGCGTCGCGGGTAGCCGTGCGGGATGAACTGCGGCGACGTGCCGTCGGGCCCGAACGCGAACTCGAGCACGCGAATGCCCGGCATCTCGAGGTCGTCGCGGAGCTTCTCGACCTCGGGCGTCAGGACGCCCAGGTCCTCGGCGATGAGCGGTAGCGCGCCGAGCGCCTTCTTCGCGGCGTGGAAGAGGTGGATCCCGGGCCCCTCGAGGTAGCGGCCGTTCACGGCCGTCGGCTCGTCGGCCGGGATCTCCCAGTAGCGCACGAAGCCGATGAAGTGGTCGAGCCGGATCGCGTCGAAGCGCTCGAGCGCGGTGCCGAGGCGCTCGACCCACCAGCGGTAGTCGTGCTTCTCGTGCGCTTTCCAGCGGTAGAGCGGGTTGCCCCAGCGCTGGCCGGTCGCGCTGAAGTAGTCCGGCGGCACGCCGGCGACGACCTTGGGCTGGCCCTCGTCGTCGAGGCGGAAGAGCTCCGGGTACTGCCAGACGTCCGCGCTGTCGTGGGCGACGAAGATCGGCACGTCGCCGACGAGGCCGACGCCGACCGCGTTGCAGTGGTCGCGCAGCGCTCTCCACTGCTTCGCGAACACCCACTGGGTGAATTTGTGGAACAGGATCTCGCCGGCGAGGCCCTCGCGGGCCGCCTCGATCGCGGCCTTCTTGCGATCGCGCACGTCGGCCGGCCACGCGGTCCAGGTCGCGTCGCCGTGCGCGCGCTTGAGCGCCGCGAAGAGCGCGTAGTCGTCCAGCCACCTCCGGCTCGCGTGGCAGAACACGTCGAAGTGGGCGTGCTCGGCGCCGCGGCTGGTCGCCGCGCGGAACGCCTCGAAGGCGACGTGCAGCAGGCGCTCGCGGTGCTTGCCCGCCGCGCCGAAGTCCACCTTGTCGTCCGGCCCGGCGACCTCTCCGAGGGCGTGCGCGTCGAGCAGGCCGTCGGCCGCGAGGTCGTCCGGGCTCACGAGCAGCGGGCTGCCGGCGAAGGCCGAGGACGAGGCGTAGGGCGAGTCGCCGTGGCCGGGCGGGCAGACGGGCAGCATCTGCCACCATCGCTGTCCGGCGGCCGCGAGATCGGAGGCGAAGCGGCGCGCGGCCGGGCCGATGTCGCCCGAACCGTGCCGGCCGGGCAGGCTCGTCGGGTGCAAGAGGACCCCGCTCGCTCGCTCGTGCAGCGTGGGGACCTTCGGGGATGCGGCGGGGGCAGGCGGGGGGGTGCTCACGGATCCATCTCCAGGAGACCCGCGCCGGGTCCCGGGAATCGAGTGTTCAGGGGGAGGGGAGTCGGCCCCGCGCCGCGGGAGTCGGGCCCGCCTGCGCGTGGCGCGGCGAGCCCGACCGGGGCGCAAGGGCTTCGGGGGCTTACGGCTTCTTCGAGAACGCGACCGTGCAGTGGTAGTACGTGCCCGCGACGTCGGGGTCCTGCGAGGACGCCTTGACCTCGAGGAACGCCTTGCCGCCGCCCGCCGCGACCGGCTTCTGCGTCGCGTTCATCTCGGCGTCCGGGCTCTCGGTGGCCGTCGCGAGGACGGTCGTGCCGTCCGCGCCCAGCACCGACGCGGTGAAGCCGCGGAGGCCGGACCCCTGGCGCTGCGCCGCGCAATAGAGGCTCACCTGATCGGCGTCCGCGGGCACCGTCACCTCGTAGTAGTCGAGGTCCGTCCCCGCGACGGAGATGTCGCCGTCGACGAAGAAGTCGCCGGGCGTGGCGTTCGGCGGCGTCTCGAGCTTCTCAGCGGTCGCGACGGCGTCGTTCGCGTCGGGGTTCGCCTCGGCCGTGCCGTAGTAGTAGGTGCCGACGTAGTGCTCGGCGAAGTAGAAGTCCGTCGCCGGGGCCGACTGCGCCGCGTCGCTCTGCACGTAGAGGTAATAGCCGTGCTCGAGCGTGATGGGCACGCTCAGGCCGATCGGGCCATTGGTCGCGTTGTCGCCGTCGGCGTAGTACTTCTGCTCGGCCTTCGCGAGGACCTTGCTCGGATCGGCCGCGTCCACGACCCAGACGTTGACGTTCGAGGTCGAGCCGTCGCCGTTCTGCGGGCCGATCGGCTGCACCCAGAACTCGGCGCGCGGGCGCTCGCCCGCGATCACCGTCGTGTCGGCCGGCGGCGTGAAGCCGAAGACGTGCGTGTCGCCCTTGGCGCTGAACGAGCCGTCCACGATGTAGATGCCGTACTCGCCGGCCTGGTTGCCCTTTGGCACCTTGTAGCCGACGGTGACGGCCTTCGCCGGCGTGCCGTCCTGCGCGGCGCCGGCCCACGCCTCGGGGGCCGTGAGCTTGTCGACCGAGAAGATGTCGAGCTGGTAGTCGAACTTCACGAGGCCGTCGGCGGGCGCGCATGCGTCGGGGCCGAGGGCCGAGTTGCAGTCCTCGACGCTCACGTAGTAGTCGCCGTCCTCGGGGAGCGTCGTGAAGAGCTGCGCGTCGCGGCCGAAGCGCGGCCAGGCGTCGTCGTCCTGGGCGATCTGCTCCTGCTTCGAGTTGAAGAGGGTGACGACCGTGTCGATGATCGAGTTGTCGTTGCCGGTCGCGCCGTCGACGAGGCTCTGGGCGCGCGCGATCAGCGTCAGCCGGGCGCCCTTCGTGCCGGTGAACTTGTAGAAGTCCTTGGTCGCGGCGTCGACGAGCGTGCCGACGGAGCCGTTCTGCGCGTCGATGTCGACGGGCAGCGCGCCCGCGAAGTCGTGGTTGTCGCCCGGGCCGCCGCCGGCGCCGCCCGGCCCCGTGCTCCCGCCGGCGCCGCCCGTGCCCGCGCCGCCGGTCCCGGTGTTGGTCGAGGTCGAGCCCGTGCTCGTCGTGCCGCCGCCCTGGCCGCCGGTCGTCGTCGTCGTCGACCCACCACCCGTCGCGGCCGACTCGGTGGTGCTGCTGCTGCAGCCCCCGCCGAACGCGAGAACGAAACCGCTCACGAGAAGACCGAGCCCCAGTGAATGCCTCGACGTCATGACACCTCCAAGAGAGATCAATGGATGATGGAACGGGCGCCGGCCGCGTGGCCGTCCCCTCCTCCGGACCGGTCCTACCACAGGACCCGCCGGGGGGCAGCAACGCGGTGTCCGTTTTAGCGGACGGCCGTTCGGGGCACTCGTTTCGGGCCGCGCGGCCCGCGGCGTCGCCACCGCCGTCTGGGCCCGGGCTCGCAGAGGTGCTATCTCCGCCGCGTGCGCGATCCGTACGAGGTGCTCGGCGTCGACCGCTCGGCCACGCAGGACGAGATCAAGGGCGCCTTTCGGCGCCTCGCGGGTCAGCACCACCCGGACAAGAACCCGGGCGACTCGGGCGCCGACGACCGGTTCAAGGAGCTCAACGCCTCGTACCAGATCCTGAGCGACCCGCAGAAGCGGGCCGCGTTCGACCGATTCGGTGCGGCGGGGGTCGGCCAGGCCGGCCCGATGGGCAACCCGTTCGCGGGCGGCGTGCCGTTCGACGTCGGCGACCTCAACCTCGACGGCCTCTTCGGCGACCTCCTCGGCGCGCTCGGCATCAAGGTCGGCGATCGCGGCACGCTCCAGAAGGACCTCAAGATCACCTTCGAGGAGGCCGCGTTCGGCTGCACGAAGGACGTCACCTACGACCGCATCGAGCCCTGCGTCGACTGCGCCGGCGCGGGCGCCGCGCCCGGGTCGAAGATGGAGCGATGCACGGCGTGCAACGGCCGCGGCCGCGTGCGCTTCCAGCAGGGCGTGCTGCCGATCGCCATCGAGCGGCCCTGTTCGCGCTGCCGCGGCACGGGCCGCGTCGTCACCGTCCCCTGCGCGCCCTGCCGCGGAGCGGGCCTCGTCGCCAAGCCGCGCACCATCGAGGTGACCATCCCGCCGGGCATCGAGAACGGCGCGCAGCGGCTCGTCGAGCGCGGCGGCAACGTCGCCCGCCCGGACCGGCCCGCGGGCGACCTCGAGCTCACCATCCGCGTCGCGCCGCACCCTTTCTTCCGGCGCGAAGGCGACGACATCGTCTGTGCGCTGCCCGTGTCGTTCCCCACCGCCGCGCTCGGCGGCGAGCTCGAGATCCCGACGCTCGAGGGCAAGGGCAAGCTGCGCATCCCGCCCGGCACGCAGCCGGGCTCGGTGCTGCGCGTGAAGGGCAAGGGCGTCCCCCGGCGCGTGCGCGGCGGCCGAGGCGATCAGCTGGTCGAGATCGCGCTCGAGGTGCCGACGGAGCTCACCGATCGGCAGCGCGAGCTCGTCTCGGAGCTCGGCAAGGCGCTCGGCGAGGACGTCCAGCCGCAGCAGGCGACGTTCCTGGAGAAGCTCCGCGCGCTCTTCGGCTGACGCTCGGTGATCCGGGCGGGTGATCGCGGCGGTTCGCGTTGACTACGCGCGGGATCCAGATAGAGCACTCGTCATCGTGGAAACCTCCCGCTTCATCGACGTGCTCAGCGACTCGACCGGCGAGACCGCCGAGAAGGTCGTCCGCGCCGCGCTTCTCCAGTTTCCGCAGGCCGGCGCGCAGATCCGCCTGCACACGCGCGTGCGCACGAAGGAGGTCGCGAGGCCCGTGCTCGAGCGCGCCGCCGCCGAGCGAGCCCTCGTGGTCTTCACGATCGTCAGCCCCGAGCTGCGCGAGTTCGTCCACGCGATGACGGCCGAGCTCAAGATCGATTCGATCGACGTCATCGGCGCCCTGATTGGCAAGCTCGCCACGTTCCTCGATCGCGAGCCGATCAACCTGCCGAGCGCGATGCTGCCGCTGTCCGACGAGTACTTCCGCCGCATCGAGGCGGTCGAATTCGCGGTCAAGAGCGACGACGGCAAGGAGCCGCGCAACTTCCGCAAGGCGGACATCATCCTCGTCGGCGTCTCGCGGACGTCGAAGACGCCGCTCTCCACGCTCCTCGCGCAGCGCGGGCTCCGCGTCGCGAATTTGCCGCTCGTCCTCGGCGTCGCGCCGCCGCCCGAGCTCGCCGAGGCCCCGCCGGAGCGCTGCGTCGGGCTGACCATCGGGCTCGAGCAGCTCTGCGAGATCCGCGCGGCGCGCCTGCGTCAGCTCGGCATGCCGGGCGAGACCAACTACGCGATGCGCGAGCACGTGCGGAAGGAGCTCGAGTTCGCTCACGCCCTCTTCCGGGCGAACCCGCAGTGGCCGGTCGTCGACGTCACCGGGCGCGCGATCGAGGAGACCGCGGTCATCATCCTCGAGACCATCAAGGAGCGCGACGAGCGCGTGAAGGCCGTCCAGTCGTCGCTCGTCTCGGGCTAGGCGTCCCGCGGAGCGCGTCCGTCGGGCTGCCGGGCTGGCGCTCCTCGGACTGCTGCGACGCGGCGTCGTCACGCCCTGGCCTCGTGGTCCGCAGGCCCGCGGTGCCCCACCGGGCCCCGCTCCGGAGTGGCCCGACCCCGTCCTTTCCGCGAGGGCGGAGCTCCCGCGGCGCGCGCGCTACGTGTATCGTGGCCGCGTCGGGCGCGCACGCGGCGCGCTCCAGGGAGGCTTGCCTTCGATGAGGATGTGCTGGTCGGCGCTCGTGGTCTCGGGAACGCTCCTCGCGCTCGCATCGGCGGCTTGCTCGTCCTCCGACGACGCGGCGGCCGGCGCCGGCGGCGCCGACGGATCGGGCGGCGCAGTGGGCGCGGGCGGCGCGGGCGGCGCGGGCGGCAGCTCGAGCACGGGCGGCCACGGCGGGCACGTCGTCAAGAGGGACGGCGGTGCGAGCGGCGACGCGGCCGTGGACGCGCCCCCGGCCGAGCCGCCCAACAGCGTCCGGCTTGTCGTCGCGTACGCGGGCGGCAAGAGCGGCACGATGCACGTCGGGCTCTGGAAGGGCGCGACGTACGTGGGCGGCCCGGACTCGAGCAAGGTCGACGAGTTTCCGACCTTCCCGTACGAGGTCCAGCTGCTCAGCGTCCTGGCCGGCGACTACACGCTGACGACCTATCTCGATCTCGGCTCCGATGACCCGGACAAGCCGGGGGCCGACGATCCCGCCGCGACCGGCGCCGCGCCCGTGCACGTCACCGACCAGGTAGGCGCGCGCGTGGAGATCACCCTCGTCGATCCCTGATTCGATCGGGCCGCGAGCGGTCCGGTCGCGGGCCGCGCGCCGGCCCGAATCGCGCGGTCCACGCCGATCGTGATCGGTCCCGACGGCGTCGCGACCGGGCGCAGGGGGGCGCCCCGGTCAGACCTCGCGCCGCTCGCGCATGCGCCACGCGACGCGCGTCGCGACCGACATGATCGCGAGCTGCGGGTTCACGCCGAGGCTCGTGGGCAGGACGCTGCCGTCGGCCACGTAGAGCCCGTCGACGCCCCACACGCGGCCGTCGCCGTCGACCACCGAGTGCTCGGCGGTGGACCCCATCTGCGCGCTGCCGAGCGGGTGCTGCGAGGCGCACTCGAGCCGCTGCGCGGGCACCGTCTCGAGCGGGACCGCCGCGAGACCGTCGGCGTCGACGCCGCGCAGGCCGAGGATCGGCAGGTAGACCTCGCGCGCGCCGGCCGCGAAGAAGGTCTCGGCCATCGTGCGCACGAGCTTGGCCACGCTCGCGCGATCGCGGCGCGCCATGCGGTACGTGACGATGGGCTCGCGCCCGAGGCCGCGGTGGACGGTGCCGCCGCCCTGGTCGTGCACGATGCCGCCGAACATCGCGAGGTGATCGATGTTCGCGGCCTGACGCGTGTGCTCCGGGCCGACGCCGGGCATCGTCGCGCCGAGCACGCCGGGCGGGACGAAGAGGCTCGTCAGCGTCACCCCCTCGTGCTCGAACGCTCCCGACCAGGCGCTCTGGAGCGCCCCGCGCCAGCCGCGGACCGGCTCGTCGAAGCGCGCGAGCACGCGGAAGCCGGGGTGCAGCGTGAGCCGGTGGCCGACGACCTCCGGGTTGCCGAGGCCGCTCCGCCGCAGCAAGAGCGGCGTGTGCCACGCGCCCGCCGCGACGACGACCGCGCGCGCGTGCACGCGGAGCGCGTGCGTACGGCCGCCGCGCGCGTCGAGCACGCGGCCCTCGACGCCCGCGGCGCGCGCGCCCTTCATCACGATGCGCTCGACGAGGCAGTCGGAGAGGACCTCGGCGCCGTGATCGACCGCGCGCGGCAGGTACGAGAGGTCCACGCTGCGCTTCGCCCCGTGCGGACAGCCGAAGTTGCACCGGCCGCAGCCCTTGCAGCCCTCGGTGTTGCGCCGCATCGGCTCGACCTCGAAGCCGCGCTTCTTCGCGCCGATCGCGAAGAGCTCGACGCCGTGCGATCGCATCGAGGCCGGCACCTCCTCGACGTGGATCCGCTGCTCCACGTGGGAGAAGTAGCGATCCATCCCCTCCGGCGTGTAGTCCGCGAGCCCGAGCACGCGCGTCCAGTGCGCCAGCACCGCGTCCGGCACGCGGAAGCACACCCCGCCGGTGAGGACCGACGACCCGCCCACGCAGCGGCCCATCGTCACGTTGATCGTCGGCGAGTCGCCGAGGCCGAGGGCGAAGGTGAACGCGCCGTCGCGCCAGACCGCGCGCATCGACTCGCTCGGCCGCATCTGCCCGAGCTCGGCGCCCGACACGCTCGGCCCCTCCTCGAGCACGACGACGTGCAGGCCCGACTCGGCCAGCTCCGTCGCGACGACCGCGCCGCCCGCGCCCGACCCGACGACCACGACGTCGCAGGACAGCTCGACGTCGCCGCCCTCTTCGCGCCCGCTGCGGAGGCCGCCGCGCGGCGTCTCCCGCGCCTCGTGGTGCGCGTTCACGGCTCGCCTCGCAGGCACGACCCGTCGAACCCGACCTCTTCGGCCGCGCCCGGGTGCTCGTAGTAGAGGATGCAGAGCGTCGTCTTGGCGCCGAAGATCGCGAGCGCGAGCGGGCTGCGCTCCAGGCGCTCGAGGGCCCGGAGGCGGTCGGCCTGCCCGAGCGCGCGGAAGGGCGCGAGCTTGCCCACGAGCAGCGGGGCGATCACGGAGATGGCCACGACGCAGAGCCGGAACAGGAAGAGCGCGCGACCGCCGGCCCGGACGAAGAAGTCGTCGAGGTCGTCGACGAGCCAGGCGAGCCGCTCTTCGGGCGGCGGGCCGTCCTCGGTGGTGAAGAGGGCCTCGGCGATCGCGTGCGTGGTGGCGCGCAGCCCGGGGGAGAGAGCCGCGCGTGCGAGCGGCGCCTCGCGTTCGGAGTCTCGGTCGTTCACGGCCGGGACTATCGCACGAGGGGGGCCTTCAGCGCGTCACTCGTGGATGGTGACCTTGATCATCTTCACCGGCGTGCGCGGCCGGTCGCCGCTGTCGGTCGGGGTGGTGCCGATCTTGTTCACGACGTCCAGGCCCGCGACGACCTTGCCGAACACCGGGTGCTTCGAGGCGCCCGGGGAGAAGAAATCGAGGAAGTCGTTGTGGACCGTGTTGATGAAGAACTGGCAGCTTCCGCTGTTGGGGCGGCCGGTGTTCGCCATCGACAGGGTGCCGGGCTCGTTGGAGATCTTCGCGTTGGCCGGGTGCTCGTCCTGGATCGTGCCGTCCGGGCCGTCGCCGGTGCCGGCGCGCGGGCTCATCGGGTCGCGGCTGAACGGGCAGCCGAACTGGACCATGAAGGCCTTGATCACCCGGTGGAAGTGGAGCCCATCGTAGAAGCCGCCCTTGGCGAGCTTCACGAAGTTTCCAGCGGTGATCGGCATCCGGTCGACGAAGAGCTCGATCTCGAAGTTGCCGAGCGAGGTCTCGCAGGTGGCGGTGGGGTTTGCCATGGTGGGCGCGAGGCTAGCACCGGAGAGCGTGGTCGTCGCGCCCGAGGATGGCGTCCGCCAGCGCCCCCCGTGGGCGCCGTCGGGGCGTCAGTATCCGGCGCGACGAATGCCGTGGTACGCGCCCGTCGCGCTGCGCAGGTCGTAGACGCAGCCGGTCGCGCAGCCCTTGCACTCGTAGGCGTACACCGAGCCCCAGGCGTCGCCCTTCGAGTAGAGGAAGATGTGCCCCGAGGAGCCCGACCGATAGACCATCGCGTCGGCGGACTTCAGCGAGGCGCGCGACACGGTCTTCCACGTCGAGGTGTCGTCGACGAAGTCGGCCGTCGAGTAGGGGTGCTCGTCGACCGTGAGGTCGTCGTTGCCGCCCGGGACTTGCCACACCTTCGCGACGAGGCCGGAGCAGTCGCCGCCGTACTTGCCGGAGTGCGAGCAGCTCGGACACGACCCCGAGCAGGACCCGGCGCTCGACGCCGAGGGGCCTTCCTCGCGGAAGCGCCCGTGCCCCCACCAGTAGGAGAAGCCCACCGTCGCCTGGGCGCGCGCGATCGCCTCCTGCCTCAGGTCGCTCGGGACGTTGCCCGGGTCGGGCGGCGCGTCGCCGCCGTTGTCCGGCGCGGACGCGAGCTCGTAGTATTTGCCGTAGGTCCAGCCGACCGTGCCGCCGTGCTTGACCTGGTAGTAGCCGCCGTTCGGGTTCCCGGCGACGACCGTGACGGTCGACCCCTCGGGCACGACGTGCAGGATGGCGTAGGACTGGCTCGAGCCCGTCCGCAGGTTCACGTTCGCCGTCGCCCGCAGCGTGGTCCCGACGGCGACCGCGTCGGTCACGGCGCGCTCGCCGGTGCTGACGCTCTCCTCGGCGCCCGTGAGATCGGTCGACTCGGGCTCGTCCGGGATGGCTGCGCACCCCGATCCGACGATCGACGCGACGACTGTCACGAGAGAAATCCAGCGGTGCGTGATCGGCGACATTCGTGCTTTCCTTTCGGAGGCCTGCGTGGGAGCGAGGACAGCAATGCGCGTACCGTCGAGTCTGCGAGCGAGCACATGAATGGTCGAGTGCGACCGGGTGAGAGAGGCACGCAAGTCCTCGTATTCGGCGTGATCGTCGCGTTCGCGGCGATCGGGCTCTGGCTCCTCCGCCCGGCCGCGCCCGGCGAGGGCGCGACTTTGCCGGCGAAGCAAGGCGCGCAGGCGCCGCGAGCTCTCCCCACGGAGGGGCCCCGCGTGACCTCGAGCAGCGTCCCGACCTCTGCGCTATCCCATGGCGCAGAGGGTGGGCAACTGTCCGATGGTCGGGTGGTGTTCTTTTCTCCATGGGGTGGATCGACGAGGGACCAACTCGGCCACGATCGGCCGCTCGAGGGCAATCCGGTCGGGCCGATGAGCCTCGCGACGGACGCGCGTGGTCGGATGTACGTGCTCGACCAGGTCAATGGCCGGGTGGCGCGGCGCGGCGCGGACGGGTCGCTCGAGGCGACGGTGCCGATCGCGCTCTCGGGCGCGCAGGATCTCGCCGTCGCGGCCGACGGATCCCTCGTCGTGCTCGACCGCCTCGGCGACAAGAAGGTGTCAATCTACGACGAGAGCGGAACGCTGCGCGGCGACCTCTCCCTGTCTGGCGCGGGCGCCGACTCGGGCCTTCTGACGGGTGTGTTCGTCGACGGCACCGACGTCTACGTGGAGCGCGAGCACGGCATGTTGTCCCGGATCGGCGACACCTCCGGCGCGGCGGGCAAGCCCACCGAGGTCCCCGGGCGCCCGAGCCGCGACGGCGCCGCGTGGCTTCACGCGGGCATCGTCGACGGGGCGGCGGGGCGGGCCTACGTGTCGGCGGTCGACCGGGCGACGGGCGCGCACCGCTTCACGCGCGAGCTGCGCCTGCGGGCGGAGCTACGTTCGATCGTGCTGCTCGACTCCGATCGTGCGGGAACCATCTACTTCGGCGCGGAGCTCCACGAGGAACCCGGCCGCGACTGGATCGCCATCACGTGCCTCGAGCCGCGGCGCGGCCAGCCGGTCGGGGCGGTCGTGCTGCCGGTCAACACCCTGCCGGAGGAGACGTTCCGCGACCTCGTGGTGCTCGATGGCGGTGGCGTCGTCCAGGCGCTCCGCTCGGAGAGCGGCGTCTCCTACCAGGTCTACGAGTGCCACTGATCCGCGCCCTCCGGGCGGCGCGCGCGGGTCGGTGCGCTTGCGTGCGGTCGCCCGACCGGGCCAAGATGGGCGCGATGCGTCCGGGGCGAACGGTGAAGCGAGGCGGTGAAGCGCGGCCGGCTTCAGCGCGCCGACCGTTCGCCGCCCTGCTCGTCGTCGCGGTTGCGCTCCTGTTCGCGCACGTCGCGCGGCTCGGGCACCTGGTCTTCGTCCCGCACGTGCGCTGCGCGCACGGGGCGCTCGTGCACGCGCACGCCGAGCCCGCCGCCGGCGACGCGGCCGCGCGCCCGGGCGACGCCCCGACGCGCGCGCCCGTCGTCCAGGCGTCGCCGACGGCCGACGGCGATCACGACCACTGCGACGGGCTCGCGGTCGCTCCCGCGCGGATCGACCCGCCGGCCTCGATCGCTCCCTCCGCCGTGATCGCGTGGTGCGCCGCCCCCGACACGGCGCGCCCGCGCCCGGCGGCGACCGTCGTCGCGCTGCTCTCCCTCGCGCCGAAGGGCTCGCCGCCCGCCTGAACCGCGCCCGCGCCAGGGGCGCGCCGGGGAGTGGCACCGACGGTGACCACCCCGGCCGCACGCGGGCGCTCGTGGACAGGAGGCCGGGCGCGCCCGGCGAGGGCGCACCGCGCCCGGTTCCAGGGAGACGCTCATGCGACATTGCCACTCTTCTTCGGCCCTCCCGCGGGCCCTATCAGCCATTCTGATCGCGGCGGCCGCCGCGCTCTCCGCGGCGCGGGCGACGGCCGAGGCCGCGCCGCCCGCCGCCGCGCCCCCGGTGATCGAGGCGCCTTCGGCCTCGGATCTTGCCGAAATCCAGCGCGCGCTCGGGGCCGACCGCGCCGCCGCCACCCCTCCGCCCGATCCCCCCCGCGTCGAGCTTCCATCGGCGGCCCAGCGGGCCATCGCGCCGCTCAACCCGAGCCTCTCGGCGGTCGCCGACTTCGCCCTGGCGGCCTTCAGCCGTGACCAGAACCTCCAGACCGGTGGGCACGATCCGACGCAGTCGGGCTTCAACCTGCAGGGGCTCGAGCTCACGATCGGCGCCGACGTCGACCCGTACTTCAAGTTCGTCACGCACCTCGTCTTCGGCGCCGAGGGCTTCGAGCTCGAGGAGGCCTACGCGAGCACGACCGCGCTCCCCGGGAGCCTCGAGCTGCGCGCGGGCAAGTTCCTGACCCGCTTCGGCCGCGCGAACGCTTCTCACCCGCATCAATGGGACTTCGTCGACCAGCCGTTCGTGCTCGGCAAGATGCTGGGACCCGACGGCAACCGGGGGCTCGGCGCCGAGCTGTCCTGGCTGTCGCCGCTCCCGTGGTACCTCGAGGTCGTCCTGTCCGAGACGATGGCGAACGACGCGTGCTGCGCCCGCAGCTTCTACGGCGACGACCCCTCGCCCGTCCGCGGCCCGCAGGACCTGCAAACGACGCTCGCGATCAAGCAGTTTCACGCGCTCTCCGACGACTGGTCGCTGGCGACGGGCCTATCCGGAGCGATCGGCCCGAGCCCCGCGACCCCGCACGCCCTCGGGACGACGATCCTCGGCGCCGACCTCTACCTGAAATACCGGCCCATCACGCGCCAGAGCTTCACGACGGTCTCCCTCCAGGCCGAGGCCCTCGGCCGTCGCCGCGAGACGGCCGTCGGGACGCTCACCGACCAGGGGATCTACGCGCAGGCCCTCTGGCGCTTCGCGCAGCGCTGGTCCACCGCGGCCCGCTACGAGATTGGCAATGGCCCGAGCGGCGACCCGCTCGATCCCGAGTGGGCCGGCGATCGTCAGCGCGTGGCCGCGAACGTGACCTTCTTCCCGACCGAGTTCTCGCGCCTGCGACTGCAGGGGTCGACCGACCTGCCCTCGTGGCTGCCGCACCCGATCTTCGCCGGGTTCCTCGCGGTCGAGTTCGTGATCGGCGCGCACGGCGCCCACAAGTTCTGAGGGGCTAGCCGAGCTTTCGCGTCTCGCCGACGTCGAGGATCCACAGGCGATCGTCGTCGGCGCCGCGGGCGCGCCACGCGGCGCGGGCGCGCTCGGGGGGCTCGCCGAGGGGCTCGTCGGTCAGCTTGAACGTGCCCCAGTGCATCGCGATCACCTCCCGCGCGCCGAGCGCGTGGGCGGCCTCGACCGCCTCCTCGGGGCACATGTGCTGGGGCTCCATGAACCACCGCGGCTCGTAGGCGCCGATGGGCAGCATCGCCCAGTCGATGGGCCCACAGCGTCGGCCGATCTCGGCGAAGCCGTCGAAGTGGGCCGTGTCGCCCGAGTGGTACGCGGTGCCCTCGGGGCCGCGGACGACGAAGCCGCCCCAGAGCGCCTCGTTGCGATCGAACGGCGTCCGCATCGACCAGTGGCGCGCGGGCACGAGCGTGATCTCGAGGTCGCCCCGGCGCGTCGACTCCCACCAGTCGAGCTCGACGACCTCGCCCGCGCCCGATCGGCGCAGCACGCTGCCGTTGCCGAGCGGCGTGACGTAGAGCGGCGCGGGGCCGAGGCGCCGGATCGTCCACGGATCGAGGTGATCGTGGTGGTTGTGGCTGACGAGCACGACGTCGATCGGCGGCAGCTCGGAGACGGCGAGCCCCGGCGCGGCATGCCGTCGCACGGGGCCGAGGCGCGGCGCGAGCACCGGGTCGGTGAGCAGGCGCGCGCCGCCGAGGGTGACGAGGAAGGTCGCGTGCCCGATCCAGGTCATCTGCGCGGCCGATCCCGCGACGAGCGCGCGATCGGGGTCGCGCCGCGGCGTCACGAAACCGCCGGGATCCTTGCGGTTTCTGCCCGCGATCGCGTCGACGACCCGCCACCGGAGCAGGTCCGCAGGGCCGCGCCGCGGGCTCGTCGCCCGGTGGTCGAAGCGCCCCACGCTCAGCTCGGCACGACGCGCAGCGCGCGACCGACGAGCACCTCGTTGTGGCTGCCCGTCCGGTAGCCGCCGAGGTCGAGGGTCACGTACTTGAAGCCGTGCTCCTTGCCGGCGCGGACGATCGCCTCGCGCGCACCCGGCTCGGCGGCGCGCCCGAGATCGGCGAGGTCGAGCTCGATGCGCGCGAGATCGTCATGGTAGCGCACGCGCACCTGGCGGAAGCCGATCGCCTTGATCGCGGCCTCGAAGGCGCCGATGCGGGCGAGGCGATCCTCGGTCACGCTCGTGCCGTAGGGGATCCGGCTCGAGAGGCAGGCGGCCGCGGGCTTGTCCCAGATCGGCAGGCCGATGGCGGCCGAGCCCGCGCGGACGTCGGCCTTCGTGAAGCCCAGCTCGACCAGCGGCGAGAGGACGCCCGTCTCGCGCGCCGCGTCGAGGCCGGGGCGGTAGTCGCCGAGGTCGTCGACGTTGGTGCCGTTCAGGATCGCGGCGAGCCCCCAGTCGACGCGCTTGGCGGCCGCGATGCGGTAGAGCTCACTCTTGCAGTGGTAGCAGCGGTCCGGGCCGTTCGCCTGGTAGCTCGGGTCGTCGATCTCGTGCGACTCGACCAGGCGGTGGTCGGCGCCGATGCGGGCCGCCACGCGCTCGGCGTCCTCCCGCTCGGCGGGGGCGAGGCTCGGCGAGACGGTCGTCATGCCGACCGCCGATCGGCCGAGCACCTCGTGCGCGATCGCCAGCACGAACGCGCTGTCGACGCCGCCGGAGTAGCAGACGAGCACGGATCCGAGCTCGCCGAGGCGCGCGCGGAGGGCGGCGAGCTTGCGGTCGAGGTCCGGCGAGGGGGCGGCGTCCATGGGCGAGGTCTAGCACACGGCTGCCGGGCCCCGATCGCGCCCGGCGCGCGCCCCGATCCCGCGCGGGTCGGACGTCGGCGGCGCTCCCTGTTACTTGCGAAACGGCCTCCAGATGGGCGACCCTTGCGCGGCCATGAAAGCGAAGTCGAAGCGTTCCGCCAGGAGGTCCTCCGCCCCGCCGCCCCCGCGCCCCGCGCGGGCCTCGCGTGGCGCCTCCGCGACCCGGGCGGCTGCGGTCGTCGTCGCCATGGCGACCCTGCCGTTCGCCGGGGGCTGCGCCGGGCCGCTCCCGACCATCCCGGTGCCGCGCCACGACGAGGTCCCGACCGTGCCCGCGTGGTACCCCGAGGGCTGGGCTGGCAAGGACTCGAGCCGCATCTTCATCGAGGGCAAGATCGTCTTCGAGACGGACAAATCCGTCATCCTGCCGGAGAGCGAGAAGGTCCTGCAGAAGCTGCTCGCGTTCGTGAACGAGCACCCCGAGATCACGCGCGTGCGCATCGAGGGCCACACCGACGCGCGCGCCGACGACGAGTATAACCTCCACCTGAGCGCGCGCCGGAGCCTCGCGGTGTGCGACTGGCTCGTCGACCACGGGGTCGACCACCTGCGGCTCATCGCCGTCGGTTTCGGCGAGTCGCGGCCGATCGCACCGAACGAGCTGGTGGAGGGCCGAGCCGAGAATCGGCGCACGGAGTTCCACGTCGTCGAGGTGAACGGGCGGCTCTTCCAGAACCGCGACCCGACCAACGGCGGCTACGTGCTCGACGTGCAGAGCCTCGCGGAGCGGCGCCTCGCCAAGGAGCGCCTCGCGACGCCGCGCGTCGCGCCGGTGCGCAAGGTGTTCACGGCCACGGGCAACGAGACGCACGAGATCCCGCCGCCCCCGCCGACGGCGAAGCCGGGCGACGGCTGACCGCCCGCGTCGCCCGTCACGGCCCGAGGTGGCGCGCGGCGGGATCGCGCGTGCGGTATCGGCCGAGCAGCGCGAGCGTCGACTCGAGCGAGCTCTGGTACTCGAGCACGTTGCCCTTCGGCGTGGCGTACTCGAGGTAGAGGTTGTCGTCGGTCGAGACCATCGACCCGCCCTCGTCCGTGACGAGGCGGTCGAGGTCGTCGCCCGACGCCACGAGCTCGGTGATCAGGCCGGGCAGGGGCACCTTGCCGAGCGTGCGCTGCGTCTCCGGCCGCGCGCCGAGGGCCGCGAGCCGGGCCGACGACGCGACGAGCGGCCTCGCGCTCGCGACGAGGATGCCCTGCGATCCGCCCTCGAAGAGCGCGACGTGCGGGAACACGCCCCGCAGCGTGCGGACGATCGTCGCCAGCTCGCGCGGCCGGAGGTGGTGCAGCTGCACCCACTGCTGCAGCACGCCGCCCTCGGAGAGCCGCGCGCGGACGAGCTCGTAGAACTCGCGGCTGTAGAGCGCGGCGGCGCCGGCGAACCACACGCTCGTCAGCTCGATCGTCACGAGGTCGTAGGGCTGCGACGCGACGAGCAGGTGGTTTCTCCCGTCGTTCAGGTGCAGCTCGACGCGCGGGTCGTCGAGCGCGCCGAGGCTCGGTCCGCCGAAGAACATCCGCGACGCCTCGACGATCGCCGGCGAGATCTCGGCGACGTCGATGTGCTTCCACGGGTAGCTCGCGATCGTGCCGAGCGTCGTGCCCGTGCCGAGGCCGATGACGAGCGCGCGGTCCTCCTTCGCGACGAAGAGGGAGGGGAAGTGCGCGAAGCGGCGCTGCGCGGCCATCTCGGGCCCGTCGTCGCCCTGGAACTTCCCGTTCGTGTACATCGTCGTGAGCGGGCCGCGGCGCGTGACCGTCGTGACGCCGCCGTGCACGTCCTCGCGCACGAACGCGATCGCGTCGGGCGCCGGGCCGGCGGTGAAGTAGACGTTCGCGCCGTTCGTCAGCCGCGCGAGATCCCAGCGCGGCAAGAGGAGCGCGAGCAGGACCGCGGCCGCGCCGGTGAGGGCGGTGGTCGAGACCTCGCGGCGCGCGATGCCCGGCGCCCAGCCCGCGGCGATCGCGAGCGCGGCGAACGCGATCGTGACTGCGCGCAGCGTGCCCTGCGATCCGAGCGCGGGAAGCACGAGGTAGCCCGTCAGGATCGACCCGAAGATCGTCCCGACCGTGTTGGCGACGGTCAGCTTGCCGACGCGGGCCGCCACGTCCCGCCGGCCCGCGACGCGGTGCAGGAGCAGCGGGAACGTCGTGCCCATCCAGATCGTCGGCAGGCACAGGATCACGAACGCGGCAACGGCGCGCGTGGCCTCGCGGCCCGCCCACGAGTCGACGTGCTTGCCGGCGAGCGCGAACAGGCGCGGCAGCTGGTCCCACAGCGGCAGCGTCGCGGCGATCATGAGCGCCGCGACCGACAGGCCGCGCCCGAGCGCGCCCCGGCCGTGGCGCCCGGCGAACGCCGGCGCGCGCGCGGCGCCGAACGCGAGGCACACGAGGAAGACCGCGAGCATCAGCCCGAATGCGTACGCGCTGTTGCCGATGAGGAGCGCGAGCAGGTGCGTCTGGACGACCTCGACCACGAAGACGAGAAACCCCGAACCGAAGGCGAGCACCGCGAGCATGCGCTCGTCGTGCGCCGCGGCCGCGAGGCTCACGGGCGGGCGGTCCGCCGCGGTCGCCGCCTCGCCGGCGGGCGCATCGGTCGTCGCCTCGGCAGGCTCGTCGGCGCCCGCGCGCGCCGCGAGGATCGCGACGACGCCGATGACCACGTTGGCTACCGCGGCCGCGCGCATCGTCCCGCGGATGCCGAGGAGCGGCAGGATCGCGTACGCGCTCGCGAGCGCGCCGATCGCGCCGCCGGCGGTGTTGATCGCGTAGAGCACCGCGAGCCGCTTGCCGCCGGCCTCCCGCTCGGCGTCGCGCTGCCCGGCGACCACGCGCGCGAGCAGCGGCAGCGTCGCGCCCATCGCCATCGTCGGGACCATGACGACGACCGCCGTCATCAGCGCCCTCGCGATCGTGATCACCGCCAGCGACCCGGGCGCGGCGCGCGCCACCGAGACGTACAGGCCCGTCAGCGCGTCGAGCACGATCGGGCTCACCGCGCAGATGGCTCCGACGAGGACCTCGAGCGCCCCGTAGGCCGCGAGCGGGCGCGCCGCGCGGCCCGCGTGCCGGCCGCCGACGTGCGCGCCGAGCGCGAGCCCCGCCATGAACGACGCGAGCACGGCCGAGACGGCGTAGGCGGTGGCCCCGAACACGTACCCGAGCAGCTTCGAGAAGGCGACCTCGTAGAGGAGGCCCGTCGCGCCGGACACCAGGAACAGGGTTGCTACGAGGGGGAATCGTGCGCGCACGGCGCACCATAGTCCAAAGGCGACGGCGAGGTGAACGCGGGCGCGCGGGGCCGCGCGGGGCGGCGCGGTGCCGGAGCTTCGGCGCCGGCGCGCGGGGCCTTGCTTCTCGCCGGCGCTCCGCAAGAATGAGCGCGTGCATAGGCGCTCCGGCGATGGCGACGCGTTCATCCACGACCCCGCGGGGGGCCCCATCCACCTGCGCGACGAGCTCGCGGAGATCCTCGCCGAGGAGTACGTGGCCTCGGCCCTCTCCGGCGACGAGGTCGCGGCGGACCTGCGCGGCGGGGACGTCCTCAGCGAGGAGGACGGCGCGGTGCACGTCGAGAGCCTGGCCGACGACGGCGCCGTCGGCGAGAAGCAGCCGAGCTCGCGCCGCCCGAACGGCCATCGGGCGAAGTAGCCCGCGCTTCTCCCTCGCCATGGGCGGCGGTCCGACTACCATCGGCGCGCCATGCCCGCTCCCGTCCTCCGGGTCGATCGCGCCACGCGGCGCTTCGGCGAGCTCGTCGCGGTCGACGGCGCGAGCCTGACGCTCGAGGCCGGCGCCGTCTCGGCGATCGTCGGCGAGAACGGCGCGGGCAAATCGACGCTCCTCAAGCTCTGCGCCGGCGTGCTCGCGCCCTCGTCGGGCCGCGTCCTCATCGGCGACGCCGATCTGGCCCCCGCGACGATGGCCGAGGCCAGCCGCCGCGGCGTCGGCCTCGTCCACCAGCACTTCATGCTCGTCGGCGCCTTCCGCGCGATCGAGAACGTCGTCCTCGGCGCCGAGCCGGTGCGATCGGGCGGCCGGCTGGACCTCGCGACCGCCACGGCCCGCGTGCGCGAGCTGATGACCGCGTCCGGCCTGCCCGTGCCGCTCGACGCGATCACCGACGATCTCACGGTCGGCGAGCGCCAGCGCCTCGAGATCCTGCGCGTGCTCTACCGCGGCGCGCGCGTGCTCCTGCTCGACGAGCCCACGGCCGTGCTCTCGCCGCTCGAGGCCGAGGAGCTCTACGGCACGCTGCGCCGCCTCGCCGCCGAGGGGCGCGCCGTCGCCGTCGTCACCCACCGCCTCGACGAGGTCGTGCGCTTCGCCGACCGCGTCACCGTGATGCGCCGCGGCCGCGTCGTGCACGAGGCCGAGCTGCGCCTCGAGGGCGGCGGTCGGCGCCCGGCCGCGGGCCTGGAGGAGGAGCTCACGCGCGCGATCATGGGCGGCGATCCCCCGCCGCCGTTCGCGCCGCCCGCGTTCGCCGAGGGCGCCGCCGTCGCGCTCGCGGTCGCGGGCCTCCGGCTCGGCGACGGCGCCGGCCGCACGCTGCTCGACGGCGTCGACCTCGAGGTGCGCGCCGGTGAGATCGTCGGCGTCGCCGGGGTCGAGGGCAACGGCCAGCGCGAGCTCGTCCGCGCCCTGGCCGGCCTCGAGCCCCGCGCGGAGGGCACGGTCACGGTCGCCGGCCAACGCCTCGACCCGCGCGCCCGCGACGCCGTGCGCGCGCGCCGATCGGTGCTCGCCGTCGTCCACGAGGATCGCCACGAGGACGGCCTGATGCTCGAGGCGTCGGTCGCCGACAACCTCGTGATCGGCGACCTCGGCGACCCGCGATCGATCGCGTTCGACGAGGCCGCCGTCGTCGCTCGGCGCCTCGGGCGCTTCCACGTCGATCCCGCCGACCCCGCGCGCCTCGCCGGCGAGCTCTCCGGCGGCAACCAGCAGAAGCTCGTCGTCGCCCGCGCGCTCGACCGCCTGCTGTCCGCCCGCGCGACCGGCGCGGCCGTGCTCGCGCAGCCCACCCGCGGCGTCGACGTCGGCGCCGCCGCCGCGATCCACGCCGCCATCGGCGAGGCCGCCGCCGCCGGCCTCGGCGTGCTCGTCGTCAGCGCCGACCTCGCGGAGCTCCGCCGCCTCGCGCACCGCCTCGTCGTGATGCGCCGCGGCCGCATCGTCGCCACCCTGCCGCCGACCGCGTCGGAGGCCGAGATCGGCCGCGCCATGCTCGGCGTGGAGGCCGCGTGATCTCCTCGCGCGCCGCGCGCAACGCCCTCGGCCTGGTCTTCGCGCTCGCCGGCGTGGTGCTGGTCTTGAACCTCGTCGCGTTCGCCTTCGGCCAGGCGCCGGCCGCGACCCTGCGCCGCGTCGTCGAGGGCACCTGGGGCACGCCGTACGGCATCGGCCAGGTGCTCTTCAAGGCGAGCCCGCTCCTGCTCACGGGCCTCGCCTTCGAGGTCGCGCTGCGCACCGGCCTCTTCAACATCGGCGCCGAGGGCCAGCTCGCGCTCGCGAGCCTCGTCGGCGGCGCCTACGCCGCGAAGCTCCCCGCCGGCACGCCCTGGCCCGTCGCCGTGCTCTCCGCGCTCGTCGTCGCCGCGCTGGTCGGCGCCCTCGTCGCGCTGCCGCCCGCGATCATGCGCGCGCGCCTCGGCGTCCACGAGATCATCACCGGCATCATGATGAACCGCGTCGTCGACGTGATCGTCCCCTGGGCGCTCACGGTCGTCGTCGGGTCGTCGTCGCTGCGCACCGGCGACATCGCGCCGGGCGCCGCCATGATGCGCCTCGAGCGCGTCGTGCCGTCCTTCTCCGGCAGCGCCGCGAGCGCCGCGTTCCCCCTCGCCGTCGCGGCCGTCTACGCGACCCACGCGCTCCTCGGCCGCACGCGCGTCGGCCGCGAGCTGCGCTTCCTCGGCCTGAACGCCGAGGCGTGCCGCGCCGAGGGCGTCGCGGTCCCGCGGCGCCTCGCGCAGGCCATGCTCATTTCGGGCGCCATCGCGGGCCTCGGCATGACGTCGACCGTGCTCGGCTACAAGGGCTACTACGAGCTCGGCCTCGGCGCCGGCGCGGGCTTCTCGGGCATCGCGGTCGCCATGCTCGGCCGCGGCAGCGCGACCGGCCTCGTGCTCGCGGCGCTGCTCTTCGGCACGCTCGAGCAGGCCGGCCTCGCCATCAACGCGCGCGTCCCGAAGGAGGCGATGAACCTGCTCGAGGCCGTCGTCATCGTCCTGGTCGCGGTCGCCGCGCACGCCTCGCGCGCGCCCGCCGCCACGGCCGCGTCGCCCGCGTCCACCTCGGCCCCGGAGGCCTCGACGTGAGCGCCGTCTTCTCCCTCACGATGGTCGCCGAGACGCTCCGCATCTCGGCGCCGTACGCTTGCGCCGCCGCGGGCGGCGTGTGGGCCGAGCGATCGGGCGTCATCCAGATCGGCCTCGAGGGCGTGCTGCTCACGAGCGCGTTCACCTCGGTCGCCGTTGCGCACGCGACCGGCAGCGCGGCCCTCGGCGTGGTCGCGGGCGTGATCGCCGGCGCGGCCATCTCGGTCGGCCACGGGCTGCTCGTCGAGAAGGCGCGCGTCGACGCCGTCGTCAGCGGCATCGCGCTGAACCTCTCGGCGATGGCCGGCACGCGCCTCGCTCTGCGCGGCCTCTACGGCAGCGCGTCGAACTCGCCCGCCATCGAGGGCTTCCGCTTCGGCCCCACGGGGTCGGCCGGCTGGTCGCTCCTCGCGCGCGTCTTCGCCGACCCGGTCACGCTGCTCGCGATCGCCGCTGTCGTCGCGACGCCGTTCGTGCTCGCGAGGACGCGCCTCGGCCTGCGCGTGCGCGCCGCCGGAGAGAACCCGGTCGCCGCTGCGGCCGTCGGCGTCGACGTGACGCGCGTCCGCCTGTCGGCGCTGGCGATCTCGGGCGCGGTCTGCGCGCTCGGCGGCGTGCACCTCGCGTTCGATCAGCACCGCTTCGAGTCCGGCATGTCGAACGGGCGCGGCTTCATCGCGCTCGCGGCCGTCGTCGTGTCCGGCTGGCGCGCGGGCCGCGCGGCGATGGCGTGCCTCGCCTTCGGCGCGCTCGAGGCGCTCCAGATCGTGCTCCAGGACCAGGCCCGCAAGGGCAGCCTGGGCGACCTCGTGCAGCTCCTGCCGTACGTGGCCACGCTCCTCGTGCTCGCCTTCGCCGCCGGCCGATCGGCCGCCCCGAAGGGCCTCGGCAAGCCCGCCGAGGAGTGAAATCCCGCCGGTCGCGGCCCCGAGCGGGCTTCGCGCGCCGCCCGGGAAGCCCTCGCCGGCGGCGCGCCAAGCTCCCCGGGCCCGCGCGAGGGCTCCGGGGTGGGGAGGGAGGAGCTCGCGGCCGCTTCAACCCGGTCGAACGCCCCCGAAAGCGGGCTCAGTCGACCCGGGTCCCACTCCGCGACGCGACGTCGACCCGCCCGCAGCCAACCTCCAAGGCGCGCGGCCCCGCGGGAAACGCGCCCGGCGAGCAAGGCGGAGCCGACCCGCGGATCACTTGCAGTCGCCGTTGATTGTGACGCCGCTGGCCGCGAAGCTCGCGCTGAGCTGGACGGCGTCGTTGCAGCCGCCAGCCGAGTTGGTCGCCGAGCAGAAGTCGCCCGCGACGGTCAGCTTGCCGGCCTCGCGCGGGCACTTCGCCGGCTTGCCGTTGTCGCTCTGGCCCGTGAGCAGCACGCACAGCGACTGCCCGCCGAGCGACTCGATCTCGACGCCGTCGGACTCCTCGAGGGTCATGTAGCCCTCGAGG
>CAIVJW010000006.1 GCA_903906315.1 uncultured delta proteobacterium | reverse complement strand
CGGTGCCGGTCGCGCCGCCGCCGCCGGTCGCGCCGCCGCCGCCGGTCGTCGTGAGGCCACCGCCCGCGCCGCCGCCGCCCGTCGTGCCCGTGTCAGTGGACGTCGTCGTGCCGCCACCGGTCGTTCCGGTCGACGTCGACGAGTCGCCGCCGCCGCAGCCCGCCAGCGCGATGGCGCCCGCGAGGAGCGCTTGAAAGGGGACACTGCTGATCGCTCGGACCACGGGGCCTCCGCGCGTCGGATGACGCCGGCGGCCAGAGTAGCGCGTCCCGCGGGGGGCGTGGCAAGCGCTTCGATCGTCAGCGGTCGCCGGCGCGGCCGTGGCCGATGTCGAAGGCGAAATCGACGTGGAGGCGGCCGGCGACGTACGACTCGACCTCGCCCCGCAGCGGCGTCGCGATCGGCACGAGGAGGCTCAGCGCCGGCTGCACCCGCGCGAAGAGGAAGCGCACGCTGGGCGAGATCGCGAACGCGGCGCGCTTGTCGTCGGGGACGTCGGCGGTGATCTGGTAGACCTCCCAGACCTCGAGGCCGACGCCGATCGCGGGCAGCAGGCGGTAGCCGAGGTAGAGCGTCGCGCGCGCCGTGAGGTCGATGGGGTTCTGCGCGGCCGCCGGCAGGAACGGCGTCGGCGCGGCCTCCCGCTTCAGCGGGATCGAGACGTCGACGCCCTGGCGCAGCTGCACGATGAAGCCGCCGACGACGTGACGGATGTCGTAGGACGGCCGGAACGTGAGCGTCGTGTCGAGGAAGTAGGCGACGTCCCAGGGGCGCACGGTGCGCAGCGTGGACAGCGCCGCGGACTCGACCGACGAGAGCGCGCGCGGCACGGGGAGCACGATGCCGAGCGTGCCGCCCGACGAGAGGCCGAGGACGCTCGACCAGAGGCCGCGGCCCCAGATCTCGGGGTTGCCGGCGAGCATCGCGCGGCCGACGCCGGGGAGGGCCGCGGTCGCGACGTCCTGCGCGAGGCCGAGGTACCAGGTGCGGCGCGCGAGCGGGGCCTCGAGGGCGGCGTGCAGCTGCCAGGTGACCGCGCGACCGTCGCCATGGGCGGGGCGCACGGCCGGCTCGATCGCGGCCACGGTGTTCTCGGTCGAGAGCACGAGCTCGCGGTGAGCCAGGGCGGGCAGGGTCGGGGGCGCGGGCGCGTCGAGCACGGAGTCGTCGGGGTCGGCGCGCGCCGTGGAGGCCGCTGCGAGGGCGCACGCTGCGAGGGCGCACGCCGCGAGGCCCCCCGAGAGCGTCCGAGGCCCGATCCGCGTCACGCGCGCGATCGAGCCAGCACGCCGGCCTCGAGCGCAAGGGCCACGACCGCGTGCGTCGCCGCGTGGCCGGGCCGGTCCGCCTGGATCGCGCCGCGCGGGGGCCCGCCGTAGAGGGCCAGATCCCCCACGAGATCGAGCAGTTTGTGGCGCGCGGGCTCGTCTCGGCCCGCGGCGCGGCAGCCCGCGACGGGGCCGTCGTCGTCGAGGACGAGCACCGCGTCGAGGTCGACGCCGCGCGCGCGGCCCGCCGCGATCAGGGCCGCATGGTCGCGCGCCCAGCCGAACGTGCGCGCCGGCGCGACGCGCGCGGCGAAGTCGCCCGGGTCGCCGTCCCAGTCCGCGCCCTGCCGGCCGACGGGCGCGGGGAAATCGACGTCGACCCGCAGCGACACGCCCTCGCTCGGATCGAAGCGGTAGCGCGCGCCGGCAAGCTCGAAGCTCGCCGCGCGTGTCACGGCGAGGGTCGGCGGGCTCGCGACGGCGCCGATCGCCCCGATCGCTTCGACGAACCGACGGGCGCCGCCGTCGAGCAGCGGAAGCTCGTCGTCCTCGGTCGCCACGCGCACGCCCGCGCGCACGCCGAGCCCGCCGAGCGCGGCGAGCAGGTGCTCGACGAGATCGACGGCGACGCGCCCGTCCGCGCTGCCGAGGCGCACGCCGCGATCGGCGCGCAGCACGGCGAGATCGGCGAGCGTGGCGGTGGCGCCGCGCTGCGCGATCACGGTCGGCCCCTCGCAGCGCGTGAGGGTGACGGCCGCGCGCGTCCCGGCGTGCAGCGCGACGCCCTCGAGGCGGATCACTTCGCGCGGAACCCGAGGTCGTTCGCGACCGTGACGTAGAGCACGAGGCCGAGCATCAGCACGACGCCGACGGCGTGGATGTGCGCCTCGATGAGCGCGTTCGGCCGGCGGCGCGTGGCGGCCTCGTAGCCGAGGAACAGGAGCCGCCCGCCGTCGAGCGCGGGGATCGGCAGGAGGTTGAACGCGCCGAGGTACGCCGAGAGCGCGCCGAGCAGCCACACGAGGTAGCTCCAGCCGAGCTTCGAGGCGTTGGCGGCCTCGCGCACGATGCCGACGGGCCCGCTGAGCTCGCCCTTCGCGCGGCCGCGGATCCAGTCCGACAGCCCCGTGAGCGCGTTCTTCACCGTCTTCGGTGGCTCGGAGATGGCGAGCCAGCACGACTCCTTGGCCGAGATGGGCGCGCGCTTGGTCGGGCCGCGGGCGGATACGCCGATCTTGCCGAGGCCGCCGTCGTTCGACGGGGTCACCGTGAGCACCACGCGCTCGCCGCCGCGCAGGACGACCAGCGGCAGGGGCTTGCCGGGGTTCTTCGAGATGACGTCGGCCATCTTGTCCCACTCCTCGACCTTCACGCCGCCGACCTCGACGATGCGGTCGCCGCTCTTGACGCTCGCGGCGGCGGCGGGGCGGCCGTCGATGACGTTCACGTCCGTCGGCAGGTAGGGGCGGCCGCCGAAGTAGAACGCGGCGAAGAAGAGCACCGACGCGAAGAGGTAGTTTGCCGCCGGGCCGGCGAAGATCGTCACGATGCGGCCCGTGAGGCTCGCGTTCGCGTAGCTGCCCTTGTCCTTCGCGTCGATGTCCTCGAGCGGGTTCATCCCGGCGACCTGCACGAAGGCCAGGAACGGGATCATCGCCACCTGGAAGATGGTCGGCCCGTGGCGCTCCGGATCATGCTTCCACAGGCGGAAGCGCACGCGGTCCCCGAGCGTCGTGAACCAGAAGAAGCCGTCTTTGGGGACGATCTTGAAGAACGTCGGACCGAAGCCGATCGAGAAGCGCAGCACTCGCATCCCGTAGGCGCGGGCCGCCAGGAAGTGGCCCCCCTCGTGGACGACCATGAGCAGCGCGAGGCCGAGGATCGCGAAGAGCTTGTCCAGCATCCTCCCCGAGTCTAACCGCGACCGCCGCGCCCTGCACGCGGCCGCGAAGGCGATCCCGTCGGCCGCGCGCCCCGCCGCGCCGGCGTCCCTCGCGTGGCGGCGACTGCGACGAGGGCTTCCGCCCGATCAGCGCGTAGGGGGCGGCCGTCGCGACGGGCCCGACCGGCTGATACGCCCGGTGAGCAGATCCTCGTGGTTCTTGTCTTGCTGCGCGAGCGAGCCGAAAAAGCGCTTGATGCCCGGGTCCGCCTCCGCCGCCATCATCGCGCTGCTCGAGACGGCGAGGGTGTGCTCGAGCGCGAGCGCGATGGAGCACGCGCGCTCGAAGCTCAGCGCCTCGTTGCTCGCGCGCACCTCGGTGAGCAGCGACTCGCCCTCGGCGATCGCCGTCTCGAGGAAGTCGCCGTCGATCGGCACGTCCTTGAACGCCGCCGGCTGGCGGAGAAACTCGTTGAAGAGCATCCGGATGCGGTACGCGTGCTGCAGCTCTTCCTCGCGCAGCCGGCGGAACACGGCGGCCCCGTCCGGGTCGCCGGTCACGCGCGCAGCGAGCCCGTCGTAGACGTCGGCGGCCAGCATTTCCGCCCGCTCGGCGAGCGTGAACTTGGCGTGGTTCGTGAGAAGGCTCATCGGCATCCGTCGGGCGGGGCGGGGGATCGGCGCGTCGGGCTCCAGCGCCAAACGCCCATTTAGCGCCCCGGGGGCCGCATTGTCGACCGTAGCGCAGCGATCTCGGTTGGAATGGCCGGCCTCGCGCGCTGTTCGCCGCGCTTCAGCCGGTGAAGAAGGAAACTCCGACGCTGACGAATGGGTAGCCGAGGCGCACCGTGAGCGCGGCCTTGTCCGAGAAGTGCCACCGGCCGCCGACCATCCCGAAGAAGTCGGGGTAGGCGTTCTCGTAGAAGCCGTTCGACCGCAGCGCGAAGCCGAGGTCGGCGAAGACGCTCCACTCGCGCGTCAGGTAAAACGTCCAATTGGCACCCACCGGCGTCCACAGGCTCCAGCTGCGGGAGCAGAAATGGCAGTTGGTGATGTCGAGGCCGAACGTGATGCCGATCGAGTTGTTGAGCTTCGGGATCACCGGCTCGACGATCTTGATCGTCGCGCGGAAGCCCCCGCCGAGGTCGATGGCCGTGCCGCGGTAGCCCGTGCGGCCGAGGCCATAGCTGCGGCCCCACGGCAGGATGTCGAGGTGCGGCTCGAGCTCCGCGATGTACGGAGGGTGATCCTTCGGGTTCTTGAGGATGAGCTGGGCCTCGGCCTGCGGGGCGAAGAGAAGGAGGGCGGCGCCTGCGAGGGCGCCCGCGCCGAGGGTCGTGACCGCATTCGTCATGGGCTCAAGTATAACGGCCCTCGCGACCATGGAGGGCGGACGCTGGCGATTGTCGTTCGGGTCGTCCGCGTCGTCCGCGGCCCGGCCCCGACGCGCGGGATCGCGACCGCGGGCGCGCGCGATTGCCGCGGTGGTCGCGATCGTCGTCGCGCCGCGGGGCGCGGCCGCGCAGTCGGCCGAGGGCGAGGGCGAGACGCCGATCGAGGTCGTCGTGCGCGGCGGCACCGCGGCGGGGTTCGCGTCGCGCGCGACGGTCGGCGAGGGCGCGCGTGAGCCCGTCGACGCAGCCGCGCTGCTCGCGGACCTGCCGAGCGTGCACGTCCGGCGCCTCGGCGCGGAGGGGTCGTTCGCGTCGCTGTCGGTGCGCGGCGCGGCCTCGACGCAGGTCGGCGTGGTGCTCGCCGGCGTGCCGCTCACGAGCGCGGCCGACCCGTCGTTCGACCTCGGATCGCTGCCGCTGTGGCCGGGCGCGCGCCTGCGGGTGCACCGGGGCTTCGCGCCCGCTTCCGTCGGCACGAGCGGGTCGCTCGGCGGCGTGCTCGTCGTCGACGCGCCGTCGCTCGCCGCGGGCGAGGCGCGCACCGAGTCGTGGATCGCGGCGGGGTCGTTCGGATCGCTGAAGGCGCGGGTCGGCGATGCGCGGCGCGTCGGGGATCTCACGATCGCCACCTCGATCTTCGCGTCGCGCGCGGACGGCGGTTTCTCGTTCGTGGTCACCGATCCCGTCTCGGGCGAGCGGCGCGCGCGCGTGCGGGAGAACGCCGGCATCGCCTCGGTCGGCGGCATCGAGCGGGTCACGTGGGATCGGCCGTGGGGGACCGTCGGCGCCACCGCGCTCGTCGAGGCGCGACGGCAGGGCTTGCCGGGGACCCTCCTGCGGCCGACGGCGCTCGCGTCGCTCGAGACGTCGCGCGCGCTCGTGGCCGCCGACGCGCGCCTGCGCACGAGCCCGACCGGCGCGGTCCACGTCGCCGCGTACGGTCGCCGCGAGGGGTCCGACGCCCGCGATCCGCGCGGCGAGCTCGACCCGACGCGCGCGCGCGCGGCCGTGCGGCAGGCGATCTTCGCGGCGGGCGGGTCGGCGGGGTGGCGAGGGCGCGTCGGCCCCGAGGGCGAGTCGGGGGCGCCGGTGCTGATCGACCTCTTCGTCGACGGGCGCGGCGAGCGGTTCTCGCCCGAGGCGTCGACGGCCGCGGGCGGCGCGCCGGCGGGGCGCCTCGCCGGCGGCGTCGGCTGCGAGATCGAGTGGAGGGCGACCGCGCGGATCACCCTGGCCGCCTCGTGCCGGATCGACCTGCGGCGTGACGACGCGACCGGCGCGACGGGCGTCTCGGGCGCGCCGCTCGGCGTGTCGGGTGACGTCGCGCCCACGGGCCACCTCGGCGCCGCGCTCCGCCTCGACGACGCGGCCGTGATCGCCGCGCACGCGGGCGCGCTCGGCCGGCCGCCGAGCTTCCTCGAGCTCTATGGCAATCGCGGCGCGTTGCTCGGCGACCCCGCGCTCGCGCCCGAGCGCGCGATCTCGGCCGATCTCGGCCTGCACGGCGACGCGGCGATCGGCGCGGCCGCGATCGGCTACGAGGCCGTCGGCTTCGTCACGTCGGCGCGCGACCTCATCGCCTTCGTCCCGCTCGGGCTCGGCACGTTCCGCGCGAAGAACCTCGACCGCGCGCTGCTCGGGGGAGCGGAGCTCTCCGCCGCGCTCGCGGCCCGCGGGCTGCGCACGACCGTGAGCTACACGCTCCTCGTCACCGCCAACGTCGGCGACGATCCGCTCGTGCGCGGGCGCCCGCTGCCCGGCCGGCCGCTGCACGACCTCGCGTACGACGCGACCTACCGCTTCGGCCCCGCGTCCGTGCGCTACGGCCTCGACGTGATCGCCGGCACGACGCTCGATCCGGGCGGCACGCTCGTGCTGCCCGCGCGCGTGCTGCACGGCGTCGGCGCGTCGATCGACGTGCCGGGCGCGCCCGGCCTGCGCGCGGGCCTCGAGATCCAGAACCTCTTCGATCTGCGCACGATGTACGTCGACTCCCCGCTCACCGGCCGCGCGGTCGCGCTGCCGCTCTGCGACTTTCTCGGCTTCCCGCTGCCCGGTCGCGCGGCCTGGGCGACGCTGCGCTACGCGATCGAGTGATCGCGCGCGTAGCACGAGGCCGGCGACGGACGCGTTCAGGGCCCCCAGCTCGAGCCTCGTCCGCTGGCTGGCTCGCAACGCCGTGGACCGGACGGGATAGGGATCGAGATCAGCGCCAAGGACGACAGGACGCCAAGGGAAGACTCGGGGTGCCGCGAGGCCGCGCGTTCACGCAGGGCCCATCCACGACACACGCTTCGCGGTCGCGCGGTGAGGGCGCCGCCCGCGGGCTACGCGCTCGGCCCGAAGAACGCCTCCGCGTCCGCGTAGCGGATGCCGAGCCCGTCGGCGAAGCTGCGGTCCGTCGCCAGGTCCCCGACCATCACGGTATGCGCCGGATCCAGGCGGTGCTTCAGCAGAAACGCGACGCCCAGCCCGGGCATCGGCTTGCGGCAATAGCACCGGATCGGGGCCGGCTCGTGCGGACAGAACGCCACCTCAATCTCGACCTCGAGCAGCGCGTTCGTGCGATCGAAGCAGTCGATCGCGTCCTGCGCGTCGAGTCTCCCGCGGGCGACGTCGCCCTGGTTGGAGACCCCGAGGAGCCGCCAGCCGGCGCGCCGGTACCTGGCCAGCACCTCGCGACGCCTCGGGAGCACCTCCACGTCGTCCGGCGACGTCGGGTACTTCGCCCCGCTGCGCGTGCGCCGCAGGGTGCCGTCGTAGTCGAGCAGCAGCGCCTTGCCGGAGCCTCCGACGCGCGCGCGCCGCTCGAAGCGCGCCGTCTCGACCGTCCGGAAGCCCTCCGCGACGGTCGGCGCCTCGAGCAGCCTGCGGTACCGGAGGAGCGCGGCGGGTGAGAACACCGAGTAGTCCCGTGCGCCGACCTCCCTGATCTCGTCCGGTCCGAGGAGGCGGCCGTATCGAGCGAGGATCCGCTCGGCGGCGTTCACCCGGGCCTGCTCGATCGACGTGTCGATCTGAACGCACCGGACGGCGAGAGCGTGCGCGCGCGCGACCTCGAGGACCGGACGCCGGCTCGCGACGGTGGGGTAGCCATTGGCCAGCACGATCCTCGACGCGCCCGAGGCGACGCCGCGAGCCACGCCGGGCGAAAGGTCGGAAAGCGAGGCTCGCTCGCCGTCGCGGTCGAGCAGCACGCCGCGCTCGCCCACGTGCTCTCTCGCCCACGTGCTCTTCCCCGAGGCCGGATAGCCCATCACGAGGAGGATCTCGGTCATGGGCCCCGAAAGTACCACGGCGTCGCTCGACGCGCGTCGGGGATCGACGCCGCTTGCGCCCCGGGCTCCGCGCGGGCGCGGCGTCGCGTCCGTGTCCGCAGCACTCCTCGCGCCGCGTCGACTCAGCCTGTCTCCGGAATGTCCTCGAGGGCAGGAGGCGCCTCGCCGCGCGAGCCGTAGACCAGGTAGAGATTGGCGCAGAGCTCGTCCTCTGGCACCCAGCCGAACCGGTCGAGGCCTCGCTCGCAGTAGTAGTCGTTCGAGAGCGACGGCTCGCTGAACCAGTCCCGGTCGAAGTCCAGGATCCGGCCGGCGCGCAGGCTCTCCACGTCGAGGTAGCGCGCCCTCGGAAAGCGCACGACGTGGATCCATTTCACGTGGTCTGCCTCGAAGCCCGGGCTGCGCGACTTGACCGCGAACTCGTGGGATGCCGAGAGGTCGTAGCTCGTTGCGACGAGGGGCGAGTACGCGCCCAGGAACTCGATCTCGTGCGCGAGCGCGCCCTTGCGGCTCGCTTCGAGCATGGAGTAGCCGGTGGGGCCCCAGTTCGTGTGCCTGTCCAGAGCCTGGCAGAGCCGCGCCATGCGCCGCTCGAACGTGGGGAAGACCTCCGAAAAGCCCAGGTCGCTCCGGGAGAGCAGATCCGGGCGCCACCCTTGGACGGCTGCCGACTCGCTCGCGGTCGAGGCCGCCAGATCCCACGGGACCATGTTTGCGTTGACCCTGGGGTCGGGGGCTGTATCGGTCTGCTCGCCGTGCCCCGGGTTTCCGCGGAAGAGCCGATACCGCGCGAGCCCCGTGTCCGCGGCGTCCTCGTCGGTCAGGTAGATCACGGGGCCGCCGCCCTCGTCGGAGGCGTGCCGGAGGGCCAGGTAATCGCTCTCCTTGTGGAACAGGTACGTGGCCCAGGCCTGACGGGCGCGCTGGTATCGCTCCCGGAAGGGGTGCAGGTAGTAGCCGTTGCACCCGCGATTCCTCCACGCCCGGCCGCCGCGGCGTGAGTTCCAGATGAACGCATTGGACTCGAGCCAGAGGGGCGTGATGATGATGTGGCCGCGGAACGTGTACATCGCCTCGAGGTCGTCGCGCGGCTGCGCGAGCGCGGCCTTGCGCTCGAGCTCGAACTTCCAGGTTCCGATGCTCCCAGGCGGCAGCGGCCCCTCGGCGTTCGACACCGAGGGCGCGCCGGCCCCGAGGTACTTGGAGAACGCGAAGGCCATCTCCCTGTCCGTCCAGGGTGGCACGGGGCGTTCTCGTCGGGCCGAGCGGTGGTCGGCGTCCCCGAAGCAGTAGTTGAAGGTGTCGTTCGGGTGCGCCGCCAGGGCCTCGCGCAGCTCCTGACTGACGCGCATGAGCTCGACGAGGCGTCGGTACGCGGGGTAGGTCAGTCGCGAGAACGGCTCGACCCCGGGCGCGGCCGGCCCCAGCTCGTCCGGTCGGCACTGGACCTGGTGGGCGAGGCAGCGGAGCTTGCCTTCCAGCAGCCGCGGGTGGTCTCTGAGCTCGCCGAGCAGGACGCGGATGAAGTTTCGCACGCGCGCGTTGCGCTGCGCGACCTCGCCGGCAGGCGACGCGTCCTCCAACCCGTACGGAGCCGCCCACTCCGGATAGGCATGCACGGATCGCCACCCGGGGGCCAGGCCGCGCATGGCGGCGACGATGCGCGGGTGCGACCAGCGGACCTCGCGCACGAAGGGGGCGTGATCCTGATAGACCGCGTACTCGCTCTCCTCGACGACCTCGTCGACCCACGGTCCCCGCGTCGCTTCGCCGCAGCCTTCCCTCTGCACGCGGCGACGTTACGGGCGCGTCCGGCGCCCGGTCAAGGCGAGCTGCCCGCCCGCGATGGCCGGCCAGGCACCCGCGGGGCCGCTCGACGAACCGGTCCGCTGCGGCCCGCAACGTGCGGTCGCGTCGAGCAGGAGCGGACCACGAGCTCGCACGCCCGACACCCGTTGCATGTGTGGTCGAGGTGTGCTCACCTGGCCGCGCCCGCAAATATGTGGGCAAGCTCACCCGCAGGGAGGCGCGTTACATGGAACAGCAGTCGAAGATCGAGACGCAGGTCGAGACGAAAGCGGAGTTCGAGGCACGGATCGAGGCGGAGAACGCCCTCAGGGTGCGCACGAACATCCGGGCCGGCTCCCGCGTGTCGGGCATGCGCCTCCGGGCGGGGACGCTGCGCGGATACTGATCGCCGACTCGCGCGGGCGCGGTGGTCTCGGCCGGCTCGCCGGCCTTGGCCTCCCCGCTCGCGCGGTTGCTCCCCACGCCTCGAGAGCGAACGCGAGACCGCGATGGCCGAGGTTCGCGGTCTCGCGGCCCACCCGCTGTCCGCGCGGATGTTCCACCCCGCCGGGCTCGATCTCGTGCGCCGCCTGCAGGCGCTCGGGCACCGCGCGTTCTTCACCGGGGGCTGCGTCCGCGACCTGGTCCTGCGAGTCTATCCGCGGGATTTCGATATCGGCACGAGCGCGACCGGCGCGGAGCTCGCGGGATCGGGCATGGAACGGGCGAGGGGGCGCCGTCGAGACCGGTCCGGGTCCACGTTGTCGCGCGGCGACACGATCGACGTCGACGTCTTCCCGATGGACGACCCGCCGTGGATTCCCGAGGCGGAGTGGCGGCAGCAGCCTCGCTCGGGCGACGTCGCGCGAGACTTCGCCGAGGCGTTCGACTTCACCGTCAATGCGCTCCAGTACGACCCAGTCACTGACCTGCTCGTCGACTACGTCGATGGCCTGCACGACCTGGAGCAGCGGACGCTCCGCGCCGTCGGTGACCCGGACCGGCAGCTGGCCAGAAACCGGGTGGCGGTCGTCCGCGCGGTGATCCTCGCGTGCAAGCGGGGGCTCGCCATCGAGCCGCGCACCTGGGAGGCGATGAGGCGCAACGCGCGCGCGTTCTCCGAGGCCATGCCCAACCAGCGCAACGAGACGCTGATCAAGCTCCTCTCGTGCGGAGCGTCGGCGCGGGCCGTGGGGATGTCGGGCGAGCTCGGGATCCTCGATCACCTGTTTCCGCCTGCGCTTGTCGACGTCCTCGCCAGCAGCGCACGAATGGATCGCTACCTCGCCGCGCTCGACGCCGAACCCCTGGATGGAGTGCCCATCGCGGTGCTGCCGGCCTTGCTCCTCTGCGGGGCGACCGGAGGCGCGAGCGCCGAGGAGGTGGCGCGGATGACCGCGGAGCTTGCCGCGCGCTTCCCGCTGTCGCCCGCGATCTGGCGCGACGCTTCGGCCGCGGTCCTCGTCCTGCACGGTCGTGCCGGCCACCCCCGCGCCAGTGGCCTGCGGACCGGCGCCGCCCGTCGCCGGCCGTCGCGGACGCTCGAGGCACTCGAGCGCCTCGTCGTCGCCGCCCACGCTACCCAGTCGAGCTGCGGCGAATGACGGCCGTGCGCGTCCTCCGGGAGCATCCCCTCTCTCCACGGATGTTCCACCCGGACGCGCTCGCCGTCGTGCGCGCGTTCCGCGAGCGCGGCCACCTGGCGTATTTCACCGGCGGCAGCGTGCGCGACCTCGTCCTGCGGACCTACCCGAAGGACTTCGACATCGGCACTCTGGCCACCGGCGACGAGATCCGAGCGGTCCTCGGCGGCGACGCGGACGGCCAGGGCCAGCGGCGGCACAGGCCGGTCCAGACCACCGTGCTGCGCGACGACAGCGTCGGCATCGACGTGCTCCCGATGAGCGATCCGCCGTGGGTGCCGGCCGAGGTCTGGCGTCGGCGCGCCCGCTCGGGGGACGTTCTGCGGGACTTCGCCGAGTCGTTCGACTTCACGATGAACGCGCTCCTGTACGACCCGATCGACGATGTGCTGATCGACTACGTCGATGGCCTATCGGACCTCGGCGGGCGCCGTCTCCGAAGGGTCTGCGGTCGCGGCGAGGACTTCACCTGGGACCCCGTCTCGATCCTGCGCGGGGTCGTGCAGGCGTGCAGGCTCGGGCTCACGATCGAGCCCGGCACGCGCGCGAGCATGGCAGAGCACGCGGCGGGCCTGCTGGGCGCGAACCCTGCACGCCTCGGCTCGCACCTCACCAAGCTGCTCTCCAGCTCGGTGTCCGCGCGCGCCATCGCGGAGCTCCGCGCGATCGGCGTGATAGACACCCTATTTCCACCCCGGATCGCCTCGGGGCTCGCGGACGCGGAAGCGGTAGGTGCCTGTCTTCGGGCGCTCGACGACCTGCCCAAGGCGGGGCTCCCCGTCGCGGTGCTGATCGCCGTGTTGCTGTCGGAGCCGCTGCGCGCGGCGCTCGTCGGGGGGGCGACCGAGGCGGAGCCAGACGCTCTCGGCGCGCGGCCCGATCCCGAGCGGGAGGAAACTCCGGACGACCGGATCGAGGAGCTGCTGGAGGCGATGGACGCTCGCTTCCCGATGCCGAAGCGCATCTGGTCACAGACCCGATGGGCGCTCCTCGGGATCCTGCGTGGGCCGCGGACGGTGGACGTCGCGAGCCTCCAGGCGCTCCGTGTGGTGGGCGGGAGCGCCTCCGAGGGGGCCTCGACGGGGCTCCTCGTGGGGCCCGAGGGGCTCGAGGGCGCCATCCTCGCGCGCATCGAGGGCGCGAGCGAGGCGCTGCGGATGATGGCATACGAGCTCGATCGAGACGCCATCGTCGGTGCGCTGGCGGAGGCGCGGGACAGGGGGGTTCGGGTGCAGGTCTTGCTCGACGGCGCGCAGCCCGAGAACGAGGCGACGCGCCTGTCGCTCGAGTCGGCCGGCGTCGAGATCCGGCTCGCGCCGGCCGGATTCCCCCACGCACACGCGAAGGTGCTGCTCGTCGACCGATCGGAGGCGCTGGTGCTATCGGCCAATTTCACCGACTACTCAATGGAGGCCGAGCGGAACTACGCCGTCGTCGTCCGGTCGCCCGGCGCGCTGGCCGACCTGCACGTCGTCTTCGAGTGCGACTGGGGCTCGGGGACGTTCGCAGGGCCCTCCGACCCGGGCCTCGTCGTCTCGCCCGTCAACGCCCGGCAGCGGGTTCAGGCGCTCCTCGAAGGCGCGAGGGAGCACCTGTCGCTCGAGGTGATGTACCTCGCCGACGACCGGCTGCGGCAGACCCTCGCCGACCGCGCGCGCGCCGGGGTGCGAGTCCGCGTCTTGCTCGCGGACCCGGGGTGGATCGACGCCAATGTGGCGACGGCCATGGAGCTTGGCGGGCAGGGGGTCGAGGTCCGGTTCCTCTCTGACTACGATCTGCACGCCAAGCTCGTCATCGCCGACGGAGCCGTGCTGGTCGGGTCCATGAACCTGTCGCCGCGGTCGCTCGACGACAACCGTGAAATCGGCATGATCTCCACGGAGGTCGAGCTGCACGCGACGGCCCTCGAGTGCTTCGAGTGCGACTGGGATTCCGCGGTTCCCTTCGAGCCTGCGCGCGCCGACGTCGCGGAGCCCGAGGTCGTCGCGGGCTTCGCGGGTTGAATCTCGAGCGTCGGCGGCGGTCCGTGGCGAGCGAGCGCTTCCGCTTGATCCGCATGACCAAGAGCGACGCGCGTCCTCTCCTTCGCTTTGCGCGCGATCCGCGAGGCAGCCTCGATTGGCACCGCCTGCCGGCGCGCGGCCAAGGCGGCAAGATCGCCGGATCGAGCCGGGCGGCGGGGCTCGACGTTGCCGCCGCCACCTCGGACGGCGGCCGGCTCGACCTTGAAGTCCACCGTTCGCCCTACGACGTGGTGACGCATGCGGTCGCCGAGCCTCGCACGCGCCGCCGCCCTCGCGGTCCTTTTCGCGGCGTGCCAGCCGGCGCCCGCGGGGACGACCGTGCCGATCCAGGCCTCTGTCTCCGTCAGCCTCCCCGCGCGAGCTCGACTACTACGCAGAAGACGGGCGTGAGCGGCTCCTGCTCGCCTGTGATCCGCGCGCCCGCGTTCTGGTGCGGCGCGCGCGGTCGCGTCATCGCGTGGAGCGTGCCCTCGAGGAGCTCGCCCTGGATGCCCGGCGGAAGGGCCTCGAGGTCGGCGAGCGTGGGGAGGTTGCCCGCGGGATCCGTGGCGCCGCTCAGCATGGCGGCGGCTCGCGCGCCTCGCGCTCTCGCCCGATCTCGGCCTGCACGCTTGCGCGCTCGGTCCGGTCGCGCTCGCGCTACGTTGCCCGCATGGTCCTGTCGGTGCGGCTCGCGGCGATCGCCCTGGCCTTCGCCGCGTGCGCCGCGCCCGCGCCTGCGCCGATCACGGGCGGCCCGCCGGCGGTCCCGCGCGTCGCGCGGCCCGTGGCGAGCGCGTCTGCCGTCGAGGTCGCCGACGACGCCGGCGACGCGGGCCCGGTCGTGCCCGACGTGATCGAGGCGACGGACGCGCGCGCGGCGGAGCTCGCGCGCCTCGCGGGCCAGGCCGTCCGCGCCCACGCGAACCAGGACGCGCGCCCCGCTTCGGACGGCAAGCGGGTCATCTACCGATCGGACCGGAGCGGCCGCTGGGAGGCGTACGCCGGGGATCCGAAGCGCCCCGAGGACCCGCCCGTGCGGCTCGCCGAGACCGCCGATCCCGTCACCTTCGCTGCGCCCGCGATCGACGTGCTGCTGCTCGCCACGTCGCGCGGGGCGGACACGACGCTGCTTCGATCGCCGCTGCCGAAGCGCGCGAAGCCCGGCGTGCCCGCGCGCCTCGACCCGCCGGCGCCCGTCGTGATCGCGCCTGCCGAGGGCGTGCAGCGCGATCCGCCGATCGGCGTGGCGGGCAAGCGCGCGCGCGTCGTGTGGTCGGAGCGCGCGCCGGGCGAGGGCGCGGTGCGCGTCGTCGAGCAGTCGCCTTCGGCTGGGGGCGCGCCCCGCGTGATCGCGACCGACCCGGCGGGCGGCGCGCTCGTCGACGTGGACCGGGAGGGAAAGCGCGCGATCTTGCTGCCCCCGGGCGACCACGCGGGGGAGCTCGCCGTGTGCGATCTCGCTGCGGGCTCGCTCCGGCGGGTCGGCGTGCCCGGCGGCGCGCACGCCGTCGCGGCCGCATTCTCGGCGGATGGCGCGGCGATCCTCGTGGGGGCGCGCGGCGCGAGCGACGAGGCGGTGCTGATCGCGATCGACGCGGAGACGGGCGTCGAGCGCGCGCGCTGGGTCGACCCGGGCGCGCGTGCCTCGGGCATCCGGGCAATCGCGGTGGCGCCGAGGGGCGACCACCTGGCCATCGGCCTCGATCTCGGCGACCACGCCGAGGTGCGCCTGCTCGACGCGCGCACGCTCGCGGCCGGCCCGACGCCCGCGCTTGCGCCCGGAAACGGCCGGATCGGGCGCTTTTTCCCCGATGGGAGGCGCGTCACGGTGACCTGGTCGACCGCCGCCGGTCCTGCCGACGTGATCGCGATCGAGGCCAAGAGCGGGGCGGTCGTGCGCCTGCGTGACGAGGCGCGCCCGAGCGTCGATCGGCTCCCGGCGATCGAGGCGTCCGTCGAGCGAGTCGCGTCGTTCGACGGGCTGCGCGTGCCGGTGGTGGTGTACCGCCCCGCGGGCGCGGGGAAGGCGCCCGTCGTCGTGCTCGCGCCCGGGGGGCCGATCGCGCGCGCGGCGCTCGGTTACTCGCCCGCGGTGCGCTTCTTCACGGCGATCGGCTGGGTCGTGGTCGAGGCCAACGTGCGCGGATCGCCCGGGTTCGGGCGCGTCTACGAGGCCGCGGGCCGGGGCGCGCGCCAGCTCGACGCGGCGCGGGACGTGGACGCGGTCGGGCGCTGGGCCGCGGCGCAGGCGTTCGCCGATCCCGCGCGCGTGGCGGCGGTCGGCGGCGGCGCGGGCGCGATCGCGG
>CAIVJW010000005.1 GCA_903906315.1 uncultured delta proteobacterium | reverse complement strand
GGACGACGCTCCATGCGTCGTCCGGCGGCCTGCGAACATTTCACCGTGTGGAAGCGCGGCGGCGGGACGCTCGTCGCGAGGCGGCACAAGAGCGACAGCGGGTCCATGTCGACCGCGACGGTGCCGTCGGCGTAGGCGCGCTTCAGCGTGATGCGCACGAGGCCGTCGGGGCGCGTCTCGAGGCGATCGTTCGCGAGCGGCGGGCGCAGGGCGTAACGCAGGAGGGCCTCGCGGGCGGCGAGGTGGTGCGAGCCGGCGCGGGTGGCCGCGTGCAGCGTGAAGCCATCGAGCGAGGCGCAGAGCGGCTTGTCGAACGACAGCGGGCTCGGCGGCGCGGGCGACAGGCCGCGCGTCCACTGCGGGCCGGCGGGCGGGGTCCGGCCGGAGACGGCGGAGGCGGCGAGGGCGGCTCTCGGCCCATTCCATCTGGCGTCCTTGGTCTGCTCTTGACCGCTGCTCCGACGATTCGGTTCAATCCTTCGTCATGCTCACCCTCACCCATTTGAAGCTCGGGCTCCGCGACCTTCTGGACAAGCGGGCGGCCGATCTGGCCAAGTCCAAGTCCGGCGCGTTTCACGCCGAGGAGCTCCAGGAGCACCTCGACGGCATCGAGGCCTTGCCCCCGGCGCTCACCGGCGGCGCGCCGCTCACCGCGGAGCTGGAGCTCGTCGACGCGAGGCACGACGGCTTCGGCGGCGCGATCTGGTTCGCGACCGAGGTCTACGCGCGCCTCCCGGACGCCGACGCCGACGTCGCGGCCGCGGCCGCGCGCATCCGCGCGGCGTTCGTGCCCGAGCTCGGCGAGCTGCAGGCCTCGTACGCCGTCGAGGCCGATCGCGCCGCCGATCGTCGCCCATTGCTGAAGTCGATGAAGGCCGACCTGCAGGCGATCCCCGTGGCCGGCGGCGGCACACTGCACGATGTCGCCACGGCCTTCCTCGACGCCGGCGACGAGCTGGAGAGTCTGCTCAGCCAGCGCGCCGACGCGACGCCGCGAGGGAGCCGCAAGCAGGCGTCCGCGCTCCGGTCGACCACGATCGGCCTCCTGAACCGCCTGCGCGCCGACCTCGCCAAGGAGGTGCGCAAGAACCCGAAGCTCCCGCGCGACCTCGACGCGCGCGTCTTCGGCTACTTCGACACGCTCGGCGACATGAACGGCCGCGGCGCCGCCAAGCCCGCCGCCAAGCCCGCGCCCGCGCCGGCCGACCCGAAGCCGCCCGCCCCCGGCGGCTGACCCGGCCGACCTCGCCCCGAGCCGCCCCAGGGTGGTTCGGAGGCCGATCGATCGGCCGCCGACCTGCTCCCGGGCACCCCCGGAGACGGGTCGACGGGCCCGTCCCTTGCCCCACCCCTCCCACTCCTCCCGCCCGCTCCGCTCGGCCCCTTGGCCACGGCAGCTCCAGGGCCCGCCCACCGCGCCGCTCGGCTGCCCCCGGGCACCTCCCCGGTCGGTGCGCGGGCGGTCCGGGTAGGTCCGCCCCGCCGAGCGGCGCGCTTGACGCGGGGGGCGCCTTCCCGCTCTGCTCCGCGCCGCATGAAGACCGAGGACTGGGAGCGGGATCTCACGGGCAAGCTCGCCGTGTTCGTCGACACCTGGAAGGGCTTCCAGGGCACCGAGCAGGGCGGCGCGCAGTCCTTCATGGGCTCGCTGCTCGAAATCTACGGCGCGAGCTTCCGGCCTGGCACCGTGTTCGAGCAGCACCCGATCAAGGTGCTGGCGGCCCCCGGCAAGGCGAAGGCAAGGGCGAACCGGCAGGGGGCGCTCTTCGGCGCCGACGACGCCCCGGTCTACACGACCGAGCGCATGGACATGTACCTGCCCAAGGTCTGCGTCTGGGAGATGAAGGCGCCCAGCGAGAAGGACCTCGGCAAGCACCACGACCAGCTCCTCCGCTACTGGTCGCGCATGCGCACGCGCTACCTCGTGCTCTGCAACTTTCACGAGTTCTGGATCTACGACACCGACGAGGACGGCGGGCAGCTCGAGCCGAAGCTCCGCTTCTCGCTCGCGGAGCTGCCCTCGCGCGGCGACGCGCTGCTCTTCCTGCGCGGCGACGCGCCGGACCTGTCGACGCGCTCCGAGCGCATCACCGCCGACGTCGCCAGCGCCCTCGGGCGCCTCACGCGCGAGCTCGGCCGCGCGGCCGGCGACGCTCCGCGCGACCGCGAGCGCATCGCGAAGTTCATCCTCGAGTGCGTGTTCGCGATGTTCGCCGAGGACACCGAGCTCGTGCCGCCCAAGCTGTTCACGAACGTGCTGCGCGACGCGGCCGAGGCCGGGCGCATGGACGCGGTGTGGTCGCTCTTCGACGACTTCGCCCGCCACGACGCCGCCGACAAGGGCAACCGCTTCGCCCCGTACGTGAACGGCCCGCTCTTCGACCAGAAGCACCCCAAGCTCGCCCTCTCGGACGCGCAGATCCAGGACCTCTACAAGGCCGCACGCGACTTCGACTGGCAGGACGTCCGGCCGGAGATCTTCGGCTCCATCTTCGAGCAGGCGCTCGACCCGGCGCTCCGCCACGAGCTCGGCGCCCACTTCACGCGCGAGGACGACATCGCCCGCGTCGTCGGGCCCACGATCATCGAGCCGTGGCGCGAGCGCATCTCCGCCATCCGCACGCAGAAGGACGCCGAGCGCGTCGTCGCCGAGCTCAAGGCCTTCCACGTCCTCGATCCCGCGTGCGGCTGCGGCAATTTCCTCTACGTCGTCTACCGCGAGATGAAGCGCCTGGAGGCCGCGCTCGTCGCCACGTGGCACAACATCCAGCGCAAGGTCCAGAAGCGCCGCGCCGACTTCCGCCCGGCGCCGCCGCTGCCGTACTTCACGCTCGAGCAGCTCCACGGCATCGAGAAGGAGCCCTTCGCCGCGTTCCTCGCGCGCGTGGTTCTGTGGATCG
>CAIVJW010000004.1 GCA_903906315.1 uncultured delta proteobacterium | reverse complement strand
TCAAGCGAAGGCCGTGCGGATCTTCGAGCTCGCGCGCTGGATGCCGGTCCTTGCTGCATGTAGGCCAGCGCGAAGGAAGCACAGCGCAAATGCCGAGGCAGCGTAACGAAATCGCTCTTCGCTTGCGAAGGTAGGGCTAGTGCCAGCCCAGCGGACAGTGGTCGACTACCAGGGATGAACGAGCGCGACCATGTGGCACTCATGGCACCGAGCATAGGCCCGGCGCGTCGAGGCGGTCAACCACGTTTCCTTGTTTTGCGAACCTTGGGTGGATCGCGTTGTCGACGGTCTGGCCGCCCCTCGGTAGCGCCGCGCGCGTCTTGGCGCCTGGGGCCGGGGGGGGGCGCCGCTGCTCCGCGCCGGCACGGATTGCGTCGTCACCATGGGGCCGCTGCGTGCCGTGAACGGTTCTGCTCTCCGCCGAACGGCTTGAAATTGAGCCGCGAACGGCGGCTGCGACCGCCGCGCAGAGTACCACGCGGCCCGGCTCGCGAAGCGCCTCGAAACACGAGGCCGCCGTTCGTCGGATCCAATTTCCGGTTGGGCGGGCTTCCTGTGCAAGTGCGACGATCGGCCCTGCCGCCGAGGTCAACGTCAGATCTTCTCGATGACGACGCCGCGTGCGTAGAGAGCGAGGGACCCGAGATCGCCGGGGTCCGACGTGAGGACCGTTCCGCCTGGGTCGGCGAGCGCAACGACCAGGGCGTCGACTGCTGAGCCTCTCCTGGCGCGGCGCCGGAGCAGCGCTGCACGCCGGGCGAGGGCTTCGTCGACATCCTCGACGACGTCGCACGTCTTGAGGAAGCGGTTGACGAGCGCGTCGCGAGCCGCATGGCCCTGGAGGCATTCGACGAGGACGACCGAGGGGACGAGTGGCGGCCAAAGGCCCTGCGCGCGGAGCTCGAGGATGAGCGCCGCAGCTTGGCGCGAGTGCTCCGCCAAGCGAGTTACACCGCCGGAGTCGAGCACGAGCACGGTTCAGCTCGCTTTGCGCGCGGGTCGGCGTGCGACGCGCCGGGCGATGGCTGCCGCACGCGCTCGGTGAGCAGGTCCAGGCTCCCCGACCTCGGCCACGAGGCTGGCGACGTAGCGGTCCGTCTCGGCCAGCAGGTCAAGGCGGCGCAATTCTGCGCGGACGGCACGCTGAAGCAGCTCCGAAGCGGGCAAGCCACGGGATTTGATCTGCTCGTACAGATCGTCAGGAAGGTAGACCTGCATGCGTGCCATGCGCATAACTATACGCCTACGCGCTGCGGGTGCAACTCGGAGCAGCTCGTCGCGAGGCCGGACGGCGCCCGAGTCGGCGGATGGCGGTCGACTCCGACTGCTCGTGCGTCCCGCGGCTTCCGCGCGATGCTATCGAGCGGGTGAGCGGGTCACGATCTCTGCTCCGCCCAACGGCTGGCCAATGAGCCGCGCGCGCCGCAGGCGCGCGTCGGATCCATTGGCTTGTTGGGCGGCTCACATACGGTTCGTCAAGTGTCCGCGGCGGTGGACCCCGGGTTGTTTCGATGTCCCCGGGCGTGAACGCGCCCACCTACGGCGGCACGCAGAGGTCTCTGCTCGCGTACGCTCCCCAGAGAAGGCATCGCCCGTCTACGCAGTTGGGTGCAGATCGATCATAACGGTAATGTTTACCGTCACTTGAACTGCTTTTCGTGAAGACAAACCGGGGCCCCATGGTTAGGTATTGGGTGTCAAAGTCCATACCTACCAAAAGGCCCCGATGAGCACAGCGTACCAGC
>CAIVJW010000003.1 GCA_903906315.1 uncultured delta proteobacterium | reverse complement strand
TGGTCGTGCGCGGAGGGCGGCGACGGCGCGCCGGGCGTGCAAGGCGCGAGCGGCGCGCACGGCGGCGGCGGGGTCGGGCCCGGATCGATCGCATCGGCTGGCTACGCGGGCGACGACGGCAAGCCCGGCGGCCCCGGCGCGCCGGGCCAGGGCGGCGGAGGCGGCGGCGGGACGAAGGGAGGCGCCGTGCAATGCACCGTCGGCGCAAGCGGCGGCAGCGGCGGATCGGGCGGCTGCGGCGGGGTCGGCGGGGGAGGCGGCCGCGCGGGCGGGTCGAGCCTCGCGGTCGTGAGCCTCGCGGCGACGCTGACGCTGAAGAGCGTCCAGGTCTCGCTCGGTGCGGGAGGCCCGGGCGGCCCCGGCGGGGCCGGGAGCCAGGGCGCGGCCGGCGCGCCGGGCGGCCCCGGCGGCGCCCCGGTCGACGTCGTGAAGCCGGGCTGCGCGGGCGGCCTCGGGGGCCCCGGCGGCGGCGGCGGCCACGGGGGCGGCGGGCGAGGCGGCCACGCGATCGGCGTGGCGTACGCGGGCCTGCCGCCGATGCTCGACCAGGTCAGCTTCGTCGGGGGCACGGGCGGCGTGGGCGGGCTCGATGGCGGCGGGACGGCGGCCCACGAGGGCGCGATCGGAGAGGTCGCGCAGGTGCGGGCGTTCTGAGGCCAAGGCGCGGCCCGTCGAGCGGCGCGCGCGGATTCCACGGGCGCGCGCGACGTCGCTCGGTATCCTGGCCGCGTGTCGGACGGGGCGAGCAGCGCGTGGCGCCGGGGCGCTGTCGGCGTCGCGATCGGCCTCGCCGTCGCGGCGAGCGTGGCCGCGTGCGTGCTCTCGACCGAGGGCCAGCGGGCCGCCGGGCTCGACGCCGACGCCGACGCGGCGGTCCCCGACGCCGCCCCGCGCGACGACGGCGGCGGCCGGGAGCGTTGCGAGAACGACCTGGACGACGACGGCAACGGCCTCGTCGACTGCGCGGACCCCGCCTGCGCCGCCGACTACGAGTGCGTCGAGACGCCCCCCGACGGCTGGGAGGGCCCGCTCTTCCTGCGCGAGGTCGCCTTCGACGAGCCGGCCACGCCGTGCGCCGGCGGCGTCGCGCCGAGGAGCCACGGCCAGGGCGACGCCAGCACGGTCACGTGCGCGCCGTGCGCGTGCGGCGCCCTCGCCGACGCAGCCTGCAGCCCGCCGCCGCTGCACTGTTACTACGGCGTCGCCGGCTGCTCCGGCGGCCAGGACGACGACCTGACGGGCGCGGCGAACGATGCCGGCTGCCTGACCCTGCCCGCGCAGGGGGTGCCGTCGTCGTGCATGGTCACCGGCGCCGGGGCCGTCGCGTCCGAGGGCGCGTGCCCGCCGACGGGCGGCGCGATCGCGTCGGGCCCGCCGGTCCCTCGCCGCATCGACGACTGCCGCGGCCCCATGCGCGTCGGCGGCTGCGAGGCGGGCCGCGTCTGCGCGCACAAGCCCGCGACCGGCTACGGCGTCGCCGGCGTGTGCGTCCAGCGGCCCGGGAACCACGGCGACTGCCCGCTGAGCTTCGACGAGACGCGCTTCGTCGCCTGGCAGGACGTGGTCGACGGCCGCGTCTGCTCGCCGTGCCGCTGCACGGCCTCGGGCGCTAGCTGCGCCGGCGGCGCGTACACAATCCACGGGTGCCCCGCGTGCAGCCCCGACGTGACCTGCGGTGCGGTCTCGCTCCCGGCCGGCTACTGCTACCCGACCTCGGGCCTGCTCTTGCAGCCGTGGTCGGTCGCCGCGACACCGCCGGCGCTGACCGCCGGAGGGTGCATGGCGAGCGGCGGCGAGGCGGACGGCGCCGTCCTCGCCGCAGGCGAGATCACGTTCTGCTGCAAGCGCTGACGCGGGCGCGTCGCCTTCACCACCACCAGCGCGCGAGCCCCGACGCCGCGGGCGGCACCCACGACCACACCGGCGGCAGGCGCCGCATCGATCGATCACCCCCGACCCGTCGTGCAGCACGGCCATCCGGACGTTCCACCGCCGTCCCTTGTCGTCGTCCTGGTCACCCTGCACCTCGACCGCGAGCGGGGCGCCGCCCGGACACGAGAAGAGCAGGTCCGGGCGCACCTCCAGGGCCTTCGCGAAGCGCACGGTCCCGTCCTCGCGCGAGAGCGGGCCGGGCAGGTGAAGCCCGGCGAGCTTCTCGAGCAGCAGCCCGATCAGGGCGGGCGTCTCGGCCAGGGCGAGGACGGCGATCTCGTGCGCGGCAGAGGGCATACCTCCCTATCGACGCAAGCGCAGGAGAAGGTGCGTGCCCGGCAAGGACGACGTCTACGTGCTCTCGCGCGAGAGCGACCCGCAGAGCGTCGCGTCCAGCCACTTCATGGGCGGCCTCTCCGCGCGCTTCGGCCAGGGCGACTGGCCGCGCGTGTCGTTCTACGGCGACCTCGGGATCTACGGCGGCGGCGGGCCCGTCTCGCACACCTTCGACCGTGAAGCGGCCGGCGCGCCCCGCACCGAGCGCGCCACCATGATCGCCTTGAACGGGTCGGCCTCGGTCGGCGCGCGCTTGCGCATCACCCACGGCCGCCGCCCGAGCCTCGTCGCCGACCTCGCCTACCACGCCGAGGCCATCGGCCAGGCCGTGGTGACGAGCCTGCGCGAGCAGAAGACCGAGAACGGGTCGACCGACACGGTCGGCAAGAAGCTCGACCTCGGCGGCTTCGACCTGATTCACGGGCCACGGCGGAGGCTCGTGCTCGCGCTGTGACGGGCGCGGCGCGGCCTCGCCGGCCCGCCTACGGCTCCGGCGGCGCCTCGCCGCCCTTCGCGCCGCCCTCGCCGTGCTCGACTTCCTCGCAAGCGGTCGCAGGCGCGTGACGTCGCCGAACAAAAGCAGCCCACAACACCTTCCTCCCGACAATAGACGTTTCAAGGCCTGCTTTCCCGTGATACCGGTCGCGCCGCGCCGGGGGGGGACGGCCGTGCGCCGTAAGGCACGCGCCGCGCGCCCCGACGCACGCGCCACGCGGGAGGTGGCGAGCCCATGAAGCTCGATTTTGCGCCGTCACAGGCCGCGCGTTGGATCGCGCGCGCGTTCACCTGCTTTCTGCTCGGGGCCGCGCTCGCCGTGATCCTCGTCGGCTGCAAGGCGCCCGCGCCGCACATGCGCCCGGCGATGTCGCGCGGCATCGTGCCGGACCCCGCCGCGGCGACCGTCGTCTTCGTGCGCCCCTCGAGCATGGCCGGGGCGATCCGTCCGGTCATCGCCACGGCGCAGGGGCGGTTCCTGGGCGAGAGCGAGGCGCGCTCGGTCTTCGTGGCGAAGCTGCCGCCGGGGGATCACCTGCTCCTGAGCTGGTCCGAGGGCACGCCTGCCCTGCGGGCGACGCTCGCCGCGGGGCGCGTCTACTTCGTGGAGGTCGCGCCGAAGATGGGCGCGTGGTCCGCCCGCGTGCAGCTCCTCGCGCTCCGACCGCGCGACGAAAACTGGCGCGAGCTCGAGGAGTGGCTGCGGAAGTGCGACGCGATCGAGGCCGACGTGATGGGCGGGGAGGCCCACCTGCGTCGGCGCGCGGCGGACCTCGGCGACCAGATCCGCGCCGCCGAGCAGCGCTACCAGGGCTACGACGAGGAGGACCGCGAGAAGCGGACGCTCCGGCCCGAGGACGGCGTAGCGCAGGCGTTCGGCGAGGGGCCGCCGATGGGGGTCGGCGGCGTCGCGCCGGCGAGCGGCGGGCACGGCGCGCCGGCGCCGATGGCCCTGCCGCAGGCCGCGCCGCCACAGGGCCCGTCCACGCCCGCTCGCCCGGGACCGGACACCGTCTTCCTCAAGGGAGGAGGCCGCATCCGCGGCACGGTGATGGAGGACGAGCCAACGCGCCTGTCGATCCGCTTGCTCGACGGGACGACGCGCGTCGTGCGTCGGTCCGAGGTGGACCGGCTGGAGTACGGCAACCCGTGAGCCCCGCCCGACACCTCGCTTCCTGGGTGGGGATCGCGGTCGCCCTCGCCCCGGTGATCGCGCACGCCGACGACCTCGTCTTCCTCAAGAACGGGGGTCGCATCCGCGGCAGCGTGATGTCCGAGAGCCCGGTCGACGGCGTCGACGTGCTGCTCGGCGACGGCCGCAAGCGCAAGCTCTCCCCAAGCGAGGTCGATCGCGTCGAATACGGCGACGCCGGCGGAGGGCCCGCCGCTGCTCCCACCGCCGCGCCGCCACCTCCGATCGCTCCCCCGCCCGCCCCCGCCCCGAGGGCGCCGCCCGCCGCGCGTCCGCCGCCTCCGCTGCCTCCGCCTCCGCCGCCTCCGCCTCCGCCACCCCAATACGGCACGTTGCGCGTCACGAGCGAGGAGCCGGCGACAGCCTTCCTCGACGGCAAGCGGATCGGCCGCACACCGCTCTTGGCCAAGGACGAGGTCACGGAGGGCGTGCACACCGTGCGCGTCGATCTCGACGCGGGTGGCAGCGACGACCAGGAGGTCGAGATTCGCTCCAAGGCAACGACCGTCGCCGCGTTCTCCCCGTCGGCGCTGCGCGCGCTGTGGACCGGGCGGCGCGTCGCGGGCTTCGGCCTCTCGCTCGAGGCCCTCCTGGCGGTCCCGGGCGGCGCCCCCTCGCCGTACGGCGGCGGTCGACTCTCGATGTTCGGCGACTTCGCCGTGCACCCGGCCGTCGAGCTCCGCCTCGGCGCGTTCGGCGGCGGCGCCATCGGCGGCCAGAGCGCGCAGCTCTACCCGGTCGGCGGGTTCTTCTCGGTGGTCTTGCACGGCGCGCCGTTCGGCGTCGAGATCGGGGCGACCGGCGGATACGCCGCGGGGAGCGAGGTCCTCGAGTGGTCGACCACGAAGCCCTCGACGTACGCGACGCACATGGCGCCACTCGGCTTCCTCGGGCCGAGGCTCGGCCTCGCGTTCCGCCTGGGTGCCGAGCGGTCGTGGGAGATCGGCGTCCGCGAGGACCTCTGCGCCGTCCCCTCCTCCGGGGCCGCTCCCATCTCGATGATGTCCCTCACCACCTTCGGCGTGACGTACGTCCTCTTCGGACGGCGGAACGCCGCGACCCCGACCGGGAGCGAGCGATGAGCGTCGGATCGCGTCACCTCTTCGCGCTCGGGTCCCTCGGGCTCGCGCTCCTGCACTGCGGGCCCGTCTACCTGAACGACGAGCCGGAGTTTTTTCGATTCTGCGAGGGATCTGACGAGGACTGCGCCTGCACCCCGGCCGTCACGTCGAAGAAGCCCCCGGTGACCACGTGCACGGCGGCGAGCGTCCACGGGCTCTGCTGCTCCGACCCCGCGTGGCCCAAGGGCGGCGCGTGCCGCTGCACCGCCATCCACTGCGCCTTCGATGGCCCCGACTGCCGCTGCGGCCTGCCCGCGATCGTCGACGGCCCGGAGCTCTTCGGCGCCTGCACGGCGACCGAGTACGGCGCGTGCTGCCTCGACCCGAACACCGGCGTCTGCACCTGCGGAGGCTCGCAGTGCCGCACGGGCCAGACGGCCGTCGCGACGTGCGACGCGTCCATCTTCACGTGCGAGATCCTCGCGATGGCCGAGTACAACAGCGAATGGGCGGGGCTGTACGACGACTCCGCCTGCACCAAGGGGACCTTGAAGTGACCGCGCAGAGCTCGTCGACCTTCACCTGGGCTCCTTGCGACCTCGGCCCGTGGTGCGGTGACGGCCTCTGCGAGTGGGGCGAGCTCTGCGGCAACTGCGCGCACGGCGGGCCGAGCTACTGCTCGGCCGACTGCGGCAGGTGCGAGCAGATGCCGAGGTGACGGCCGCGGCCGAACGGGGCGCGCGCCGGCCCGCCTACGGCTCCGGCGGCGCCTCGCCGCCCTTCGCGCCGCCCTTGCCGTGCTCGGCGATGCGCCGCTTGGCGAGGCCGAGCGCAATGAGGTGATCGCGGCGCTTGATCAGCACGCGCGCGATCTCGCTCCACTCGACGTACCACGCCCGCAGCTCGACCTTCGCCGCGCGCTGCGCCGGCGACTCCGGCTCGATCTCGAGCTCCTTGTGAGCGGCGACCTCCGCGTCGGTCGGGCCGTCCTGCACGACGGCGAGCAGCCCGCGCACGCGCGCGCGCTCCTCCTTCGTGAGGCCGCGGTCGGCGAGCTTCTCGATCGCCGCGAGGTCGGCCTTGTGCGTGGCCTTGCGGTCCTTGCCCTGCTCGAGCGCGTCGAGCCGGTCGAGGAACGTCCTCACCGAGCCGAGCGACGCGGCCCCCGTCTGCGCCGTGAGGTCCTGAAAGAGGAACGTGTGCTGGTCGGGGAACGCGGCGGTGAGCGCCGCGCTCGCGATGCGGAAGTTGGGCTCGTCCCAGGCGTCGATCGCCGCGAGCGCGGAGGTGGCCTCGGGCGTGTCGACGGCGGCGTCGGCCGCGCGCGTGTAGCCGACGGCCGCGAACACGAGCTCGAAGCCCGCCTGGTGGACGGCCTGCGTGTAGCCGCGCGCCGCCAGCACCGCGCGGATGACGCGGTTGGTGCTGAGCGCTCCGAGGAACTTCAGCGCGCGGGCCGAGGTTTCGTCGAGGACCTTTTCGCTGACTTCGCGCTGGTTCATCACGGTGCCCCCCTCTTGCGCTCCGAGCCGGAGCGCAGCCCCGAAACGGTCGCCGAACCGGGAGAGCTTCGTCAAGAGCGACGGGTTCGCGCCCCGCGAACCGCTCGAGCGCCGCGCCGCGGTGGACGCGCGGCCGGCCGCCTGACGCGGCGAGGTCGCGCTCGCTCGACGAGCCACCCGGCGCCTCGATCCATGGCTTCGCGCGGACCGCGGCCGCTCGCGCCGGCTCGCTCGATCTTGCCGGTGGCGGCGCCCGCTGCCCGCCCATTCGAGGAGCAAGAGACGGGCACCACGGAGTCACGGAGTCACGGAGTCACGGAGAGGACGTTCGAGATTGACGTGATCGAATGCCCGAAGTGCAACGGACGCGGGCGACGGGTCGCGCCGTTCACGGAGCGCGCCGGGCCGTGCTGGGGCACCGACGAGGACGGCGGGCCCCGGGGCGAATGCCGATCTCCACTCGGCCCGCTCGTGCAGGCTCGGGCCGGGCTCGAAGGCGGCATCGCCCGCCGGCCGCGCCCCAGGAGAAACCATGCGAACGCGCACTTCGGCCCAGCTCACGCTCTCGATCCTCGGCGCACTCTCCCTCTTCGCGACCGGCTGCGGCGGCGACCTTCCGCCCCCGCAGGCGCCGGAGGAGCCGCCGCCGCCCGTGCCGACTGGCAGCTACCGGCGGAGTAGAGCCTCGCCACGTCGGCTGCGCCGAGCGCCTCCTTGAAACACGCGACGCCGTCCTCTACACCGAGGTAGAGGTTGTCGCCATTGACGATCCGGCCGAGGTCGAGCGGCGAGATCGTTCCCGTGAAGGCCGCGTTCGCCTGCGTGGCTTTCACCACGCCGTTCACGTAGAACGAGGACGTCTTCGTCGCGGCGTCGTACGTGCCGACGACGAAGTACGGCTGCCCGGGGCTCGCGACCGGGCCCGTGAGGAGCGCCTCCGCGTTGTTGCTGCCGACGTCGAACTGCAGGTTGGTGCTCAGGCCGACGCGCAGCTCCCAGCCGTTGTAGGGGCTGTTCGGCGCGGTGCGCGTCGAGACGATGTCACGCGTCGAACCCGCCATGCCGTCCGAGGTGACCCACGCGGCGACGCTGAACGAAGGCGAGCTCCAGAGCGCGTCGTAGGGCACGGTAACGCTGCCCGCGCCGGTGAATTTCGCCGCCTTGCCGCCCGCGACCAGCCCGGCGACGCCCTTCGTGAAGCTCCCCTGCGCGGCGCCGTTGCGACCACCAATCGAGTCGACGAACGTCGCGCCCACCTCGTCCATGCTCCACGACGCCGCCGCGCCGAGGCTCGCGAGGGTCGCCGTGTACACCGCATCTCCGCAGGAGAGCTTGCACGCGCCCGCCCCGTAGAGGCTCGTGACCTGCGCGCCGCTCAAGGCCTCTCCATCACCCATTTTCGCAGAGCGAGGTCGGGCACGAGGGGGAGCAGCTGAGGCGTTTCGTGGTGCGAATCGGGTCGGGCGAGAGAGCGCCAAGGACGCCAAGGACGCCAAGGGGGAGCGGTGAGGGGCGCCTTCGGCGCGGGGATCGCGAGGCGGAGGCCGCCGTCGCCTCACTTCCCTCGCGAGCCACGCGCCTCGTTGGCGCTCCTTGGGGCTCCTGGCGCTTGTGACGTCCCTGGTGGTGGGGCCCGCCGGGGCGGGCGCGCGACCGGGCCGGCTCGGAGGCGCGATCAGGCGCCCTTGCGCCCGGCCCGCGACGGCGTCGGTCGGGGCGCCGGCTTGCGGTCGAGCCGCGCGCGCGCGCCCCACGGGCAGGCGAAGCACGCGGGCTTCGTGAGCACCCACAGCGTCGGAACGGCCGGCTCGCGGGCGGGAAACGGGCCCGCGCCGTCGGTGAAGTAGACGACCCCGTCGGGGCGCTGAGCGGCCAGGAACTCGGGCGCGAAGACGGGCCGGAGGTCGGTGCCTCCGCGCCCCGCGACCTCGACGACGGCGCCCGCGAAGGGGTAGACGCGCGCGATCTCCACGTCGCACTCGGCGACCACGATCCGCGCGTGATCCGCGAGGCGAGCGAGCTGCCGGGCGACCTCGGCGAGCTCGGCGGAGGTCATGCTGATCGACGTGTCGATCGCGACCACGAGGCGCGGGCGCCGGACGATCCGAGGCGAGAACGACCGACCCGGAATCTGCCCGATCTGACCTGGAAAGCGCCGATTCGGCCGCGCGTAGGTGTGCACCGGCGCCCGCTCGCGCGTGACGAACATGCGCAGCGCCGTCGGCCAGTCGAGGAAGGCCTCCGCGGGGCCGATCACGCCCGTGAGCTGCTCGACGAGGCGCCCCGGACGCTCGCCCGCGACGAGCCGGCCTTCGGCCTCGTCGTCGTCGCGGAGCTCCGGGCGCGCGCGCTCGGCCTCGCGCGCCGCCTCCTCGATCAGGCTGCGCGCGTGCTCGATCGCGCCGAGCGCGCGCCGACCGTCGGCGAGGAAGCGGTGCTCGTCGACGCGCGCGTCCTTCGGCGAGCTGCGCGGCGGGCCCTCGGGCGCGCGGCCCTTGGCGATCCAGGCCTCGGCCTGCTTGAGCGAGAGCCCGCCCGACGACGCCGTCGTCCGGCCGATCCGCGTCGGAGCGCCCGGCGCCGCGGCCCCGCCGGCCGTGATCGCACCCGCGCGGTGCGCGGCCGCCAGCAGCGCGTACCGATCGAGCGTGCTCTGCCGCGCGTGCAGGCCGAACGCGGCGTACGGGCGCCAGGTGATCGGGTCCGGCAGCGGCTCCTCGACGTGCTCGTTCGCGGACATCTCGAGCGCGAGATCGAGCAATTCGGGCAGCTCGGCGCCTGCGAACTTGGGGTGCGAGAGGTGCCCGAGCGCGACGTGGTGCACCTCGTGGAGCAGCACGCCGCGCAGGTACGCCGGCTCGCGCAGGAACGCCTCGACGTTGACGTGCAGGTAGAAGCGCCCGTCGAAGAGCGAGACGGCCATCCGCTTGACGGAGGGGTCGGCGACCGGCGCCATCCGGGCGAGGATCGCCGCGTAGTAGGGGTATTTCGCGAGAAAACCCGGGTCGCGGAGGAAGGCCGCGAGCCACTCGCCGAGCGCGTCGCGAGGCGCCTCGCGCGCGGTCACGGCGACGGCCGGATCGGGGTGATGCCGAGCTTCTTCATCGTCTCGACGAGGCCAACCGCCCACGGCTCGCGCAGATCGACGAGCAGCTGCCCGAGGCACGCGCGCGCCGCGTTGCTCTTCCTCGCCTCGCCGCCGGGCCCTTGCTGATCGAGGTGCGCGCGGAGCGCGGTCACCGCGAGGCCGGCGCGGTGGTCGAGCAGCGGGCTCTTGCGCCACGCGAGCAGCTTCTTCTGCGCGCCGCTGCCGGGGTAGCTCGAGAGCAGCTCGGCCGGCGTCACGTCGACGAGCGCCGCCGCGGTCGCGTTGCCGGCGAGCGCCTCCTGCAGCCGCTCGCGCAGATCGCCCGGCAGATCGGCGAAGAGCGCCTCGAGCGACGCGAGCGAGAGCCGGCGCTGCGACGCGAGCACCGCGACCTCGGGGCCGCCGAGGAGCGGGGCGAGGCGCGCGCCGATCTCGTCCATCCGGTCGGTCTCGCCTCGATCGCGCAAGCCCGCGACGGCGCGCGCGAGAGGCGATCCGGGCGCGTAGTCCACGCAGAGCTCGCGCACATCGAAGCCGAGCCCCGAGGCCCAGCCGCCCTGCGTGGCGAGCAGCGTCTCGACCCACGCGGCCGGCAGGTAGCCCCCGATCGCGTCGCGCAGGAGCGTGCCGTCGGCGAGCTCGGCGGGCGCGATCGCGGAGAGCACCTGCCCGGCATACGTCCACGATCGCGGCGGCACGTCGTCGAAGGCCCGCTCGTGCGCGCGCACGACCGCGACGACGCCCGCGTGCACGCCGCTCGTCGTCGCCCACGCGAGCCACGCGGCGCGGTCGGCGCGGACGGCGAGGTTCATGAAGCGGGCCCGCAAGGCGCGATCGAGCGGCGTGACCTGGTAGTCGGCCGTCTCCGGGTTCACCGCGGCGAAGCAGACCCAGCCCGGCGGCAGCTCGTACTCGTGCAGGCGCCGGGCCGTGAGCAGCTGGAGCGCCGGCTGCTGGATGTACCGCTCGGCGCGGTTCAGCTCCTCGAGCATCAGGATGCCCGCGCCCGCGATCGGCAGCGCGCGCGGCACCGCGTACGCCGTGCGCCCGCCCTCGATCACGGGCAGGCCCACGAGGTCGGGGGGCTCGAGCAGCGACAGGTCGAGCACGACCGTCGCGACGCCGAGGCGGTCGGCGAGCTGCCGGACGATCTCGCTCTTGCCGATGCCGGTCGGCCCCTCGAGCAGCACCGGCCGGCGCGCGCGGTACGCGAGCGCCAGCACGGCCTCGAGGCGAGGGCCGACGGGGATGGCGGAGGCTCGACTCTCGACGGGGTGCGCGGCGGCCACGGTGCACGCGGGCTAGCACGCCGCGCGCGCCCTGTCCGCGAACGACGGCGGCGCGCGGAGATCCGGATCGCTTCCGGGGCTGGGATCCCGCTCGATCCGCGCTACCTTGCGCGCGTGGTCGAGTCCAGCATCCCGAGCTACGACATCATCATCCTCGGCGGCGGCCCCGGCGGCGAGCGCGCCGCGATCCAGGCGGCCAAGGCCGGCAAGCGGGTCGCGCTCGTCGAGCGCGCGCACGTCGTCGGCGGCGCCGCGATCAACTGGGGCACCATCCCGTCGAAGACGCTGCGCGAGAGCGCGCTCTTCGTCCACGGCCTGCAACGCCACCGCCTGCACGGCTTCCAGGCCGAGCTCACCGACGAGGTCACCGTCGCCGATTTCATGTACCGCGAGCGCCTCGTGGTGCAGCGCGAGCTCGAGCTCATCGGGTCGTCGCTCGGCCGCTACCGTGTCGAGGTGTTCCGGGGCCACGGGCGCTTCGTCGACCCGCACACGGTCGAGGTCCTCGGCAAGGACGGCCGCCGAAAGACCCTGCTGCGCGGCGACGTCCTCGTCATCGCCACGGGATCGCGGCCGAACCACCCCGACGACGTCCCCTTCGACGGCTTCACCGTCTTCGACAGCGACGCGATCCTGAAGCTGCCGCGCATGCCCAAGACGATGATCGTCCTCGGCGCGGGCGTCATCGGCATCGAGTACGCGAGCATCTTCGCGGCCCTCGGCGTCTACGTCACGCTCGTCGACACCCGCGCCGAGCTCCTGCCCTACCTCGACCGCGAGATCGTCGGCATCCTCGAGCGCGCGCTCGGCGGCCTGCACGTCGAGATCCGCCACGAGGACCGCTACGCGCGCATCGAGCCAGCCCGCGGCACGCCACCGCGCGTGCGCTGCGTGATGGCCAGCGGCCGCGAGCTATCGGCCGACGTGCTGCTCTACTGCGTCGGTCGCGACGGCAACACGAACGACCTCGGGCTCGAGCACATCGGGATCACCGCCGACAAGTACGGCCTCCTCGAGGTCGACGAGCGGCTCGCCACCAAGCACCCGCACATCTTCGCGGTGGGCGACGTCATCGGCTATCCCGCCCTCGCCTCGACGGCGATGGAGCAGGGGCGGCGCGCGGTCCGCAACGCCTTCGGCCTGCCGGGCCTGCGCAGCCACGAGGTGCTGCCGTTCGCGATCTACTCGATCCCCGAGGTCAGCTACATCGGCCTGACCGAGGAGAAGCTCAAGGAGTCGGGGCGCGCGTACGTCGCCGGCCGCGGCCACTACGGGATGAACCCGCGCGGCCAGATCATCGGCGACACCGACGGCCTGCTGAAGCTGCTCTTCGACGCCGCGGACGGCCGCCTCCTCGGCGCGCACATGGTCGGCGAGAGCGCGAGCGAGCTCATCCACATCGGCCAAGCGTACCTGAACATGAAGGCGACCGCGTTCGACCTCGCGGAGTCGCTCTACAACTACCCGACGCTCGCGGACCTGTACCGGCACGCCGCGCAGACGGCCGCCGCGGAGCTCATCGCGCGGGGCGTGCAGGTGGAGTGAAGCCCGCGCCGGGCGTGGTCGAGTCAGCGCGAGGGCGATCCCGGTCGAGGACGCCGCGCAGCGGGGGCGCGACGGCGGCGAAGGCAGGCGGCGATCGCCGCGACCGAGAAGCCCAGAAGGGGCGACGCCGGCAGGGGCGCGTCGCCCCCCGCCCGGCACGAGCAGCCGCCCGGCGGAGCCGAGGAGTCCGACGGCGGCGCGGTCGACCCCGCGGCGTCCGCGCCCGCATCGACCGATCCGGCGCCGCCCGCCCCCGATCCGCCCGCGCCCCCCGCCCCGCCCGCGCCCGCGTCGGGCGGGTCCACGATCCCGAGCGCCTTCTTCAGCGCAGGCACCGGATCGATGATGCCGTATCCATAGACCTGGTCGTGGCCCTTCGCGTCCGGCGTCGCGTAGGGGGCGCTCCTCGCGGTCGCGATCATCAAGGCGTAGAGCTCCTCGCTCGTCTTGTCCGGCGCGGCCGCGACGATCAGGCCCGCGATGCCGGCGGCGACCGGGCACGACGACGAGGTGCCTCCGAAGAGCGAGAGGTAGTCGCCCGGCTCGGCGCCGGCCGGCCCGGAGAGGTCGGTCGACAGCGTGCCCGTCGGCGCGACCAGATCGACCGAGTCGCCGAAGTTCGTGAACGGGGTCGACTCGTCGAGGTTGTTGATGGCGCCGATGCCGAGCACGCCGCGGACGGCCTCGAGCTCGTCATTGCCAATCACGCGGTCGTCGTTGCCCATCGCGAAGAGCATGAGGGCGCCCTTGCCGCCGCGCCCGTGGTCGTAGAGCTCGCTTATGGCGTCGGCGAGCGCCTTCGGCACCGGCGTCGGCTCGACGAAGCCCCAGCTGTTCGAGACGATGTCGGCGTCGACCGAGAGCGCGAACTGGTAGGCGTCGACGTTCTTCGAGATCGGCAGCGGCGCGTCGGTCAGCATCTTCACGCAGCGGACGCGGCAGTCGGGGCAGCCGCCCGCGACGCCGAGGCCGTTGTCGGTCGACGCGCCCACGAGCCCGGCGCAGGCCGTGCCGTGCTCGGCGCCCTTCTGCCCCGGATCGGGGTTCGCGTCGTCGGACCCGTCGACGACGTTCCGGCCGGGATCGAGCTTGTCCTTCAGATCGGGGTGCGCCATGTCGCAGCCCGTGTCGACGACGACGATCGTGGTCTTCGCGTCCCCGCGCGAGAGGCCCCACGCCTCGGTCATGTGGAGGTTCTTCCAGAACCATTGCCCCGGGAGCTTCGGGTCATTGGGAGTCCACGGGCCACCGCGCGCCGTCACGCGCAGGTAGAGGTTCGGCGCCGCCTCGCGGACCCCGATTGCGCGCGCCTCGTCGCCCGCGAGCCGCGCCGCCGCGTCGACGCCATCGCCTCCCGTGACGTCCTCGACGAGCCACATGCCGAGGCTCGGCATGAGCTGCCGCAGCGGCGCCAGGCCGACCTCGCCGAGCCGCGCCTCGGCGCCCGGCGCGAGCCGCACGATGGCCGTCCGGTCGACGAACGCGGAGACGACGCGCCCGCTCGCGTGACGGAGGCGCACCGGCGACAGTCCGCGGTCGGCCGCGGGCGCGAGGCGCTCCTCGAGGGCGAGGCCGACGGGCGCGGGCGCGCGCGGCCCGAGGCGGTCGACCTCGACGCGCGCGAGGCCGTCGCGGTACGCAATCGCGGCGCGCGGGGGATCGCCGAGAGGCGCGGGCGACGACGACGCCGGGCGGGTCGTGAGGACGATCGCGCCGGCGACCGAGAGGAGCCCGAGGATCGAGCGTCGGGGCGAGGACATGGGCGACAAGGTATCACGCGCCCCGCGATGCCCGGCCCCGCGTCCGCGCTTCGAACGGGCGGGACCTCGCCGCCGTCGCGCCGCTCCTGACGCCCGCGCCGCGCGAGACGGGCCCGGCGAGGCTCGACGGCCCGCCCGGCCGCAGCCCCATCGGGCCTCCCCCCGACCACGAGGACCCCGCGCAGCGCAGCCCCCGGACCGCTCGCCGGAGCGGCCGGGCCCGGGCGGGGACCGGTTGCCCGCTCGCGGACTCGCCGCCGCGCGCGAGGTCACGTACACTGGACGCCCCAAAGGAGCCTCGAATGCGCCTCGCTACCTTGCTCGCCTCGTCCTTCCTCGTCGCGTCCGTCGTCGGCTGCGGCAACCGCCCCGACCCGAACGCCCCGAACGCCATGCAGGGCCAGTACGGCCAGCTGCCCGGCCAGCCCGGCCAGCCCGGCCAGTATGGCCAGCAGCCCGGCCAGTACGGTCAGCAGCCCGCCGGCCAGTACGGTCAGCAGCCCGCCGGCCAGTACGGCCAGCAGCCCGCCGGCCAGTACGGTCAGCAGCCCGCGCCGGGCGCGCAGCCGGCCCCGGCCGGCACCGCGCCGCAGCCGAGCATCTTCGGCATCCCCATTCCCGCATTCCCGGGCATGCCGGGCGCGCAGCCCCAGGGTCAGCAGGGCGCCGGCCAGCCCGGGCAGCCGGGGCAGCCCGGCCAGCAGGGCGCCAGCGGCTCGGCGCAGCCGATCGCGGGCGCGGGCGCGCTGACGCCCGTCATCGCCCAGATCGCCGCGTCGGAGGCGCCCGGCATGCAGCCCGACGGCCAGTCGTTCGCGGGCCAGTTCCAGGACGGCCAGACGCTCCAGCAGCCGATCACGATCCAGGCCGGCAAGTGCTACACGGTCGTCGCCGCGAGCTCGGGCATGCAGCAGCTCGAGGTGCAGATCGTCGCCCAGCAGGCGCCGATGCCTGCGATGGTCGTCGCGCAGGGGCAGGGCAGCCCGAACGCGACCGTCGGCGGCAAGGCCAACGGCTGCTTCCGCAGCATGTTCCCGATGAACGCGCCGGGCTTCGTGGTGCTCAAGGCGCACGGCGCCGGCATGGCGGGCGCTCAGGTCTTCATCAAGTAGGCGCGATCGCGCGCGCCTCGTCCTCCTGCGAGGGCGGGGCGCGGACCGCACCGGGGGCGCGCGAGCTCACCGCGCGCCCCCGATGCGTTTCGCACGACGTCACTTCGGCGCGGGCGGAGGAGGCGCGGGCGGAGCGGGCGGCGGGGGCGGCGGCGGGCCA
>CAIVJW010000002.1 GCA_903906315.1 uncultured delta proteobacterium | reverse complement strand
GGAGCGCCTGCCGGCTGCGGCGGAGCGCCTGCCGGCTGCGGCGGAGCGCCTGCCGGCTGCGGCGGAGCGCCTGCCGGCTGCGGCGGAGCGCCTGCCGGCTGCGGCGGAGCGCCTGCCGGTCGCCGTGGAGGCCCGTCCGGTCGTCGCGGTGAGCCTGTCGGCTACCCACGGGAGCTTGTCGGACGGCGCGCGATCGAAAAACGCCGTGCTGCGAAGCGTGCGGCTCGGGCTTCCTGGCCTCGCCGGTCGGACCGATCGGCCGACTACCCGCCCGACGGGCGCCCCTCGCCGGCAAGCGAGGCGATCCGGCCGCGCGACACGCTGTTTCCGGCGAGAAACTCGCGCCCGCCGGAGGCCGGCAAGCGAGGTCGGTCGGTCGGCAGGCATCGCGGACCGGCCGGCGCGCCTTCGAGCCGGGCCGACAAGCTCAGGGGTCGGGGAGTGGCGGAGCCTGGCACGGAGCGCTCACCGAGCCGACCCCGCCGAGATCCGGCGCATCCTCGACCACCCCACGACCGCCCCGCCGACAATCTCGCCTCGCGCTCGCATCCTCCGTCCGCTCGCACGGCCGCGGCTCGACGGACAGCGAAGGGCACGTCGGGCAGATGGCCCTCGACGCGAACGCCCTCTTCATGGACGAGCGACGGCCTCACCGGCGCCGTGATGACGTCGCCCCGTGACAAGCTCGCCGAGGACGCGCTCGTCACGGGGCTCATGGCTCCGCGGCACGTGGCGGTCACCGCGGTGTACGTCTACTTCAAGGAGGGTCCGTCGGTCTTTCGCGTGCGAGGACAGGTAGCGAGACTCCACAGATCGCCCCACCCATCACTCCTCACGTGAACCAGACGCAGGGTTCACGTGAAGCTTCCGCTCGCCGCGTAGTGCCCTGGAGGGCCGTGAACGGGTCCCGCGCGCTCCCGGTGGCCGCAGGTCGGTCGCCGCGGCCGCCGCGGGCCGCCCCCGAGGTTCCGGTGGGGACGTTGGCCGATCTCCGCCCGGTGAACCGGCGGCCTTGCGCCCTCCCGGGGGACGCGCGCAAAGTGCCGCCGGATGCCCTTCTCCGCGAGCTTCGGCTTCGAGCTGGCTCGCCGCCTCAGCGGTGAGGCGAGCTTGCGCGGCGCGGTCGGCAACGTCCTCGGCGCGCTCCTTCAGATCCCGGGCATCGACGCCGGCGGCGTCTACCTCCTCGACGAGGCCTCGGGCGGGATCGAGCTGGTCGCGCACCGCGGCCTCTCCGACGCCTTCGTGGAGCGCGTGCGCGTCTACGGGCCGGACGACCCGCACGTCGTCGTCCCGCGCTCGGGCCAGCCCATCTTCGTGTGGCACGACGCGCTCGAGGCCTCGCACGGCGAGGTCCGCGCCGAGGGCATCACCAGCGTCGCCATCGTCCCTGTCCTGCACGAGGGGCAGCTCGTCGCGGTCCTCAACGCAGCCTCCCACACCGACGAGGAGCTCGACTCGGCGACGCAGACGGCGCTCATCTCCCTCGCGGCGGTCGTCGGCGGCGCGATCGCGCGCGTGAGCGCGGAGGAGGCGCTGCGCGCCAGCCAGGTCAAGGCGATGGCGGCCGACCGGCTCGGCGCGCTCGGCCAGCTCGCCGCGGGCATCGCGCACGAGATCAACAACCCCCTCGCGTACATCGTGGCGAACCTCGATTTCGCCCTCGAGCACCTCGCGCTCGCGCAGGCCGAGGGCCTCGACGACGTGCGCCTCGCCCTCGCCGAGGCCCGCAGCGGCGCCAAGGCCGTGCGCGAGATCGCCGGCGATCTCCGGGCGCTCGCGCGCGACGACGAGGGGGTCGAGGCCACCGCCGACGTCGCCGAGGCCCTGCGCAAGGCGCTGAACCTGGCGCGGAGCGCCGTCCGCCACCGCGCGCGCATCGCGAGCGACGTCGGCGAGCTGCCGCGCGTCGACGGCGCCGAGTCGCGCCTCTCGCAGGTGTTCCTCAACCTGCTCGTCAACGCCGCCCAGGCGCTACCGGAGGGCCCCGCCGACGCGCACGTCGTCTCCGCGAGGGCCCGCACCGACGCGACCGGTCGCGCCTGCGTCGAGATCCGCGACACGGGCAGCGGCATCGCGCCCGAGGTGCTGCCGCGCATCTTCGATCCGTTCTTCACGACCAAGGCGCCCTCGGTCGGCACCGGGCTCGGCCTCGCCATCTGCCACTCGGTCGTCACGTCGCTCGGCGGCACGATCGAGGTCGAGACCGAGGTCGGCGTCGGCACCTGCTTCCGCGTGATCTTTCCCCCCGCGCGCCGGCGCGTGGCGCCGCCGGTCCGGTCGAGCGTGCCTCCTCCCTCCTCGATCGACCCGAAGCGCGTGCTCATCATCGACGACGAGCCCTTCGTCGCGGGCGCAGCGCGGCGCCTGCTCCGCGGCCACACCGTGGAGGTCGTCGCCGGCGGCGAGGCCGCGGTGGCGCGGCTCGAGGCCGGGAGCGATTGGGACGTCGTGCTCTGCGACCTGATGATGCCCGGCATCGACGGCCCTGCGCTCCACGCGCAGATCCGCGAGCGCTGGCCCCATCTCGTGCCGCGCTTCGTGGTCATGACGGGCGGCGCGTTCACCGACCGCGCGCGCGACTTCCTCGAGCGCGAGGCGCCGACGGTCCTGCACAAGCCCTTCGACGCGGCCTCGCTGCGCGGCCTGGTCGCGCTGGTGGCGTCGAGGCCCGCCCGCTGACGGCCGCGTCCGGGGTCGCCGCGCCCGCGCTCCTTGGCAGCTCGGGCCGCGACGGGTAGACGGGTCGGGATCGATGATCGTCGCCGACGTCGCCGTCCCCGTCCCGCTCGCGCGGGCGTTCTCGTACGAGGTGCCCGCGGCGCTCGCGCCCGGCGTCGCCCCGGGCGCGCGCGTCGTCTGCGAGCTCGGCCGCCGCCGCGTCGTCGGCGTCGTCCTCGAGGTCGCCTCTCGCGACCGGCCGCCGGGCGCCCCCGCGCTCAAGCCCCTGCTCGCCGTCGTCGACCCCGACCCCATCGTCGGCGCCGAGCTGCTCCGCTTCCTGCTCGAGCTCTCGTCGTACTACTTCGCGCCGATCGGCGAGGTGCTGCGCCTCGCGCTCCCGGCCCTCGAGCGGGCGCAGGTGCAGGGCCTGCGCGATCAGGGCGCCCTCGCCTTCGACGAGGCGCCCGGCGGCGCGCGGCAGGTCGGCGGCCGGCGCATCCTCTTCGCGCGGCCCACGGACGCCATCGAGGCGCCCGGCACCCTCCGCGGCCAGGCCGCGTCGATCCTGGCCGTCCTGCGCGCAAACGGCGAACAGCCGGTCGCCCGCCTCGTCGACACCTTCGGCAGCGCGCGCGCCGTCGTGAAGAAGCTCGCCGGCCTCGGCCTCGTCGCGCTCGAGGAGCGCGACGCCCCGCGCGACCCGTTCTTCCAGTCCCCCGAGGCCCGCGACGCCCCGCCGGACCTCAACGCCCCGCAGGCCGACGCCGCCGCGCGCATGGCCGCCGCGCTCGCCGATCCGGCGTCCTCCCCGCGCGCCTTCCTGCTCTTCGGCGTCACCGGCTCCGGCAAGACCGAGGTCTACCTGCGCGCGATCGCCGCCTGCCGCGCGGCCGGCAAGGGCGCGCTCGTGATGGTCCCCGAGATCGCGCTCACGCCGCAGCTCGTGTCGCGCTTCCGCGCCCGCTTCGGCGACGACGTCGCCGTGCTGCACAGCGGCCTCGGGGACGCCGACCGCCACGCCATGTGGAAGCGCCTGCGCGCCGGCGAGCTCGAGGTCGCGATCGGGGCGCGATCGGCCCTCTTCGCGCCCGTGCGCGATCTCGGCCTCGTCATCGTCGACGAGGAGCACGACGGATCCTTCAAGCAGGAGGAGGGCGTCCGCTACCACGCGCGCGACATGGCGCTGCTGCGCGCGCACCGCGCCGGCGCCGTCTGCGTGCTCGGCTCCGCGACCCCGTCGATCGAGTCCTTCGCCCTCGTGAGGAAGGGCAAGCTCGCCGAGCTCGTCCTCCCCGACCGCGCCGTGCGCGAGGCCAGCCTCCCGGCCGTCACGATCATCGACCTGCGCAGGAACGGGGCGGGCCCTACCGGCGACAAGCTCGTCTCGCTCCCGCTGCACCGCGCGATCGAGGCGACGCTGAAGGCGGGCGAGCAGGCGATCATCTTCCTGAACCGCCGCGGCTTCGCGCCGAGCGTCGTCTGCGAGGACTGCGGCACCGTCGAGACGTGCAAGGCCTGCTCTGTCGCGCTCACCTACCACCGCGGCCGGCGCCCGCGCGCGCCCGCGTCCGCCGGGCCGCTCCTCGCGCAGGTCGAGGCCCAGGCGCGAGCGCGCGCCCAGGCCCTCGCCGACGACGCCGCGCTCGACCCGGGCGGTCGCCTGCGCTGCCACTACTGCGACTTCGTCGGCCCGCTGCCGCCCGTCTGCTCGGCGTGCGGCCGAGGATCGCTCGCGCTCGAGGGCCTCGGCACCGAGCGCCTCGAGGCCGCCCTCTCGGAGGCCTTCCCCACGGCCCGCGTCGCGCGCCTCGATCGCGACGTCGCCGACGGCGCGCGATCGCAGGCGATCCTCGAACGCATGCGCGCCGGCGGCGTCGACATCCTCGTCGGCACCCAGATGGTCACGAAGGGCCATGATCTGCCCAACGTCACGCTGGTCGGCGTCGTCAACGCCGACGCCGCCCTGTCGCTCCCCGACTTTCGCGCCGCCGAGCGCGGCTTTCAGCTGCTCGTGCAGGTCGCCGGGCGCGCGGGCCGTCGCGACCGCCCGGGCCGCGTCCTCATCCAGACCCGCAACCCCGACCACCACGCGGTGCGCTTCGCCGCCCGCCACGACGTGCCCGGATTCCTCGAGCGCGAGCTGGTCGACCGCCGCGAGGTCGACTACCCGCCGTTCTCGCGCCTCGCCCTCGTGCGCGTCGACGCCGCCGACGAGGGCGCCGCCCGATCCGCCGCCGCGCGCCTCGCGACCGCCGCCCGCGCGACCCCCGACGGCGACGCCGGCCGGGTCGACGTGCTCGGGCCCGCCGCCGCGCCGCTCGCCCGCCTGCGAGGCCGCTACCGCTTCCGGGTGCTGCTCCGCGCCCGCGATCGCGGCCCCCTCCGCGCGGTCGTCGCGGCCTTGCACGGGGTCCGCGACGCGCTCGACCGCGCCATCCGGGTGACGTTCGACGTCGACCCGGTCGCGATGCTCTGAACGGGGATCTCGCCCGCTGGCGGCTGGGCGGCTCGGTCGCCGCCCACGCCGCCGCGGCGGCTCCGGACCGCGGCCCACCGGCCCTTGCGCAAGGCTTGCGTTCGAAGCGCGCGACCGCTGCGGCGCAGCCCGCTCGCCGCCGTCCTGTCGGCGTTCGCCGCCGAGGTTGCGGCAGGCCGCCTCCATGACCGGCAAACGCGGGGGTCACCGCCATTAACAGCGGGGTTTCGAGGGCATTCCCGTCCCCGTGGCGCGTCGGGTCGTCCGTTTCCGTGGCCGGAGTCAGGGGAAATCCGGGCGTTCGTTCGTCCATGCCGACGGTTCGGCACGGTCGATGCCTAGCGCCCGTCGCGCGCGGCTGGGTTGCGCACGACTCCGGGATCCCTTCTCGGGGAGGCGGGAGCACAGATGAGACTAGGTAAGCTGCTTCTTTGGTTCACGCTCGCGCTCCCCATGAGCGCGTGCACTGGCGCCGACGGCGTCACTGGTAACAGCGGTGCGGTCGGTCCCGCTGGGTCGACGGGCGCCAAGGGCACCGACGGCAAGGCCGGGCTCGACGGCACGAACGGCGTCGACGGCAAGGACGGCGCGAAGGGCGGCGACGGCGCCAAGGGCTCCGATGGCGCGAAGGGCGCCGATGGCGCCAAGGGCGACAAGGGCGACAAGGGCGATCCCGGCACGGCCGGTGGCGCCGGCGGCGCGGGCCAGACGGGCCCTGTCGGTCAGCCCGGCCTGAACGCGGGCGAGACGCCCGGGCTCGTGGTCAACGTCGACATCTCGGCGCCCGCGAACGCGCAGTTCTTCGCCGTGGGCGAGGCGCCGGTCATCACGGTCACGCTCGAGGACGCGCACGGGCTTCCCGTCGACGTCGCCGACCTGTCGCAGGCGCGCCTGCTGGTCGCGGGCCCGCAGAACCAGGCCCAGACGAAGTCGGCCATCAAGCTGATGAACGTCAGCGGCGACTACGCGCAGGCCGAGCACCACTTCGTCAACCTGACGAACAACGCG
>CAIVJW010000001.1 GCA_903906315.1 uncultured delta proteobacterium | reverse complement strand
CCACTCGCGCATGTCGGGCGGCAGCAGCAGACGCTGCTCGAGGTTGTAGGGCAGGTAGCTCTTCGCCATCTCCACAACTAGACGCGCCACGCCGTCGAAACGGATCGGTGGGCTCGTCTTTTTTCCCGACACACACCTAGAATGGGGGCGATGTCGAGGTCTCCCAGCGCGGCGCGACGGACCGTGCGTATCGCGCCGACGCGCGCTCTCGCCCTCGTGATCGGCGCCGCGTTCGGCGCGGCCGTGGCGTGCTCGCCCGGCGCGCCCGCGGGGGGCGACGGATCGTCGGGCGCCGGAGGCTTCGACTCCTCGGGCGTCGGCGGCCACGGCGGCGCGGCCGTCGGCGGCAACGTCTGCGTCGTGCGCGACTGCGACGAGGACGCGCACTGCGCGGACTGTGCGAACGGCAAGACGCGCTGCCTCGTCGCCGATCACCGCTGCATCGCGTGCGACGCGAAGACCGGCGGCTGCCCGGGCGACCGGAGGTGCACCGAGTACGGCAGCTGCGTGCCGGCGGGGCTCGAGTGCCCCGTCGACCAGCTCGGCGTACCGACCATCGCGTGCGCCGAGAACGTCGACTGCCTCGCGTGCGACCCGCTGCATCAGGTGTGCGACCAGGCCGCGAAGGCCTGCGTCGCGTGCACGAAGGCGGACCCGACCGCGTGCCGCGGCGGCGAGGTCTGCATCGTCGGCGAGTGCACCGAGAAGTGCCCCGGAGCGTGCACGAGCGACGACGACTGCGTGAAGTGCGGCGAGGCGGGCCACGAAGCGCACGCGTGCAACGCGCACACCTGCGGGCAATGCTCACCGAGCTACGCCTGCCCGGGCGGTCAGGTCTGCACGCAAGAGGGCGTCTGCGTCGATCGCTGTGGCACCGACGGCCAGGGTACGTGCGAGTCCGACGCGGACTGCGCGGCCTGCGGCGGCGGCGCGGAGGCGTGCCACCGACCCGCGGCAGGGCCCGGCACGTGCGGCCCGGTCGCGGGCGGCTGCGAGGACCTCCAGAGCGGCGCGCTCGGGCTCGGCGCGCCGTGGGACGGGGTGATCGCGGCCTGTCAGGCCGACGCCGACTGCGCGGGCGTGAGCGTGAAGCTCGACGTGGGCGCGCTGCTGCGCGACGCGACGGGCTACGGCGGGATCGCCGACGGCGACGTGGACGCGGCGATGGGCGTGTGCGGATCGGTCGTGATCGGGAGCGACGGCAAGCTCACGACGTGCGGCGTGTGCGTGCCGTGCAAGCTCGACGCGGACTGCGCGCCGATCGACGTCGACGCCTCCGCGCCCGGGATCTTCGGCAAGGCGGGCACGCTCGAGGCGAAGCTCCTCGCCGACAAGGTCTTCGGCGACGCGATCCACGTGGTCCAGATGTACTGCGAGGCCGTCGCGGGCGACTACGGCCGGTGCGCGCCGTGCCCCGGGTTCACCTACGCGTGCGGCGTCGAGCCCCCGCCGCCGGGCGGATCGTGCGACCACGACGTGTGCGTGGCGGGCAGCGCCCTCGGGGCGGACTGCGACGCTTGCACGACGTCGGTCTGCGCCGTCGACCCCTACTGCTGCGCGACCGCGTGGGACGGGACGTGCGTGGTCGCCGCGCAGACCACCTGCGGCTGCACCGCCTAGGTCGGCCTGCGCGCGGCCCCATCGCGACCCATCAGCGCTCCGCAGGAGCGCGGGGCTTGGGGCCGCTCGCGGCCCCATCGCGACTAAGGCAGGCAGACGTCGGCGGTGGCCGGCTTCGCGGTGCTCTCGCCGACGAAGCGGTCGACGGTCGCGGCGTGCGTGCCCGCGAGCTTGTTGCAGGTGTCGTTCTCGGTCGCGGCCTTCTGCGCGCAGGCGCCGGACGGCGTCGCGCCCTCGATCGTCGCGCAGAACGTGGCGGCGAAGCCCGACTGGTCGGGGCAGTAGCCCGCGCAGGGGATCGAGCAGACGCCCGAGGCCGCGTCGGCCGCGGCGCGCAGGCAGAAGCCCGTCTTGTCGAACGAGCAGTCCGCGTCCGCCTTGCAGGTCGACCCGATCCAGACCGCGGGCGGAGCGGAGGCGCCATTGAGCTTCGGGAAGACGGCGACGTCGTCGAGGCCGACGAACGAATAGCCGCGCTCCTCGAGGGCCCCGAGGATGACGTCGAGGTGATTGGCCGTGTTGCCGTGGATGTCGTGGAAGAGGACGACACCGCCCTTCGTCGACTCGACCTGCGACAGGACGTAGCCGCCCATGTCGCTGCGGAACTCGTCGGGCACGTACTTGAACGTCGACTTCTTGCAGACGCCCTGGCCGGCGGCGAAGCACCAGTCGGCCGAGTCCACGTGCCAGCCGGTGATCGCGTAGCCGTAGGTGCGCGCGAGCTTGGCCGTGTCGCAGTTCGACGACCCGAAGGGGAAGCGGAAATACTTCGGCGCCAGGCCGAGGTCGAAGAGGATCTTGTCGGTCGACTCGATCTCGTCCTTGAGCTTGGTGGTCGAGAGCGTCACCGCGTTGAGGTGGTGCTGCGTGTGGTTGCCGAGGATGTGCCCGGCGGCGTGCATCTCCCCGAGCAGCTTCTTGTGCGCGTCGGAGGTGATGCGCATGCCGTTCAGCAGAAACGCGGCGTGCGCGTTGTGCTTCTTCAGCACCTCGAGCACCTTCGGGGTCGTCTCGAGGTTCGGCCCGTCGTCGAAGGTGAGCGCGACGTGGTGGCCGAAGTTCGCGCGGTCGGGGAGCACGATGCCCGAGCAGATCGGATCGGAGACCGGCGCCTCGTAGGCCTTCTCCCAGTCGTTCGAGTGCTCGGCGGGGTTCTCCGCGGCCTCGTCCGTCGGCGCGCAGCCGGAGGAGGAGACGACGGCGAGGGCGGCGAAGAAGAGTCCGCGGCGAGCGTTCATGCGAGGGCTCCGGGCGAGGGAAAGCGGGGGCGTACGGTGCGCGCGCGAGCGTATCACGCCCACGCCCGCACCGCGCGCGCCCGTCGCCCTGCGGGCGGCGCGCGCCAGCCGGCGACCGCGCGGCCCTCAGTGCGCCGGCGGAGGGGGGTAGGTCCCCCGCACGTACTCGGTGAGCATCAGGAGATCGAGCTCGTGCTCGTGGCTCGCGCAGCGAACGAGGTCGCCGGTCGAGATCATCCCGATCAGGTGGCCGGCCTCCACGACCGGGACGTGACGGACGCGTCGCTCGGTCATCAGACCCATCACCTCGCCGACGCGCGCGTCCGGCCCGACGCAGACGACCTCGCTCGTCATGATGTCGCTCACCGGCGTGGTCGCCGCGTCGCGGCGCGCGAGCACGAGGCGCGTGAGCACGTCGCGCTCGCTCACGATGCCCACGGGGCGCTCGCCCTCCCGGACGAGCAGCGCACCGACCCGATGCCAGCACATGAGATCGACCGCCTCGAGCACGGGCGTGTCGGGCGTCGTCGCGTGAATGGCGTGACCCTTCTCGTCGAGGATGTCCCCTATTCGTCGCATTGGCTTCCTCCCCAGTCCGGCCCCACGACTCGGGGCCCCCCGCAAGGGCCTCGCGCGCCGCGCCCGCGACCGCGTCGCGCGCACGGCGTCCGCCGCCCCCGCACGAAGTCTGGACCTACGCGGGCCCTGGATCCAGCCGGAGCCGCACGGACGCCGCGAGGGTGACGTGCCGCGACGCCACCTCCGCGGCGGCGACAGGCCGCGCGACGCCTCGCCGTTCGGCTATCGTTCGGCCGCACGGAGGTCGGTCCGATGAAGGTCGTCGTCGTAGGTGCAGGGATCGCGGGGCTCGCGGCCGGAACCTGGTTCGCGAAGAAGGGTCACGCGGTGCGGGTGCTCGAGGCGAGCGACCGCGCGGGCGGGCGGGCCGTCACGCACACCTCGAAGCGAGGGGACCGCGTCGACGTCGGCACCCAGTACTACCACTCGAACTACACGCGCGCGAAGGCGCTCCTGGCCGACGTGGGCCTCGCCGACCAGCTCGAGACCATCTCGGGCGACAGCCGCTTCTTCGACGACCGCGTGGCGGGCGGGTCGTTCCTCGTCGGGCACAAACTGCCCTGGTTCAAGCCGATCGGCATCGCCGGCAACGCGCGCATCGGGGCCACGCTGGCGAGCCTGATGCGTCACCGCTTCGACCCGTACGGGCTCGACGACCTCCCGAAGCTCGACCTCGCCTCGGGCCTCGAGGCGATGGCGCACCCGGCGCTGCTCGAGTTCGCCCTGCGGTCGCTCACGCTCGCGGGCGCGATCACCGAGCCCGAGCCCGCCGCGCCGAGCCTGCTGCACGTGCTGCGGCTCATTCGCATCATCGTGATGACCGACTACCTCACGCTCCCCGGCGGCATCGCGTCGCTGCACGAGGCGCTCGCCGAGCGGCTCGAGGTCTCGCTCGGCACGCCGGCCGCGCGCCTCGTCGAGGAGCGCGGGGCGGTCGTCGGCGTCGAGCTCGCGGGATCGGGCGAGGTGGTGCGCGCCGACCACGTGGTGGTCGCCACGACGCCCCCGACCGCCCTGCCGCTCGTGCCGGACGACTGGAAGGACGAGCGCGCGTTCCTCGCCGGCATCACCATCCCGCCCTTCGTCTTCCCGACCTTCTTCCTGGACCGCCCGCTCGAGAAGAACGTCTGGTCGTACGTGGCGCAGATGGACCGCGGCAAGCGCGTCAGCCTCGTGCTCGACGCCGCTCGCAAGAGCCCGCGCATGGTGCCTTCGGGCAACAGCGTGCTGCAGCCGTGGCCGTGCTACCCGGGGTCGAAGGCGCTCGTGGGCCTCTCCGACGCCGAGGTGGTCGCCGCCTGCCAGGAGGAGCTCGAGGGCTATTTCCCTGGGTTTTCCTCGTGGATCGAGGAGGTGCACGTCACGCGCCACCCGTACGCGGTGCCGTTCCACCCGGTCGGTCACCAGCGCCGGGCGATCGATTTCCTCGCGCGCGTCGATCGGCGCCGGGGCGTCTCGTTCGTCGGCGACTACCTCTCGGGCGGCTACGTGGAGCCGGCGCTCTGGAGCGCGGAGCGAACGGCCACGCGCCACGGCTGACCGGGCGGTGGTGAGGCGGCGCGAGCCTCCGCCGAGGGGCCTCTCGACGACGATCCCCCGGCCGCCGTTCGAGTAGGGTGGGGCGCCGATGACGACGGGGACCGCCGCCAAGGCGCCGCGCGCGACGATCGCGCACCTGCCCGCGCTCGACGGGCTGCGCGGGCTCGCGGTCGTCGCGGTGCTGCTCTTCCACGACGACCGCCTCGTCGGCGGCTACCTCGGCGTCGATCTGTTCTTCGTGCTCTCGGGCTACCTCATCACCTCGCTGCTCCTCGCGGAGCACCGCGGCGCGGGGCGGATCGATCTCGCGGCGTTCTGGATCCGCCGCGCGCGCAGGCTGTTTCCGGCGCTGATCGCGCTGACCGTCGCGGTGGGCCTGTACGCGCGCCTCCTCGCGAAGCCCGGCGAGCTCGCGGGCATCCGCGCCGACGGGCTCGCGACGCTCGCCTACGTGGCCAACTGGCGCGCCATCTTCTCGGGCAAGAGCTACTGGGATCTCTTCGTCGCGCCGTCGCCGCTCGAGCACACGTGGAGCCTCGCCATCGAGGAGCAGTTCTACGTCGTGTGGCCGCTCCTGACGGTGGGCGTGCTGCGCGCGCGGCGCGGCTCGGCGCGGGCCCTCCTGGCCGTGTGCCTCGGGCTCGCGGCCGCGTCCGCGATCGCGCTCACGGCGCTCTACGCGCCCGCGTCGTCGTCGCGCGCGTACATGGGCACCGACACCCGCGGCGCCGCGATCCTCGTCGGCGCGGCGCTCGCGTGCGCGCTGGCGACGTCGAGCGCGCTGGTGAAGCCGGGCGCGATCCGCGCGCTCGACGCCGCCGGCTTCGCGGCGATCGCCGGGATCGGCGCCGCGTGGGCGACGCTCGACGGGCAGAGCCCGCTGCTCTACCGCGGCGGCTTCTGGGGGACCGAGGCCCTGGCGCTCGTGGTCATCGGCTGCGCGGTGCAGGGCGCGAAGAGCCTCGTCGCGCGCGCGCTGTCGGTCCGGCCGCTCGCGACGATCGGCCGGTGGAGCTACGGCCTCTATCTCTGGCACTGGCCGATCTACTGCGCGATCTCGCGCGAGCGCACCGGCGTCGGCGGCGTGGGGCTCACGCTGCTGCGGATCGGGGCGACGTTCGCGGTCGCGATCGCCTCGTTCTACGTGATCGAGCAGCCGATCCGGCGCCGCGGGCTGCCCTTCGGCCGCCCCTTCGCGATCACGACCGGCGCCGCCGTCGCGGCCGTCGTCGCGCTCGTCGTCGGCACGCGCGCTCGGCCCGCGCCCGCCGCGCCGCCGCCCCTCGCGGAGGCCAAGGGCGGCACGCGCATCCTGGTCGAGGGCGACTCGGTCGCGATGGCGCTTGGCGAGCGGCTCGCCTTCGTGCAGCGCGGCACCGACGCGGACATCGTCGTGCGCGGCGTCGGCGACTGCAGCCTGCTCGAGGGCGTGGTGCCCGTGCTGTCGCTGAACGGCACGGCGCACGCGGGCGGCAACTGCGCCGCGCGCTGGGCGAGCGACGCGCGCGAGCTCACGCCCTCGGTGACGTTCGTGGTGCTCGGCGGCGGCTTCTTCGCGAGGGCGCGCGTCGGCGGCGAGCTCGTGCGCGCGTGCGACCCCGCCTGGCGCGCGGCGTACGCGCGCGAGCTCGCGGCGCGGCTCGACGGGATCCGCGCGACGAGCGGCCGCGTGGTCGTGGCGCTGGCGCCCTACCCGGTCGGCCTGTGGGAGAAGGCGAACCCGCGATCGCTCGTCGACTGCTTCGACGACACGGTTGCCGGGGTCGTCGGCGAGCTTCCCGGGGTCGCGCTGATCGACCTGCGCGCGAAGCTCTGCCCGGGGGGCGCGTGCGCGCTGGAGAGCGCCGGCGCGCCCATCCGGCCGGACGGCGTGCACTTCGACGGCCCCGGCGCCGAGGCGATCGCGCGCTGGACGCTGGCGCGGCTGCTGGAGACCGCAGCGCCGGCGACGCGCTGACGCTGGCGCGCGCGCGGCGGCGCGCTACACCCGCGCTCGGCCGCGCGCCGCGGCCCGGAGACGGGCGATGGACAAGGATCTCGAGGGTAAGGTCTTCCTGGTCACCGGCGCGACCGAGGGCCTCGGCAAGGCCGCGGCGATCGCGTTCGCGCGGCGGGGCGCGCGGATCGCGATCGTCGCGCGCAGCCCGGAGAAGGGCGCGCGCGTGGCCGCCGAGCTGCGCGCGGCCGGCGGCGAGGTCGAGGTCTGCCTCGCGGACCTGTCGAGCCTCGCGGACGTGCGGCGCGTCGCCGACGACTTCGCCGCTCACCACGACCGGCTCGACGTGCTCGTGAACAACGCGGGCGCCATCTTCCTCGATCACGCGCTGAGCGCCGACGGGATCGAGCGGACGTTCGCGCTGAACCACGTGGGCCACTTCGCCTTGACCACCCGGCTGATCGGCCTGATCGCGAAGACGAAGGGCGCGCGCGTGGTCAGCACGTCGAGCCTGGCGCACCGGACGGGCGAGCTGCGCCTGCCGTACGCGGTGACGCGCGACGACGGCCGCGCGGGCTTTGGCGCCTACGCCGACTCGAAGCTCGCCAACGTGCTCTTCACGAGCGAGCTCGCCCTCCGCCTCGGCGGCGCGGGGGTGGCGACGAGCTGCTTTCACCCGGGCTACGTGCGATCCGGCTTCGGGCTGAACAACGGCCGCGTGGCGAGCTACTTCCTCGCGATCGGCGGCGCCCTCTTCGCGCGCACGCCCGAGAAGGGCGCCGAGACGCTGATCTGGCTCGCGGCGAGCCCGGAGGCGGCCTCCGCCGACGGCGGCTACTACGTCGACTGCAAGCTCGCCTCGACGAGCGCGCGCGCGACGGACGCGCGCTTGCGGGCCGATCTCTGGCGCGTGAGCGAGGAGCTAGCCCTGCGCGCGGGCTGACGCCGCTAGGCTCCCTCCGCCCTGAATCCGCCGCGGTGGTGCTAGCGTCGGCGCATGGTCGCACCGCTCGCGCGCGCGCTCGTCGTCGGGGTGATCCTCTCGGGGATCGTGGCCTGCGACCGGACGGCCCCGTCCGCCGGCGGGGGCGGACCGATCACGTCGACCGGCGCCCGGAGGAGCTGCGCCACGGTCGCCGACTGCGGCGGCGAGGAGGTCTGCTGGTTCGACGCCCCCGGCTGCGGTCCCGGGGTGCGCGGCACGTGCGGCCCGCAGGACCCTCCCTGCGTCGTCGCCCATCCCTTCTGCTCGTGCGCCGGCCGCACCTACTACGGCTGCTCGCGCCCGCCCGCGGCGTTCTCCCGCAAGGGGGAGTGCGGTGACGCGGGCCGGTGAGGCCGGCGGTGAGCGGCGACGATCCCCGGGCCGGCGCCCGGTGAGGTATTCTGGGTCGCACGCTGATGCCGTGGCTCTGCTTCGAGACCGTTCAGGGCGAGGAGCGCCGCCTGCTCGGGACCGACACGACGGTCGGGCGACACCCCGACTGTGACGTGCAGGTCCTCGACCGGCTGGCGTCGAAGCACCATTGCCGCGTCACCCTGCGCGAGGGTCGCTTCGTCCTGACCGATCTGCACAGCCTGAACGGCACCAGCGTGAACGACGTGCCCGTGCGCGGCGAGGTCGTGATCGCGCACGGTGACCGGGTCCGGATCGGCGCCACGATCGTCCATTTCTACGAGAGGCTGCCCGAGGGGCCAGGCGTCGTGGCCCGCGTCGATCCCGCCCCGCGCGTCGCCGCGCAGCCGCCGGCGGAGCCGACCACGGCCGCGCCGGTCGACGAGGCGACGGCCCTGTTCGCCCACGATTTCAGCGCGGATCCCGCGCACGACAACGGCATGATCGTCGTGGCGCGGAGCGGCGACGTGCGCCTCCGGCTCTGGAACGTCGAGGTCGCGCAGGGCGGCTTCGTGCTGCGCATCCCGCTCGGCGAGGGGCGGCCGCCGTCGTCGCGGCTCGAGCACTACGTCGGCAAGGGCAGCGGCGACGAGCTCGTGCTGGAGGACGGCGATCGCGCGTTCGAGGAGCTCGCGACGCGGGCGACGCGCGAGGCCGCGGGGCTCGGCGAGCTCGAGCGGGTGCGCTACCTGAACGACCTCGTCTTCCGCACCCTGGGCGGGCGCCTCTCGTCCGAGGGCCTCGACGCGTGCCGATCGCTCTGCGCGGCGTACGGGGGCCGGCCGCTCCCGATCGGCGAGGTCGTCCGCCTCGGCGCGGGCGTCTGCCGGCACCGCGCGTTCCTCTTCTTCCACTTGGCCGAGCGGCTCGGGCTGCGGGTCACGCTCTACCGCGGCACCGTGCCCGGCGGCAGGCACGCGTGGAACGAGGTGCGCGTCGGCGCGAAGCGCGTGTTCGCCGACCCGTCGCTCGGCGTGGTGCTCGAGGACGCGGCCGGCGCCGAGAAGGCCTACGGCTACGCCGCGTCGCGCTTCGACCTGCCCGCGGCGTCCGACCTGCTCCGGGAGAGCCGCGTGCTCGTCCTCGGCGATCGCGACGGCCCGAGCGGGCATGTCGAGCTGCCGCATTTCCACCACGAGCTGCGCAAGGTCCCCGGCGACGAGGAGGCCGTGCTCCTGCTCTACCCCGACCGCGATCTGCCGGACGTGCGCTACCTCTACGTGCACCTGTGCGTCGGCCCCGACGCGATCGCGATGTTCCGCCTCGACCCGTTCGTCACGGCGCGCGTCTACTCGATCGTCGGCGACGAGGCGCGCCGCCTGATGGACGCCGTCGACGACGACGCGCTCGTGCGGATGCGCACGGCGTGGAACGCCCTCGGCGGGCGGGGGTGACGGCGACCCGCAGGCCCCCGAGGGGCAGGCGGAGCGGCGCTACGCCGTCGGTCGGTCCTGCGGCGGCAGGTAGGCGTGGTGGTCGCGGTGGATGCGATCCGAGTACGACCGCACGAGCTCGTCGACTCGCTTGGGGTCGGGCGACCGCACGATGAGCCCGATGTGGTGGTCCTTCGCCAGGCGCCAGACGATCTCCGGGTCGGTGAACGCCGACGAGTCCGGGGCGAGGTCCTTCGCGAGCGAGAGGAGGATGCCCGCGTACTCGTCGCGCAGGGGCGCGGGCGCGTACGGCGGCGTGTCCTCGTCGGCGAGCTCGACCTTCGCCCAGTCGGCCCAGAGGTTCACGCCGAGGGCGGCGTCGACGAGCTCGGCGATGTGCGCGCCGCCGACCCGCGCGGAGGTCTCGAGGAAGTAGAGCTTGCCGTCGGCCGTCGCGCGGATGAACTCGGTGTGCGACGCGCCGCGGACGTGGCCCATCGCGCGGAGCACCTCGCGGTTCATCGCGATCGCCTCCTGCTCCTCGGGCGTGCCGCGCACGAGGAGCTGCGAGGTGAAGACGTCGCCGTCGTGCGCGACGTCGAGCGGCGGCTTGCCGTACGCGCTCGCGCAGGCGAAGCGCACCTCGCCGCCGTCGACGATCGAGTCGACGTGCAGCACGTTGCCGGGGAGGTAGCGCTCGAGCAGGTGGTGGGACTGCTCGTCGCCGAGGTCGTCGGCGCGGCGCAGGATGTCGTCGACGCTGTGCATCTTCTTGATGCCGGCGCTGCTCGCGAGGTGGCGCGGCTTCATCACCCACGGGCCGGGCACCGTCGCGCAGAAGGCGCGGACGCTGTCGCGGTGCAGCAGGTGGACGAACTCCGGCACGCGGACGCCGGCCGCGCTCGCGCGCACGCGCATCGCCAGCTTGTCGCGGAAGTGCCGCGTGGCCGAGTCGCCGAGCCCGGGGATGCGCAGGTGCTCGCGCAGCGCCGCCGCGTTCTCGAGGTCGAAGTCGTCGAGCGCGACGATGCGATCGATGAGCTCGGTGCGCGCGAGGTAGCTGACCGCCTTGAGGGTCTCCTCGCGCTCCCAGGTCTTGTCCTTGTCCTTGATGAAGTAGAGCCCGTCAATGCTCTCGGTGGGCCACTTCGCGACGCCTCGGAGGCTCTGCGACGTGAGGAGGAGGACACGGGCGCCGAGCTGCTTGCACTGGCGCAGGAAGTCCTGGCCCTTTTCGAAGCTGGCGAGCGCGAGGATCGTGGGGGGACGGACCTTCATCAATCGGAGACGCTACCACGGCGCGAGCGCGCACGATCGCGCGCTCGGCGGACGAAACGCGGGCGTCGACGACAGGTCGGCTCGAGCACGCGGGCGCCGGCGGCTACATCTTCTTGGGATTGGCCGACTTCTCGTTGGAGTAGGACGAGAGCGCGTCGCCCTTCTTGCAGCGCAGTCGGTAGGTGTAGGTCATGTCGGCGGTCGCCGAGGCGTCGACGTGGCTCTTCTCGGTGCCGGCGACGCTGAACGACGCCCCCCAGGGGTCCATGGACGTCTTGCGGTCGGCCTCGATCGTGTCGCAGGCGCCGACGACCGTCCACGAGACGTGGAGCGAGCCATTCATGGCCATCACGTCGTCGAGAACCGGGGCCTGGGGCGCGGTCGAGGTCTCGGTGCCCGTGTCGGATCCGCCGCCGGTGCCTCCCGCGGGGCTGCCCTCTCCGCAGCCGCTGCAGGCGAGGACGACCAGGGACGTGAGCGCGGCGATGGGCAGGAAGCGGGCGAGGACCAGACGGGACATGACGAGGCTCCTTTCGAGGCAGTTCGGCGCGCCGCGAAGGAGGCGCGCCAGTCGATCCGGCGAGGGCCCGCGAGCGCGAGCCCCGGACGTTCGGGTGAGGTTCGAGGCGCCGCCGCGATCAGCGGCCCGCCGCCCCCTTCTCGTGGGCGTTCGGCGACGGCGCGGCGGCCGCGGCGGGGGCCAGCGACGTGACGTACGCCGCCATCGCGCGCGCCTCGGCGGGCGCGTGCGGCGCCTCGGGGTGACGACCCCCGGGCACGACCGCCGGGCCGATCCGCAGCATCGCGACCGCGTACGACAGGCTGACTCGGTCGCGCGCGCCGTCGAGCACGGGGCCCTTCATCGTGCCCTGCCCCTCGGCGACGTGGCACGTCCGGCAGCCACGCTCGCCGAACAGGCGCCTTCCGGTCGCGATCTCCTCGGTCGTCGCGGGCGGCTCCGGCGTGACGCGGCCGTCGCCGAGCGTCGCCTCGACCCAGCTCGCGAGCTTCGCGGCCTCGGCCTCGTCGATCCCGAGCACCGGCATGCGCTCGGCCTGGTCCATGCGGATCGTCGTCGGCTCGCGGAGGAAATGGTCGAGCCACGGGCGCTCGAGCCGCGCGGCCGCCCCGTCGAGCGGGACGCGCGAGACGTTGCCGCCGGCGGCGCCGACGCGGTGGCACGTGAAGCAGCGGAATCGATCGACGAGGCGGCCCGTCGCGCCCGGGGGCATCGGCGGCTCCGGCGCCTCGATCGATCCGCGCGCGTAGCCCGCGGCCGGCGGCGCGGCGTGGGTCGCGGCCAGCGCGACGCCGATCGCGGCGGCCTCGGCGGGGTCGATCGCGTACGTGGGCATCGACGACGGCTTGGCGCCCGGCGCGTCGAAGCCTCGCGGCGCCGTGATCTTGCGGCTCGCCCAGGCGGCGAGGTCGCGCGGCGCGCCCGCGCCCGCGGAGCCCGGCAGGTCGACGAGGTGCCGGTCGCCGAACGATCCGAGCGGCACGGCGGCGCGCGCGTACGGGATCGACGCGACCGAATGGCACCCTCGACAGCCGAGCTCGACGAAGATCGCCTTGCCCTGCGCGGCGAGCTCGGGCCGCACGTCGCCCGCGAGCTTCGACCAGGGGAGCTCGGCCGTGTCGGGCACCCACTGCTCGGTCGCGTAGGCGACGACGTCGGCGATCTCCTGCGGATCGAGCCGGAACGCGGGCATCCGCGTCCTCGGGCGCAGCCGGTGCGGATCGGCGAGGTAGCTCGCGAGCCACCTCGGGTCGATCTTGGCGCCCGCCGTGTCGAGCGGGGGGCCGACCACGCCGCCGCGCCCCTCGATGCGGTGGCAGGTCGCGCAGCGGCGCCGCGCGACGGCCTTCTTGCCGCGATCGGCGTCGCCCGCCGGCCCCGCGGGCGCGGTCGCCGGCCCGGGCAGCGAGAACAGGAACGCGACGAGCGCCTCGATCCGGTCCTTGCCGAGGTCGAAGCGCGGCATCACGTGCCGGTCGTCGAGCTTGCCCGGGTCCTCGAGCCATGCGCGCACCCACGCAGGCTTCACCTTGTCGGCGAGCCCGTCGAGATCGGGCGCGATCCCGGGCGGCCCCTGGCCCGGGATCTCGTGGCAGCCCGCGCAGCCGCGCTCCGCGATCGCGCGCCGCCCGCGCGAGAGCGCCGGGGCGCCCTCGACCTCGACCCCGAGGTGGCACCGGCCACAGGCCGCCTCGCGCTCGGCGGGCGAGAAGAGCGGATGCTCCCAGTCGGGCTGCGCGAGGTGCGCGCTCGCCTTGTCGGTCGCGAGGCCCTGGCCGCCGTGGCACGGGGTGCAACCGAGCTTCTCGACCGGGTGGCTCGTGAGCCAGTCGCCGAGGTGCGCGGCCGCGTCGTGGCACGTCTCGCACCGATCGACGACGCCGAGCGGCGCGACGATGCGCTGCTCGACGTGCACGGGCCGCTTCGCCTCGCGGGCCGCGGCGACGCCGAAGAGGCCGACCACGAGAAGGGCCGCGGCCACGAAGGACGCATCGAGCCAGCGGGGGCGGAGGTCGTCCACGAGATCCTCAGTACGGCCAGTACATGAAGGCCCAGCCGGGCCCGCGGAAGAACGTGCCCACCACGGTGAAGACGCCCATGAAGGCGAGCATCACGCAGAAGAGGATGCAGGCGCGGAAGCGCTCGCGCGGGAACGTGCGGCCGAGCGCGACGGGCGCGCGGTCGAGGTACGGCAGGAGGGCGAGGCCGACGACCATCGCCGCGGGGACGAACACGCCGCCCCAGAAGGCCGAGTAGTGCGCGAGCTCCTGGACGCCGAGGAAGTACCAGGGCGCCTTGGCCGGGTTCGGGGTGCGCGTGCGGTCGGCCTCCGGCTCGAGCGGCGCGTCGAGCCACAGCGAGAGCGCGGCGAGCGCGGCCGTGACGACGAGCGCCACGACGACCTCGCGATAGACGAGGTGCGGCCAGGCGTTGACGAGGCGCGCCTCGCGCTTCTTCGGCTGAGCCGCGTCGGTCGGGGGCGCCGGGTCGACGGAGGCCGGGTCGGGCGGCGCGTGCTCGCTCGTGACGAGGCCCCCGTCGCGGCGCACGCGGAAGAGGTGGAACGCGGCGATCCCGCCGATCGCGATCGGGAGGAACACGCAGTGCAGCACGTAGAAGCGGAGCAGCGCGGCCTCGCCGACCGAGGCGTCGCCGAGCACGAGCTCGCGCAGGAAGTCGCCGCCCACCGGCACCGAGCCGATCATGTTCGTGCCGACCGTGACCGCCCAGTAGGCCAGTTGGTCCCAGGGCAGGAGATAGCCAGTGAACGAGAGGGCCAGGGTCAGCACCCAGAGCAAGACCCCTGCGACCCAGTTGGCCTCGCGCGGCGCCTTGTACCCGGCCGTGAGAAACACTCGCAGCATGTGGACCGTCACCGTCACGACCATGCCGTGCGCGGCCCAGCGGTGCAGATTTCGCGTCACCTTGCCGAAGGGGACGACGAACGCGAGGTCCTTCATCGACCGAAAGGCGACGTCCGGGTGCGGGTAGTAATAGAACATCAGGTACACGCCCGTGCCGGTGAGCATCAGGAGCAGCACCATCGACGCGAGGCCCATCGCCCAGGTCGCGCGAAACCGCAGCGTCGCGGGCCGCACCTTGGGCGCGTGCACGTGCAGCACGATGGACGAGACCATCGCCTTCAGCGCCGATCGATCGTCGCGCGGCCAGCCGACGCGGAAGATCGAGGCGTGGACGCGGGCGAGGAAGGTCTTCATCGCAGGGGCCTCGGATCAGGCTTCGCGGAGCTTCGTGGCGGGCTCGACGCGGCGGCCGAGGTCGACGACGAGCCGGCCGCGCCGGTCCTTCTCGAGGCGGTAGAACGCGAGCGCCGCGGGCGCGGGGCCGCCGAGGACGCGCCCGTCGTCGTCGTAGCGGCTGCCGTGGCACGGGCACACGAAGCCCTCGCTCTCGCGGCGCACCGTGCAGCCGAGGTGCGTGCACACCGCCGACATCGCGCGCAGGCCGCCCTCGTCGCGCTTGACGTAGACGGCGGCCTCCTCGACGAACACCGTCGCTCCGGCGGCGTAGCGCTCCGGCGGCCCGAGGCCGAAGCGCCGCGGCGGCCCGTAGGAGACGGGCGCGCGCGCGAACCGGAGGGACGCCCAGGCCGCCTCGCCCGCGCCGACCGCGGCCGTCGTCCACCCGACGAGCGAGAGGAAGCGCCGGCGGCTCTCCGGGGACAGGCTCACTTCTTCGGCCCGAGCTGGATCGCGACCGCCGTGGGCTTGCCGGCGACGACCTCGACCTCGACGTCGGCCGCAGCGAGCTTCTCGTGCCAGACGCCGAGCGTGTACTTTCCGGGCGGCAGCGCGGGGATCTTGAAGGCGCCCGCCTTGTCGCTCTTGCCGAAGAACTTGGTGTCGAGCACGACGATGAACGCGATCATGTCGTCGTGCACGCGGCAGAGCTGCCGGTACACGCCCGCGTTGACGAACTGGTAGCTCTTCACCTGGCCCTGGGGCCACGTGCCGAGATCGTACTTCTCGTTGTCGGGCGTGAAGACGTTGTGACCGACCGAGTCGGAGTTGAGAAACTCGACCGTCGTGCCCTTCTGGATGGGCATCACGCGCGGGTCGAAGACGAGGCCCCGCTGGTCCATCGTCACCTTGCCGGTCGAGGCGCCCTGGCCCGCGTTCTTCACGAAGACGACGGTGTTCGCCTTGTGCTTGGCGACCTCGGCGTTCACCGTGCCCGTGACGTCGCCGGTCGCGGGAGCGGCGGCGGGCGGGTCGGCGTGGGCGCCGGGGGTCGCGACGGACAACGAGAGCGCGAGCGCGCAGCCGAGGGCGGTCAGGGTGCGGGGCGTGATCATGGCAGTCTCCAGTCGAAGGGGGTCGTCGGCCCGGCCGTGCGCCGGGCGGGTCAGAAGGCGAACGATCCGTTGAGGGCCGCGTAGCGGAAGCCGAACTTCTCGCCGGGGTCGGTGCCGGTGGCGAGCTCGGCGCGGAGCACGAGGTTCGCGCGGACTATGGCGTTGACGCCGAGCAGGCCAATCCACTTCGAGGTCGTGTCGGCCTTGACCGGCCCGGTGACGCGCGATCCCTCGAAGCGCACCGTGGGGAAGAACCACGGGTGGGCGACGTAGGTGACCTCGGCGAAGGCGAGGTCGAGGTTGCGCGGGTCGAACTCCTTCTCGCCCGGCTGGTCGTTGCGCTGGTGGGCGACGACGACGTCGATCAAGAGATCGCGGATCACGGCGTGGGCGTCGAGGCCGACGCGGTTGAAGCGGTCCACGTGCGACATGTCCATCCCCGGCATCGTGTACGTGACCTGCCCTCGGCCGTGGTAGCCCGATCCGCCGATCGTGAGGCTGTACTCGCGCCAGGCCATGCTGCCGGCCGTGGTGCCGACGCCGTCGAGGCGCATGCCGCCGAACTTGTACTCGAGCCGGCCGAAGACGTCCTTCTCGAGCCCGGGCACGGGCGCGCGGTTCTGGCCGAGGCCCGCCGACCAGCCGAGCCGCCCGGCGACGACGCCCGCGAGCTGCAGCCCGGAGACGTAGTGCTCGGGCGCGGCCTCGTCGAGCAGGACGCCCATCGTGGTCAGCCGGAGCATGTGCCCGAAGACGTTGCGGTGGATCGAGATGCCGTGGAGCTCGGGCTCGAAGCGGCCGAGCTTGATCTGGAGCGCCGTCGGGTCGAACGGGGTGAACGTCACGGCGGCGCGCTCGACCTCGATGGGCTCGTGCATGCCGATCGAGATCGCCATGAAGAAGCTGGCGACCTCGCCGAAGGTGCCGCCCGCGAGGATGCGCGCGTTGCCGCCGAGCTGGCCGAAGTCCGATTGCAGCGTCCCGGTGTCGGCGGGCATCGCCATGCCCTCCATGACCGCCCCGGGAGGGGCGCCCGCGTTGTGCGGCTCGAGGTGCGTGCCGAGCACGGCGCGGAGGTCGGCGGCGACCGATAGCGGGATCTTGGCCGGGATCTGGCCCGGGTAGACCGCGTTCGGCCAGACGTCCTTCAGCGCCTCGTTGCCGAGGGGCAGCGGCTCCTCCTTCTCGGCGGTCGCGTCGCCTTTGGAGGGGAACCGATAGCCATTGCGACGGAACGCCTCGCCGAAGGGGTTGAGCTTGGGGAAGACGAGGTGGCACGTCTGGCAGCTCGTCTCGTAGCGCCGGGCGAAGGCCGGGATGGCCTCGGCGCGCGCCGGGGCGAGGACGAGCGCGCCCACGAAGGCGATCGCTGCCAGCGCGAAGGCCGCGCCCCGCCGGATGGCGCGATCGCGCGCCGCGCCGCCGATCGATCCGAGCCGACCCGGGGCGCGGGGGGGCGCCGTAGTGGTGAAATCGCGTCGCACGCTGGTCTCCTCGATCCGACGCAGGGGGCGCCGGCCCGTCTCGAGCGGGCCGACCGTCCGGCGTCGCTCGAACGAATTGGCCGGACGCCCGCCGACCTTCACGAAAATCGACGCGGGGGTGCCGAAGCTCGATTTCGGTGAAGGTCGTCCGCGCCTCGAGCCAAGAGGGTCGTGGAGCCCGATCGAGCCGCACGGACCGCACGAAGCCTCGGGCCGGGAGCCTCGCTCGCGGCCGTCGGGCGCGCGGCGCGGGGCGTTGCCCGTGCTAGCGTCCCCTCGCGCGGAGTGTCGGGACGTTGCCCGGCGCGACGCGAAAGCCTCCAGGGAGGGCGTCCTGCGCGCATGATCTCGGTGGGTCGACGGCCGAGGCGCGCCGCGCGGCGGCCCCTCGCGGGCCCGGGCGCCGTGGCGGGGCTCCTCGCGGCGATCGCGAGCCACGCGGCGGGCGGGCCGGCCTACGCATGCGATCCCGTGCGCGTCGCGACGACCCCGGAGTCGCTCCCCGAGGCGTGGCGGGGCGCGCTCGCCGACATGGTCGCGGCCACGCGCCGCCCCGGGACGCCGTGGAGCTGCTCGGCGGGCGCCATCACGGTCACGGTCGGACCGTCCGGGAGCGCGACCCTCCGCCTGGAGGAGAGCGGTCGGCCGGCCGTCGATCGCCCGATCGCCGCGCCCGCCGAGCTCGTTCCGACCGCCGAGGCGCTGCTCGCCGTGCCCGCGCCGCCGCCCCCGGCCGCACCGCCGCCGAGGACGACGGCTCCCGCGCCGCGCGCCGCGCCGCCCCCCTCGACGCCCGCGCCGCCGCCCCCGCCGCGCCTCTTGATCGACACGCTCTTCGCGCTCCGCTACGCGACGCCGTCGCCGGGCCCGTGGCTCGGCGGCGAGCTGCGCGGCAGCCTGCTCTTCGGGGCGTGGTCGATCGGCCTCGGCGCGCGCTACGACATGCTCCTCGCGTTCGCGCGCAACGACTCCATGCACGACACCATGTCCGAGGTCGCCGTCGGTCTGTCGGCGGGCCGTCGGCTGATCACGACCCCGATCGAGCTGTACGTCACGCTCGACCCCCGGATCGCCGTCGTCGTCTTCGAGGCGCAGACGACGACCGACCGCACGGCCGGCGCGCGGGTCGACGGGCGCATCGGCACGGGCCTGCGCGCCGCGCACCGGATCACCGACAGCGCGCGCTGGGTCGTCGCGATCGACGCCGAGCTCACGCCGTCGGCGCTCGCGGGCGAGCACCACGCCGACGACCCGACCCACGCGCTGCCCGCCTTCGGCATGGGCCTCGGCGTGGGCCTGGAGGCGGCGATTCCATGATCCCGCCGCGCGAAATCGGCCTCTCCGCGCGGCGGCCCGACCCAGGCGCCGACGCGATCGGCGACCCGGAGCTCCTGCGCGCCATCGCGGCCGGCGACCTCGGCGCCCTCGGCACGGCGTACGACCGGCACGGCGAGGGCGTGCGGCGCTTCCTCGTGCGCGCCGGGGCCGGATCCGACGCCGACGACCTCGTCCACGAGACCTTCCTCGCGACGATGAGCGCCGCGCGGGGCTACGACGGGCGCGCGAGCGCGAGGCCGCTGCTGCTCGGCATCGCGGCGCGCCTCTTGAAAGGGCGGCGCCGCACGCTCGCGCGCTGGGCCCGCGCGGCCGTCGCGTGGGTCGAGGTGTTCCCGACCGCGACCTCGCGCACGCCCGAGGACGCCGCGAGCACGACCGAGGAGATCGCCGCGTTCGACCGCGCGCTCGATCGCCTGCCGGAGGACAAGCGCGTGGTCTTCCTGCTCTCGGAGGCCGAGGGCCTCTCGGGCGAGGACATCGCGGCCGCGCTCGGGATCCCGGCCGCGACCGTCTGGACACGGCTGCACTACGCTCGCGCGGCGCTGCGCGCGGAGCTGGCGAAGGTGAGGGTTCGATGACGATCGATCGCTGCCCCATGGCCGCGCTGGTCGAGGCCCGTCAGAGCGGCCGCGTCGGCGATCACGAGAACCGATCGCTCGAGAGCCACCTCGCGGTCTGCCCCGAGTGCGCGGATCTCGCGCGCGATCTCCGTCGGCTCGCCGATCTCGCGCGGCGGCCGGTCGCGCCGCTGCCCGAGCTCGATCGCCGCCGGGCGCGCCTGCGCCTGCTGCGCGAGGCCGCGAGCGAGCCGGCCCGCCCGCGCGCGAGGGCGATCGGCTTCGCCGTCGCGATCGCGGCGGCGGCGGCGGTCATCGGCGTCGTGCGGCTGCAGTCGGCGACGCCGCCCGCCCCCGTGGCGATCGCGCCCGTCGCGGCGTCGGCCTCGGCCGCGGCGATCGCCCCCGCCGCGCGCACCGCGACGATCGTGCGCGGCGAGGACGGCGCGCGCTTCACGCGGAGCGAAGCGGACGGCACGGACCGCGTGACGCTCGAGGCGGGCAGGATCGAGGCCTCGGTGCGGCCGCTCCGCGCGGGCGAGCGCTTCCTCGTCGCGACCTCGGACGCCGAGGTCGAGGTGCGCGGCACCGTGTTCCAGGTGCGCGCCGAGGACGGGCGCATCGCCGGCGTGTCCGTCACCGAGGGCAAGGTCGAGGTGCGCTTCGACGGGCGCGCGTTCCTGGTCGCGGCCGGCGACACGTGGAACCCGGCCCCGCGGCCGACGCCGACCGCGTCCGCCGCGGCCCGGCCCGCCGATCGCGGCGCGGCCTCGGTCGCCGACGGCCGCCCGCCGCCGACCCACCGCCCGGCGGGCTCCGAGGCCGCAGCCAAGCCCGCCGGCGCCGGCTCCGCCTCGAAGGACCCCGGCGCGGACGACCCCGCCTCGATCTTCGCGGCCGGCGTGGAGAGCCTCGGCCGCGGCGAGTACGAGGCCGCCGCGCGCCGGCTCGCCGAGTTCCGCGCGCGCGCCCCCGGCGACCCGCGCGCCGAGGACGCAGCGTTCCTCACCGTCCTCGCGCTCGACCGCTCCGGCCAGAAGGCCGAGGCGAAGGCGGCCGCGCGCCGCTACCTCGAGGAGCACCCCGGCGGCCACCGCGCCGCCGAGGCGCGCGCGATCGCCGACCGGTGAACGCGACCGCGTCGCCGGTCGTCCGGCGCGCCGTCCCTCCGGATCGGACCGCGCGAGTCCCCTGTCGCCATCGCTCCGGCGGCGCTACGGTCGCAGCCGCATGGCGCTCCCTTCCAAGTCGAAGCTCCTCCTCGCCCTCGTCCCCGTCGCCCTCGTGCTGATCGTCGGCCTGTGGAAGGGCGGCCAGTACTGGTGGTACCGCGGCTACTCGAAGGGCACGCGATCGGGCCTGGTCCGCAAGGTGTCGGTGAAGGGCCCGCCCTACTGCAAGTACCTCTCGGGCGAGCTGGCCGTGCAGGGCGCCACGCCGCTGCAGAACGAGGTCTGGGAGTTCTCGGTCGACGACGACTCCGACGCGAACCCGGTGGTGGTCGCGCTGCACGAGGCCGAGAAGAAGGGCACGCGCGTCACCCTCACCTACCGCCAGGACCTGCACTCGATGTACCGGTGCTCGCCGAGCGAGTACTTCGTCACGAAGGTCGAGAAGTAGGCGCGTCGCGGCGGAGCGTCGCCGCTGGCGGGCGCGGGGGAACTCGGGCTGGCAACGGCGCGGTCCCATGGGCCCCGACCCTCGAGCGCGGCTTCGCCGGGATCGCGTCGATCCCAGTCCTTCTCCGACGCGCTCGGTGGTCGCGCGGGTCGCAGGGGCCCGCGGCGGCGAACCGCTCCGGCGGGGGCGGGCACGCGCGCTTCTCCACGGTGGCGCGAAGGTAGCGCGGCGGTCCGATCGGGGCCGGGCGCGGGGCGGGTCGCAGGCGGTGCGGAGCCGTCACGTCGCGCGACGGGGTCGGCCTCGGCTCGTCGTCGTCGGTCAGCTCGGACAGCCCGTCGCGGACCTTGTCGAGGCCGCGCGCCGCCGACGCCGCCGCGCAGGCCCGGGCGGCCACGGGACCACGCCGAGGCGCCGCGGCGGAGCGCTGGCGGCCCGTCAAACCACGGGCGAGCCCCGCCGGGTGGGGCTTCGGGCCCGTCAAACCACGGGCGGGCCCCACCGGGTGGGGGTTCGGGCCCGTCAAACCACGGGCGGGCCCCACCGGGTGGGGGTTCGGGCCCGTCAAACCACGGGCGGGCCCCACCGGGTGGGGCCCGGAGGCCACGCAACCGCCTCAGGACCCCGGTGGGTGGGGCCTCGCGGTGGTTTGGTGGGCGGGGAGCGCCGCGGGGCGGGGCCTCGCGGTGGTTTGGTGGGCGGGGAGCGCCGCGGGGCGGGGCCTCGCGGTGGTTTGGTGGGCGGGGGTGGTCGGTGTGGAGGGTGAGCTGGGCTGTGACGGCCTGGTTCGCCCGCACGGTCACGCCGCGCAGGTGCTCCTCGCCCCCGAGCGGGTCGGCCGGGTCGTTGTCCGGGTTCTGGCAGTTCGAGTAGGCCGTCGGCGCGGCGAAGCCGAGGCGGAGCTTCACCTTCCTCGGCAGGCGGTCGAGCTCGGGATCGGCGGGTGTGCAGGCGCCCTCGCCCTTCCACGTCGCGGTGCCGACGTAGAGCACCGAGTAGCCCTTCTGCTGCATCTCCTCGTGGTCGGCGAGCCCCTGGGCGTCGAGGTTGACGTTCTTCGCGGCCTTCGTCGCGGCGACGACGTCGAAGCCGAACGCGTAGCGGGTGTCGGCGGTGAAGGGCGCGCCGCCGTTCTTGTTCTGGTCGTCGAGCCGCGCGAGCTCGACGGCCTGCTCGTCGGCGCCGCCCTTGCCCGCGATCGGGCCGCCCTCGTGCAGGTCGACGACCCAGGGGCCGTCCACCTGGGCGACGACCGGGCCGGTCCTGGACTGGTCGCCCGGGTCGAGGTCGGGGCTCTCGGAGAGGGTGATCCTGTCGACGGTGACGAGGAGCTCCTCGAAGTCGAGCTGCCAGCCGTCGACGACGGCGACGCCGTCCGCCGCCGCGGGGAACGGGTAGCCGCCGAGGGCGAGGGCCTCGCCGGAGATGGTCAGTACGACGCTGCCCCCTCTCGCTGAAGAGGAGATCGCGGTCGACCTTCGTCTGGAAGACGACCGAGCGCGCGGTGAGGCCGAGCGGGCCGATCCCGCCGGCGTAGGAGACGCCGCCCTCGTACGCGAGGATCGACGCGAACGGCGTCGCGACGTCCTGCGTGACGTAGCTCGGGTCGATCGAGCGCACGCCGCGCCCGACGCTGGCCGAGAACGAGAATCCCCCCGTGGGGCCGACGAGCAGCGAGGCGCGCGGCAAGAGCGCCGTGCTCGCGGTCGTCGCGCGCTGGAGGGGCTCGCGCCTACCGCGAGCTGTCCGACGCGCTCCGCGCAGGCACCTTCGACGACGCCTTCGCCGAGCTCGCGATCCCGAAGCCCGCCGGTTGACGGGCGCCGCTCGCGCGTAGCGCCCTCCTCCTCCGGGTGCGGCATGTTCCCCTCATGCCGCACCTCAGGAGTGACTCTCGCGCGGGACTCCTGCGCTGCCCCGTCATCGCTCTCGACGGAACCGCGCCCCCCGGCCCCGTCGCCGCGCCGGCCTGCTCGAGCTCGAGGCGGACGACGACGACGCCAAGGATCCCGAGGACGCCCTCGCCGCCTCGGCCGTCTCCGGCCAGACCCCGCCCGCCGCGCCGCAGTGGACGGGCGGCCTGCCGCCCGCGCCGACGAGCGCGCTGTCCTTCGACAAGCCGCTCTGCGCCTCGCTCGATGGATTCACGCTCCACGAAGCTCGCGGGGTGGCGGCCGGCGGCGAAGGGGCGCGGGCGGGCGGCGGCGCCGAAGGCCGACGCGGAGGGCGAGAAGCCGAAGCGGGGGCGGAAGAAGGCGGCGGCGACGAGCGACGAGGCGTGATGCCGCTCGCGCGTCCTGCAGCCCTGAGGTAAACGGGCCGTCGGGCTGCGAGCGGGACGAGGAGGCCGAGCCGTGCGAGTCGTGCCGATCCAGACCATGACGATCGAGGGGTTTCGCGGGATCCGCTCCGCGAAGATCCCGCTGCACCCGCGGGTGACGGTGTTCTTCGGGCCCAACGCGGCGGGCAAGAGCACCGTCCTCGACGCACTGGCGATGGGCCTCGGGGCGCTGGCCGCGCGGGTGCCCGGCGTCGCGGGTCGGACCCTGCGCCCCGCGGACCTCCGCGTTCCGTACGTGGACCGGGAGGCGGTCGGCGAGAAGGCGGGCGTCGCGGGGCCCTTCGCGCGCGTGACCGTCGAAGCGGCAGGTGGCCTCGTGTGGGACGTGACCCACCGTCGGAGCGCTCAAGACCGCCGCCGAACGCCACCCGCAGCGGGCACCAAGGCCCTGCACACCGCGCTCGATCCCCTCGTCCTCGACGCCCTCGACGCGAAGCCGGGCGCGCAGACCGAGCCGATCCCCTTCGTCGCCGCCTACGGCAACGAGCGCGCAGGCGTCGAGGTGCCGGCGCGGGAGCGGGGCTTCCGCAAGGTCATCCAGCGCTTCTCCGGGCTCGATGAGTCGCTGCGCGCGACGACGCGCTTCAAGACAGTGTTCGAGTGGTTCCGTCTCATGGAAGACGAGGAGCGCCGCGAGCGCGAGCGGCGGCGCGACTTCGGGTTCCGCCTGCCGGAGCTCGAGTGGGTGCGCCGCGCCGTCGAGCGCGCAGAGATCGGGTGTCGCAGCCCCCGCGTCGAGACCAAGCCCATCCGGATGCTCGTGGACTTCGTCCATGACGACGGCAGGCCCGAGCAGCTCGACATCGCGGCGCTCTCCGACGGCTATCGCACGCACTTCGCGCTGGTCGTGGACGTCGCGTGGCGCATGGTCCAGCTCAACCCGAGCCCGGACCTCGACGACCCGCGTCGCGGCACCAACTCCGCGGCCGTCGTGCTCATCGACGAGATCGACCTGCACCTCGACCCGCCGTGGCAGGCGCGCGTCGTGCGCGGGCTCCTCGCCGCGTTCCCGAACACGCAGTTCGTCCTCACCACGCACTCCGAGCAGGTGATCGGCTCGGTCGAGGCCGCGTGCGTGCGCAAGCTCCGGTGGGACGGCGGTGAGATCGTCGTCGACGGGGTGCCGTTCGCGCAGGGAGCGTCGGGAGGTTGCCGCGGGCGCGACGCTCGCCTTCCTCGCCCTCGGCACCGGCGCGTGCATGCCTGCGCGCACGCCGCTCCTCGGCGCCTGCACGCAGGGCACGCTGCTGCACCCCTTCACCGCGGCGATCGAGCCTCGCGAGCTCGCGCTCCTGCGCGTGGAGGAGGGCAAGACGTCGGTGGTGGTCCGCTACGAGTGCGAGGTGTCGTCGGGGCGCGCGCACCTCAGCGTCCGGCCTGGCTGCTTCGTCAACGGTGGCACCCTATCGACGTACGCCTACGAGGCGGCCATTTCATCGTCGATTTCGCATAGGCCGCACAGCGAGAGCGGCAATCGCGTGCCTGGCGACGGTCGAGTGTGCCAGGACGCGCGGAGGGCAGTTCGACGAGCGCACTGCCCACTTGCCCCCATGCGT